>JAIBAI010000028.1 GCA_019695235.1 Bacteroidia bacterium | reverse complement strand
CCTCCACCGGTCTGATTGAATTGGAAACAGGCTATACCTTCATAAAGCATGTCAGAAGATACAGAGACAATACAACGGGCTGGAACACGGTAAAATTAGATCTCTACGTTCCCGGTAGAATGCAACAATACCTGATCAGGCTTACCAAACAGTTTTATACGGTTGTAGGAACAGCCAGTTCTACTGTTGGCTATACTTTAACGCCCACAGAACCGACATTCTGCCTGGGTAAGCCGCTCAAGGTGATCATTGACGGCCCCAAACCATTCACCCGGCTTACCTATGCATCAGAAAGTAATCCCACGGTAGCTAATCCGCTGGATGTTGATCCATACTCTCCATTCTTTATGGCCAACGGACCTGGCACATACAGGATCAGAAAAGATTCAACAGATTCTCTGACCGGCTGCACGCATTCAATTACCGGAACTGTCATTTTACAAACCCGTAAAGCACCCCAAATTACAACGAACCCGGTCAACGGTTATGTTTGCCCTAACGACAGCATTCTGCTTACAGGCTCTCAAGGCACCGAACATGTTTGGTATGGTCCCACGGGAGAAGGAGCCCCGGGTAATCGAACCATTTATGCCTATGCCCCCGGTAATTATGCCTATGCCTATACCGATTCTTTCGGATGCAGGCTGACCTCCGGGACTATTATCATCAATGAGTACAGGGTTCCGCCGCTGAGTGCCGAAAAGAATCATCTCTGCCCCGGCGACTCCATAAAGATCAGTATCATCACTTATCCCGGCCTGCAATATGTCTGGAACAATCCGGCCGGAGTAGTTAAACCATTCATTTATGCGAAAACACCCGGTTATTACTCGGCCAGCTATACATTCTGCGGGCTTACCCAAACGAATGGTGTGCAGATAAGCGGTTCTACCCAGGTAACAGGTATTATTGCCGATAAAGACAAATTCTGTGAAGGAGATAGTGTCTTGCTCCGGGCAAGGTACCCCGGCTGGTCAAACAAGTGGTTGCCCTCGGGCAAAGATACGTCTGCCATTTACCTGAAACAGGACGGAACCATAACACTCCGTTCGGTTGACCCTAACGGATGTACCACCCAGGCGACACTACAGGTAGATTTTCGCTCTCTTCCCGCCCCTCCTGAACTACTCAACCCGGGCGGTCCGTATTGTGCAGGTACGGTAAGCCGTCTTGAAGCCAACGGAAGCGGTATTATATGGTTGATTGACGGTGATACCCTGAACGGAAATAGTATTGACCTGCATATTCCTGCTGATACTTTTCAGGTTCATCTGAAGTCAGTTGATCCTTTCTCCGGATGTGAAGGAGGGACGATTTCAGTTGATATTATCGGCAGGCCTCCTATCCGAAAAGAATATATCAGTGGAGATACGCTCGTTTGTACAAGCGAGGAAATTCAACTTTATCCTTCTGATTACCAGGGTGATATCAAAAGAACCTGGTATATGCCGGGCGGTTCATCCATCGTGTCAGATACCCTGTTTGCTCCAGCCGGCAGCCTGGCTAACCTTGATAAAATTATCCTTGAAACAGGCCCCGACCCGGCCTGGTGTGGAATACAAAGAGATACTGCCACCATGTATCTGTTACCGGCCGCAAAAATTTCAGGAATACCGGATTCCCTGACAGCCTGCGCTGGAGAATCAATACTGCTTTCGCCTGAAACCATTGATCAGAATGCTTCCTATACCTGGAATGGCCCTCCGCTTATGCAGGTAAATGGCCCGGAATTAATTATCAGTGAACTCGATATTTCCAACACAGGTATATTCACCCTCAGCGCACAACTTGATAATTGCAACACTTCCAAAAATATTGTTTTAAGGGTAAACCCGATTCCCGAACCCACCAATCTTGATTTTTCGGGTAAATTCTGCCAGGGGGATTCGGTAGTCGTAACAGCTGAAATCCCTCCGGATGCCGAAAATTATTACTGGGTATTTTCAGGCGACACCCTGCATTCAAATGAATTGCCTCTCTCAATGAGCCAGACATTACTCAATAAGCAGGGGGCCTTTCATTACTCCCTGAGAAACTGTCCTTCAGGGCCTGTTTATTTTGATGTCAGCCAGGTTTATGAAATCAGCTCAGGCCTTCCTGATACACTTATACGGTGTAAAGACGAATTGGTTTATCTCGAATTAACCTCTGAAGTAGAATGGTCAGAAATCATGTGGAGTACCGGAGTTACCAGCCGCACAATTCATTTTCCTGCCGCTGATGGTCCAATCTATGTTGAAGCATATTCAAGCCAAGGTTGTTTAGTTAGAGATAGTGTATATATAAGGGCTTACCCCTGTAGTATCATAACAGAGAATGTATTCACACCCGACGGTGATGGGATAAATGATCTATTTCTTTTTCCGAATGACGGAGTCGTCCATCAAACAGTTGTAATATTCAATCGTTGGGGAAACTTGGTATGGCAAAGTGGTGGTACCAGTTTAGCATGGGATGGGAAAGACAAATCGGGTGTGAACGTAGTTGAAGGAACGTATTTTTATTTGGCAGATATTGAATTTATTAATGGGAATTCACAACAATCTAAAGGAACAATAACATTGATTTATTGATACACCTGCCGTTACTGCTACAATTTTGGTTTGAATCCCGTATCTTTCACCTTTCAAATGAAAAACCATGAAAGTAATAAGGCTTTTGACAACCCTCCTATTTATCGGACTTAGTAATCTTCATGCTCAGCAGCCGCTTGGCCCTGGTTCTATTGTTCTGCTTGCACTCCAGACAGATTCACCGGATGCGTTTGCATTTGCTGCTATGCAGGATATTGCCGCAAATGATACGATTTACTTCACTGACAATGGTTGGAGCGGTACAGCATTCTTTGCCAATGAGCAGACCATGCGTTGGTACAGCAGTCAGTTGGTACCCAAAGGAACAGTAATCAGGATAAGCGACCCGCTGGGAGCGGAATCAAATGCACTGGTTGAAGGTGCCGGTACCGCACTTGGGAAATTAAACAGTTTAGCCGTTGGTGGGGATCAAATTCTTGCATATAAAATTGCTACCGGAGGTGGTATCATTCATTTGGCAGGTATAAGCAGCCGTAGTTGGCAGGAAACATGCAGCACCACCGGTACAGGCAATACCAATTCAACTTGTTTGCCTTCCGGATTGGTAAACGGTCAAACCGCTTTTTCTTTCTCAAATACCACCACAGATACAGATAATATTTTCTTAAATGTTCCGGTGATAAGCGGCACCCCGCAGTCAATTCTGAACCAAATAAATGGTAATAACTTAAATTGGTTCGGCAGTAACGATACCACCACCGGAGGGATGAGCCATTGGCCCGCATGGCAATTTAATTTCTCAGAGCCCAATACGGCCAGTCTGCAATTTGCCGGAAGTAATCCATTGAATCTGATTGAAGGTACTGGGCCACAAACTATTACCATGCATCTTTCGAATCCTTTGGCAGTGGCCACATCAGTAACGCTAAAAGTTGCTCTTAACGGGGGTGCAACAACACAAGATTTCACGCTGATTCCGGCTGCCGTAGATTCAATCTTTCAGCTTGGTTTTGCAGCAGGGCAAACCTCTGCCACTTTCACCATTGAATTGCATGACGATGGTGAAGAAGAAACCGGTGAAGGAGCTGTAATAAGTGTATTTTCTGCTTCATCTGAATTGCTTTATACTAACCCAACCCAAAAAGAAATCAGGTTCTCAGATCTTAGCGATATTGCATCAGAGATTAACTTCAGAACCGCAAGTTATACCGTAATGGAAGGCAATCAGGTACAGGTAAGTCTGCTGATTGTACCGCCTGCGACCCAACCCGGAAACATTGTTCTGAATGTTTCGGCAGGAAACGGGATCGAAGGAGGTGATTTCAGTACAGTACCGACTGTTGCAGGTGGGTTCATCAACCTGGGAATCTCGCAGGGCGCTGACAGTGTAAGTTTTGTGTTCAACGCCAACGATGATGCTTTCGTAGAAAATGCAGAGACCGTTAGTTTCGGTATAGAATCAGTTTCTTCTGGTTTTGTAGCCGGAACCACCATTTCTCAAACAGTAATTACCTTAGAAGACAACGACCAAGCTACGACTTTGCCCGAATTGTATATCAATGAGATCATGTCTTCGAACACGCAAACCATTGAAGACCAGCCTGGTGAATTTGACGATTGGTTTGAGTTGTTCAATCCGGGAACTGAGCCCGTGGATATTGGTGGTTTTTATGTTACTGATGATAAAAACAACCCTACGAAACACCAGTTTCCAACGGGCGATCCGGCAACAGTCATACCAGCAGGAGGGTTTCTGCTGATATGGGCTGATGAACAAGTTTCTCAGGGCGCTTTACATGTCAATTTTAAATTATCTGCCAATGGAGAATTTTTGGGTATTTATGGTGATGATGCATCAACATCGCTGATTGATTCAGTAAGTTTCCCAGCTATTGCAGCAGATCAATCTTATGGTCGCCAGGTTGATGGTGGTACACCTTGGCGTACATTTATTTCAGGGGCTACAACTCCAGGGGCTTCGAATTTAACAAGTGGTGTAACTTCCACTTTTTCCTCAAAGATACAGGCATATCCTAATCCTGCAAACCAGGTGCTTTTCATTGAAGGCTTGCATTTGAATACACATTTCAAACTCTTTGACAGCATGGGAAGGAAGTTGCAGGAAGGTCAACTGCAAACTGCAACAAACAGGCTGGAGGTTTCAGGATTACAGGCAGGCTTGTATCATCTTAGTTTATCTGTTAATGGCGGCGAATCTATTGGTTCTGTGATATTTATAAAGCAATAGTTAGCGACAAACAAGGTTTTAAAAAGCTCAAGGAATTAGTGGAGCCTTCATAATATTTAATAAAGGATTCATTTATCCTTTATTAAATCTCTTTCCGGAGGCGTGCAACCGGGATATTTAATTGTTCGCGATATTTGGCAACCGTTCTTCTTGCGATGTTGTACCCTTTTTCGTGTAATACCAGTGCAAGTTTATCATCGGTTACCGGCTTTCTTTTATCTTCGGCAGCGATACAATCTTCAAGTATTTTCTTTACCTCACGGGTAGAGACCTCCTCCCCTGCTTCGTTGGATAATGATTCTGAAAAGAAAGATTTGAGCAGGAAGGTGCCAAAAGATGTTTGAATGTATTTGCTATTGGCCACCCTTGACACTGTTGAGATATCAAGGCCGATTTGCTCTGAAATATCTTTGAGAATCATTGGCCTTAGTTTCGTCTCGTCACCTGTGCTGAAATACTCGAACTGATAATCGAGAATTGCCTGCATGGTAAACAATAGCGTTTGCTGTCTTTGCCGGATGGCATCAATAAACCATTTTGCCGAATCTATTTTTTGTCTGACAAACTGCACTGCTTCTTTCTGATCTTTTGAAGAATGATTTTTGCTGTTGCTGTATTCTTCAAGCATCTGTTGATAGGCCTTACTCACCTTCAGATCAGGGGCATTTTTTGAATTGAGTTGTAATTCGAGTTGCCCGTCGTTATTTACGAGTGTAAAATCAGGAATGATGTGTTGTACGCTCTTCTGTGAGTCGCTTTGAGAGTTGCCTGGTTTGGGATTAAGGCGTGCAATTTCTTTGAGTGCATCACGTAAATCAGCATCACTTATTTCTAGTTTTTTGGTGATTTTATCGTAATGTTTTCTTGAAATTTCCTCCATGAAATCACGCAGGATTGTTTCTGCTGTGATCAGGGTGGCATTTTTGGGCTTCTTCTTGCGAATCTGAATCAATAGGCATTCCTGTAAATCTCTTGCACCTACTCCGGGCGGGTCAAACTCTTGAATTAGCGTAATCAGCGATTCAACAGTTTTATCATCGGTGTTAATATTCTGCGAAAATGCCAAATCATCAACAATGGCCTCAGTATCGCGCCGCAAATAACCATCATCGTCAATGTTTCCGATGATGTATTCAGCGATTCTCTGTTCCTGCTCATTTAATTGCCGCATGCCCAATTGGTTCAGCAGGTTCTCCTGAAAGCTTTGCCCTACTGCGAACGGAATTTCACGTCGTTCAACATCCTGGCCCTGGTTATTATTTGCCATTTTGTACGCCGGAATTTCGTCATCGTCAATATAGGCATCCAGGTTAAAGTCTTCCCTGTTCTGGTCATTATGTGCTTCCTCGTCTCCATCATCTGCACTTCCAAAGGGGTCTTCAGAAGAGGGGTCTTTTTCATCATCGGCATCATTATCCTTCCCTTCTTCCAGCGCAGGATTGGCTTCCAGTTCTTCCTTAATTCTTTGTTCGAGGGCAATAGTTGGTACCTGCAAGAGTTTCACCATCTGTATCTGTTGGGGTGAAAGCTTTTGTAATAATTTTTGTTGCAGGCTTTGTTTAAGCGTCATGCTGCAATTTTACCAAAAATTTCCCGTTTACCCTTGCGTTTTCATTTTTAATTCATGAACTATCCGGCAAAAATGCTGATTTGCGCCAGTTTATTGTGAAAAACCAAGGGGCAGATGGTACACTCAAACTTTTATCTTTGTCAATCTTATGTTTTTACGATTCAGAATTGGGTTTACCTTCTTACTGGCCCTCATTCTTTCCGGAGAAGGGTATTGTCAATCAGTTGAAAAATGGAACCTAAAGGCCTGTATTCAGTATGCCATTGAGCAGAATCCACAGGCAGCACAGGCGCGTCTTCAGCTTGACAGAAACAAGGCAAATCTGGTGCAGACCAAAGGAAATGTTTTTCCGGCAATAAACGGACAGGCAAATCACACGTACAATACCGGGAGGCGTATTGACCCTTATACCAATCAATTTGCCAATTCAGTTGTGCTTTCTCAAAATTTCAGCTTAAGCGGCAATGTAACCCTCTTTAGTGGCTTGCAAAACACCCATTCAATACAAGCAGGAAAGTTCGCTGTGCAATCGTCAAAAGCAAGCAACGAACAGACAAATAACGACATTGCCCTTAATGTGGCCAATGCATTTCTTCAAATCATGCTCAATGAAGAGTTGACGCTCATCAGTACAAATCAGGCTCAACTTAGTAAGCAACAGGCCGGGAGGTTAAAGCTATTATACGAAGCCGGCCAAATAACAAAAGGTGATTATTTGCAGGCAGAGGCACAAACGGCCACCGAAGAGCTCAATCAGACCAACGCACGTAACAGACTGGCTTTGTCGAAGCTCACGCTGGCGCAAATGCTCAACTTAGAGCAGCCCGAAGGGTTTGAAATTGAGCAGCCTCAACTAAACGAGCCATTAAGAGACCTGCCTCCGTTGAGTTCAGTTGCAATTTTTAACCAAGCAGTTGATCAGTATCCGGCCGTACGCAGTGCTGATTTGCAATACCTCAGCCAGGAAAAAATGCTCAAAGCAAGCCGTTCGGCCTTATCGCCAAGCCTTAGCGCTTTTGGAGGAATCGGCACGGGTTATTCGCAATTATCCCGCACCCAGGTAGGCAGTACGATGCAGCAACAATACATCGGAGAATTTCAGGGCAATCCTTTATACATTGATGTGCAGGTGCCTGTATTTGAGAAAACCAGCTTTCAAGACCAGTGGTCGCAAAACTTTAACCGAACAGTTGGTTTCTCTTTAAACGTTCCGATTTTCAACAACTTCAGGACCCGTACCCAGATTTCATTACAAAAAATCAGTCTTGAGAATGCGCGACTGCAAAAACTAATTGCACGTAATAACCTCCGGCGTGACATACAAACCGCCTGGTTTGATGCAAGAGCTGCGTATGAAAAATATATAGCCAGCGACAAGAATGTTAAGGCGCAGCAGGAAGCATTTGCATATATCCAGCAACGTTTTGATGCGGGAGCTATCAATTCATTCGAGTACCATACAGGTAAAAATCAACTTCATGCCGCGCAATCAAATCTTGCTCAGGCGAAATATGAATACATTTTCCGTTTGTTGGTATTAGACTTTTATCAAGGCAAACCCATTGAATTTTAGTGCATGAAAAAGAAACAAATTATTTGGATTGTAGTCATTGTTGTGATGCTCATAGGCGCCTTCATGGCAAAGAAGGCAGGGTGGATTGGAAAGAAGCCCTTACTGGAAGTAAACGTTGAAAAAGTTGAAAAACGTACGATTATTGAAACAGTTGCGGCTACAGGTGAAATTCAACCAGAGGTAGAGGTAAAAATCAGTGCAGATGTATCAGGTGAAATAGTAGAGTTATTGGTGAAAGAAGGGCAGCAGGTAAAAAAAGGTGATCATTTATTAAGTATCAATCCCGACCTGATTAAAGCAGCTGCCGATCGTGTCACAGCCGCATTAAATCAGTCGAAAGCTGCGCTTGCAAATGCCAGGGCAAGAGAGAATCAGGTAAAAGCATCATTTATTCTGGCGGAAAATAATTTCAAGCGTTCTGAGAAATTGCATAAACAACAAGCCATTTCAGATGCAGAATTTGACCAGGTACGCACCCAATTTGAAAGTGGTAAAGCCGACCTTGAAGCAGCCCGGCAAAACACCATTGCATCAGAATACAGTGTAAAAAGTGCTGAGGCTTCTTTAAAAGAAGCCACTGATAACCTTAATCGTACACGCATCTATGCCCCCACTGAAGGTACGATTTCGAAACTAAATGTTGAGTTGGGCGAAAGGGTAGTCGGAACAGCCCAGATGAGCGGAACCGAATTGCTACGCATCGCCGATATGCGCGAAATGGAAGTCAATGCCCTGGTGAATGAGAATGATATTGTAAGGGTACATACAGGTGATACCAGCACCATTGAAGTAGAGGCATTTTCTGGCCGGATATTTAAAGGAGTTGTCACTGAAATTGCCCGCTCATCATCTGCCACAGGTGTTAGTGCCTCTGCAAATACGGGCGATAAAGTGGTAAATTTTCTGGTGAAAATCAGAATTACACGTGCATCCTATCAAGATCTTATTGACAGCAGTCGTTTGGATTTTTCACCCTTCTTCCCCGGCATGAACGCAACAGTTGACATCAGAACCCGGATGGTAACTAATGAAATTAGTGTGCCGATTATGGCTGTAACCATACGTTCAACAGCAGCTGACAGTTCGTCGGGAGGAGTGCAAAAAAAGACAGACGACTCCTTTAATTCGCTGAATGATGGCAAAGAAGTAGTGTTTCTTTATGAAAATGGAAAGGTGAAGCAACAAGAGGTAAAAACAGGCATTCAGGACAATAATTACATCCGTATTATCAGTGGCCTGAGTGTCGGCCAGGAAGTAGTAAGCGGACCTTATTCAGCAGTATCAAGGATGCTCAATGACGGAATGGAAGTTGAACGCAAATCAGCGGCGAAGTAAGGCATGGCTAAAATTCTCCTGATAGAAACAGCTACTACTGTAAGTTCAGTTGCCGTGTCAGTTGATGGCCATTGTGCACATGTTGAACACAGCGGGCATGCCAACCGCCATGCCGAAGACCTTTTGCAGATGGTAGAGAAGGTATTTGCCAGTACCGGGCTTCAATACAGTGAGCTCAATGCAATTGCCGTATCTGCCGGTCCGGGTTCTTATACAGGCTTGCGTATTGGTGTATCACTTGCCAAAGGCTTATGTTATGCATCAGAGATACCACTGCTTGCCATCTCAACATTAGAAATTATGGCAATGGGTACTATACGCAGAAACCCCCATCATAAAGGATATGTTTGTCCGATGATAGATGCCCGGAGGATGGAAGTTTATTCAGCCGTATTTAATCATAAAGGTCAACGTATCTCTGATGATTTACCTTTGATATTTGATGATGGATATACCTGGCCATTCAGTGATGCGGGGTCTGTTTGTTTTACGGGTAATGGTGTGCAGAAGGCAATGGTATTTTTATCACAAGTACCGCAATCATGCTATGAACCAGAGGGAGTACCTGATGCTGAGGATATGGCAGCTCTGGCAGAAACAAAATTTCAATTAAAACGATTTGAAGACCTTGCCTGGTTCGAACCTGCTTATCTCAAACCCTTTCAAAGCAAACATAGTTGATACTGAAAAACGTATCAGGGCTTATTCTTTAAGCTTTTTAAATAAATCGTCATGAGTTTCCCGACGTATTTATTGATATCGAAATCAGCGGCATAATTCACCGCATAATTGGTTATTTGTTCGTACAGTTTCGGGGCGTTATGCAATTTAACAAGTGCTTGTGCAAAAGCTTTTGCATCCTGATTTTGAATCATAAAGCCATTCTTTCCTTCCTGGTGAATGTCGCGATTGCCGCGCCCATCAAGTACCACACAGGCCAATGAGGCAGCCATTGCTTCGATGATAACCAGCCCCAAAGGTTCATAGGTGGCAGGGTGTACATAAAAATTAGCCTGGTGCAGGTATCGTTCTACCTGATCAACATTGCCTTCGAGGAAAATCTGATCTTCTAAACCCGAAGCATTAATTTCGTGTTCAATAGCAGCCCGGTTCGGGCCATCTCCAAGGATGTGCAGTACAACCCGCTTCCCCTGTTGGTTAAGAGCCTTTACCACCTCTACCAAGAATTTCTGGTTCTTTTTATTGACCAGGCTACCCGTAGAAACCATGCGCAATACTTCAGGGTCGAGCACTTGTTTTTCTTTGCGTAAAAACCTGTTTACCTCAATTGCATTGTTTAACAAATGAATCTTTTGTAAATCTGCAGGCAAGGTATTTTTGAAATAGCTTTCAGCATCTTTGCTTATGGCAATAAATTCATTGTTGCATTTCCGGTACTGATTTACCAGCCAGTGTTTCTCATAGGCATTGGTAATCGTTTGCTTCTGCAGCATGTTTGACAATTTCAGATTTGCAAACTGAGGCATATTGTCATGCAGATGGGTGAAATAGGCAACACCTTTAAAAAGTGTGTCGCGGCTCACCATTTCAGCTTCAAAAAGATGTGAATGAATAATATCCGGACGAAAATCCTCGATAGCCTTATTCAGCTCAGCAGTTTGCCTGTGCCAGGTTCCGCGAAGTGAAGGAACCAGCTTTGAAGGTATCAGTTCGTGCTCAAAATCACGTTGTAAAAAAGCATAATCATCGCCTTCCCTGAGTTGGATAAGCATCACCTCAGCAAGTTTGTTGCTCACTAATGCCTGTGCAATATTGCAAACCAAACGCTCAGCCCCTCCCTTGATCAGTGAAGGAATGATATGTAAAATACGTGGTTGCGCTTTGCCCTGCATGTTTAGTTATTTTTCAATTTAAGCCCTGACTGCTTTTATCAGAGGTTGCAGGAGCATGTACAAACGCTCGCGGTTTCTGTATAATGGTTTCTCAAGCATTGACTGAAAAAGGCAGCCGGCCATGCGAAAATAACGACCACAATATTGATGGTGGCGGGCCATGTTAAATGAACATTCGGCCAATAAATGCTGTTGGGTTTCACGGGGAATTCTTGCTGCAATCGCCCTATAATCAGCGTGGTAGAACAATCTTTTCAATCCTTTCTTTCGAGAGAGGTATGAATTTTTACTCAGGTCAACTGAATTACCTCCATGTAGCCGGTAGTGAATGGTGTGTGCCTGTAACTGATACACTGGGTATTTTGATGCAATACTCACCCATAAAACCAAATCTTCAACAATTACTATCTGCGTATCAAACTGAAATTCAGTGAAGATAGCATGATGGATGCAAACACGCGAGGGGGTAATGGGTTGCCGAAGCAGGTAGTTAAATTCCTGTCCGGGCAACATATCCGGCACCTCAGCTTTTATTAAGCCTTTGTCGGTCAGATACATCAGGCTTGTAAACAGCAATGCCACTGGCTCTTTGAGCGACTGTATTAGCTTAAATAAACCATCAAGATGTTCCGGGGCATACTTATCGTCGCTGTCTAAAAACAGCAGGTACATCCCTTGAGCATTGCTGGCTCCGTTGTTTCTTGCTGCGCTGCGCTCGGCATTATCCTGAAACAAATAACGGACACGTTGATCCTTTTCCTGTATAGTCTTTACCACTGCTGCAGTATCATCTGTACTGCCGTCATCAACTACAATACACTCCCAATTGGTATAGGTTTGTTGTTGTATGCTTTCAATAGTTTCAGGCAGCATCTCCGCCCGGTTCCATGCCGGAATAACGATGGTAAAATATGGCTTGATTGCTTGCATTTATCCGGCAATTGTATTCAAAACCATACGAATTCGCGACTTAAAAGGTGCAGCATATTTGTTTCGGAAAGGCAAACATTTAAAGAGGCTGGTTCTAGCTGTTCCCAAGCCTGGTGCATTCAGACAAAGGTGGAACCATTTTTCAGCAATATAGCGTGTTAATGCATTAGGTTCAATAAAGCTGCTTTGGGTGTTGGCAGTATTGATTTTGGTGAGCAACAAGGCCAGTGTTTTTAGTTCATCCGGTTTGAAATTCCATTCGGGATTGGCAAATCGTGAATATAATTCAGCTTCATCTTCATTGAGGCCGACCCCCATCCGGGAGAACTGTAGTCGCTTCACCCGATTGCAAGTATTGCGTTGTATTTCAGCATGTTTGTTGCTTACATTTTCCGGATGGTCACGTTTGCGTAGCAATATTTCCTGAATATTAGAAAACTTGCAAAACTGCCCCATTTCAACCCAGAAATGATAATCTTCGCCGTGCACATATTCCGGGTCAAAACGCAAATGATGTTCATCGAGTATGCGTTTCCGGATGATGGCCGTTGGATGTGCGATATGCGTTTGGTATAAATGCCTGATACGGATAACGGTATCATCATTGCTGTAAGGTATCCGGCGAGGGTGAATGCCCGGGCCGAAATCTTCAAACCATGTACCGCACAAACCTACATCGGGGTGTTGCTCCATAAAATTCACCTGACGTTCAATGCGGTTGGGCAGGCTGATATCATCGGCATCCATGCGAACGATATACTTTCCCCGGCTGTTTGAAATACCTTCGTTCAGCGAAGCAATAAGCCCCTGGTTGGGTGAATGCTGAATGACCCTTATTCGATTATCAATGTAGCTATTAATGATTGAAGTACTTTCATCTGTTGAACCGTCATTGATTATCAGTAACTCAAAATCTGAATAGGTTTGATCCAGCATGCTGTCAATAGCCTCATTGAGGTATTCAGCCGCGTTGTACACCGGCATCAGCACAGTTACCATTGGCTCAGCTACTTGCATTGGCGAACGAAAATTTCAGGTCAAAATTATTTAAAGACGCATCCATCCGGCTGGTAGTAAATCGCTAAGGTCATGATTTCCGGTATTGAACCAACGTGCAGGTGCAATTACCTTTTTTTCAGCAGATGGGTTAAGCCATGCCCCCCACCAGCTAAAGCTGCTGTTTGCTATGATATGATGTTTACACATACGCATCAGTTGCATATCCTGCCAGGCCATATCTCCCTGATTATTAGCCACCACATTTACCGGATAATCAAGTTTTAAATGTTGAAGGCACCATTGTGGGTCGTCACTGAAAATAAAAAACTCAGGGCTTGCTATTTGTTCTACAATTCGTCTGGCGGCTTCCTGGTAATAAGCTAAATCACATGAACCGTGTACCCGTGCAACATCGGGGTTGTGCACCATGTCGCCCCTCCGAACATGCAGTGATATGGCTGTTGAACTATTGATTTTGCGTGCCGTTTCAAGGTTTTGTTCACCAGTCACCTGCAATGAAAAGGCTTGCCGGATAGTCGCTGCAAGGGGCAAGAAATATTTCTCTGATTGCCAATACCCACTTAGCATTGTTGACTTCCGGCTATTAAAAAACTGAGTGTCAAAATGAAAATGAGGCTCCTGATACACCGGTTTTTTATGGTTGGGAAGACCACGGTAATAGCGTGCTTTCAGGCGCCCCAGCAAGTCTGTACCTGCAGGGTGGGTAAATTGCCTGATTTCATCATGGGTCGCAATCGGTTCAGGAAAATGAAACACCCCTAAATCATAGGTACGGGGAGTTTGTTTCTCTTCGGCTGTATAATACCAGGAGTTATCAATCTTTAAATCAGTATTATGATGCGCTGCCAGCGATTTTCCGGCGGCATATTGGAAAAGTTGATTACCCAGTCCGCTATAAATTTTTGTAACTATCATGCACTCAATCCTTTCTGCAAAGTATTCACATCAAACCAGTGGGGGCTAATACGAAATGGGGTTAAAAATAGGCACAAAATAACAATGCTTTTGCAAAAGGGCAAGATATGAAAGCCCGCAATATTACAAAAGCAAAAGCCCCAAAGGTTTGATGCTTCGGGGCTTCGTGTATTATTTGCTAAATTTTATTTTTGCTCGTCTTTCACTTCTTCGAAGTCAACATCGGTCACTTCAGGGCCGGCATTAGCAGAAGCATCGCCTGAATGCTGTTGTTGTCCGGCATCCTGAGAGGCCTTGTACATATCTTCAGAAGCGGCAGACCAGGCGGTATTGAGCGTATTCAGCGCGCTGTCAATAGCATTGAGGTCTTTGCTTGCATGTGCTGTTTTGAGCGCAGCAAGGGCTGATTCGATGGTTGATTTTTTATCTGCCGGAATCTTATCACCAAACTCTTTCAGTTGCTTTTCGGTTTGGAAAATCAACGAATCAGCCTGGTTTACTTTCTCAGCTTCTTCTTTTGCTTTGCGGTCAGACTCAGCATTTGCTTCGGCTTCTGTTTTCATGCGTTTGATTTCATCGTCGCTCAATCCGGAAGATGCTTCAATACGAATCTTTTGTTCTTTGCCTGTTGCTTTATCTTTTGCTCCTACGTGCAGGATACCATTCGCATCAATATCGAAAGTTACTTCGATTTGCGGCACACCACGTGGTGCCGGTGGGATACCATCGAGGTGGAAGCGGCCAATTGTACGGTTTTGTGCTGCCATAGGTCGTTCGCCCTGCAGGATATGTATTTCAACCGAAGGCTGGCTATCGCTTGCAGTCGAGAACACTTCAGATTTCTTTGTCGGGATGGTAGTATTTGACTCAATCAGCCGGGTCATTACCCCGCCCATTGTTTCAATACCAAGTGAAAGTGGCGTAACATCGAGCAACAGTACATCTTTCACTTCACCTGTTAACACACCCCCCTGGATAGCAGCGCCGATGGCTACTACTTCATCAGGGTTCACACCTTTTGAGGGTGCTTTGCCGAAGAATTTCTCAACAGCAGCCTGGATAGCGGGGATACGTGTGGAGCCACCAACCAGAATTACCTCATCAATATCAGAAGGACTGTATCCAGCATTTTTGAGCGCTGATTTACATGGTTCAATGGTACGGCGAATCAGGTCGTCAACCAATTGTTCGAATTTCGCACGGGTAAGCGTGCGCACAAGGTGTTTGGGGCCAGTCTGAGTGGCAGTGATATAAGGAAGGTTTATTTCGGTAGTGCTGGTACTTGAGAGCTCGATTTTGGCTTTTTCAGCAGCTTCTTTCAGGCGTTGAAGGGCCATTGCATCTTTTCGCAAGTCAAGACCTTCACCTTCACCGGCTGCAAACTCGTCTGCCAACCAGTCAATTATTTTCTGGTCGAAATCGTCTCCTCCAAGGTGTGTATCGCCTTCAGTTGCTTTTACTTCAAAAACACCTTCACCCAGTTCGAGTACAGAAACGTCGTGTGTTCCGCCACCACAGTCGAACACCGCAATTTTCATATCGGCATTTTTCTTATCAAGGCCATAAGCCAGGGCAGCAGCAGTAGGTTCATTTATAATGCGCATTACTTTCAATCCGGCCACTTCACCAGCTTCTTTGGTTGCCTGGCGCTGTGCATCGTTGAAGTATGCAGGTACGGTGATTACAGCCTCGGTGATATCTTGTCCGAGGTAATCCTGCGCGGTTTGCTTCATTTTTTGAAGCACCATTGCCGAAATCTCCTGTGGTGTATAGGTACGGTCGTCAATCTGTACCCTTGGGGTGTTGTTGTCGCCTTTTACCACTTTGTAAGGCACGCGGGCTACTTCCTGAGAAACTTCAGAGAAGCTGTTTCCCATGAACCTTTTAATAGAGAAAATGGTTCTGGTTGGGTTGGTGATGGCCTGTCTTTTGGCCGGATCGCCTACTTTACGTTCTCCCTTGTCGAGAAATGCAACAATGGAGGGTGTTGTTCTTTTGCCTTCGCTATTGGGAATTACAACCGGCTCATTGCCTTCCATTACAGAAACACATGAATTGGTAGTACCCAGGTCTATCCCGATGATCTTGCCCATTTTATTTGATTTAATTGGTTATGAATTTCAGCGAGCATTTCAATCTTTGTGCCATGCTGAAATGGGCATCAATCCGACTACAATTTGGCAGAAATTTATATTTCAACTGCCAATTCCGGCAGATGGCAGTAGCAAGAAAAACACCCGGAAGACACTCCCTGCCAAAATGTCAGGGGCGCTCTTCGAAGTTCAGATGCCGGGTAAACTGATTACTTCTGAGGCTGTCAACCGTATAGTCGCCTATCCTGAACTTTTTGGTGTATGAGCCACGTGAGGCAAAGATGCCAACGCCATTCTCTACATTAGTAAACTGAGGGCGCTCCTGTGCAAGGGTATTTGAAGGTTGGTTTACCAGCAGGTAGGTCATTAGGTCTTCGTCGGCAACATTGATACGTACCAGCAGGCTATCGGCAATTCGCGACACAGGGTCGTTGGGGTCGGGCGGCGCCAGTTCGAGGCCAATGGTGCGGTACATGTCAAGGTTGGTCATGGTTTTATTCAGGCTTTGAAACGCCCCTTTGAACTCCATGTTAAGGCGGCCCAGGTTAAGTTCGACAAATTTCCTGACAGTATCTGAAGGGTTGTTCAGGTGGTATTCGCGGTAAAGGAAACTTACGAACACCTCATACAAGGCGCCGCCTTCTACACTTTTCCATTTCACATTCAGGCTGTGTTGCGGGTAAAAGTTCATTGTACCAAGGGGCATATCGAAATTCATGTTCCCAAGCACCTGGGTTTCGGCTTTGAGCACATGATTGCTCTTTTTGTTGTGAACCGTTAATTGGTATTTCGCCATGGGGTTCAACCCTTCATTTGCCGGAGTTTGGAAGGTATAAACTACCTGCCCGGGCCAGGCGAAGATACCGGGGTCTTTCGGGATGTCAGTCGCTGCCTGAAGCTCAAAGGTACGGGTAATGGAGTTATTGAGGTATTCTTCAATTTTCACCTCTATTACCTGTGGGTCGTAGTAAACCGAGTCGGCAATGGATGCAAATTTCATGGCATCACCTTCACCCAAAAAAGCTTTGCTCAGGCGCAGGTAATGCACTGAATCCTGCTTGCTCATCAGGCCAAAAACAACGGTGGTTTCCTTCCATTGGGCATTGATGTCTAAATCATTTGAGCAGGAACTTAACAAAACGGCTGTCAATCCGGCAATTATAGCAAAGCGTTGTAACATCCGGCAAATTTACAAAATCAGCCAAACCGATAAATTACTAATATTGCCGTTTATCGGACGAATTATGTCAGTTCACAAAGCAGTAAAACGTGTAACCGTGAAGGTTTTGCATGAAATGAAGCAGCGGGGGGAGAAAATCGCCATGCTTACAGCTTATGATTTCTCCATGGCCAAGATCATTGATTCTGCCGGAATTGATGTGATTCTTGTAGGCGATTCTGCCTCAAATGTAATGGCCGGGCATGAAACAACGCTTCCCATAACGCTCGACCAGATGATATACCATGCCGCCTCGGTGATTCGTGGCACGCAAAGGGCCCTGGTTGTGGTTGACCTGCCTTTTGGCTCGTATCAGGGCAATAGCAAGGAAGCGCTTACCTCTGCCATCCGGGTGATGAAAGAAACAGGTGCCCATGCGGTGAAGATGGAAGGGGGTGCTGAGATTCAGGAATCAATAAAGCGGATTCTTAGTGCAGGTGTTCCGGTGATGGGGCATCTCGGGCTTACTCCGCAGTCAATCTATAAATTCGGTACTTATGTAGTGCGTGCCCGCGAGAAAGAGGAAGCAGATAAACTCATCAGTGATGCAATGCTATTGCAGGAAACAGGGTGTTTTGCTATCGTACTTGAAAAAGTTCCGGCAAAACTGGCAACACAGGTAGCTGCCTCATTGCATATTCCGGTGATTGGGATAGGCGCCGGTGGAGGTGTTGACGGGCAGGTATTGGTTTTGCATGATATGCTTGGTATCAATACAGAATTCCGCCCACGGTTCTTACGTACCTATGCGAATCTGAACGAGCAAATCAGTAATGCTGTAGCGCAATATGTGTCAGATATCCGGAGTACTGATTTCCCCAATGCCTCAGAGCAGTATTAGCAGGCAAACAATCCCTGTAATAAGCTCCGGGCAATAGAAACAGGGTTTTTACAAATCATTCATTGCCTCCAGCAGTGCTTCTTCGGAGAGCTCTTCAAGCTGGAGTTCCTTTTCCATGCCTGCACTCACCGTAATGTCTTCTTTATGAAGCACATAAGCACCGGTAGATTTTTTCGCCATTGCAAAAAGCGTTACCTTTTCACCTACCGGCAGTAGTTTTGATTGCAGGTTTGTCACCTTCATCAGGCCTTTGAAGTTTTTGAATACCAAAAACACTTCAATGTTCTGGGTGTTATTGCCAATAGCAGTAAAGCGTATACTTGTAAGTGGTGTACCTCCGGCCAAACGTGCAGCCATTGACCATCCCAGTTGCCCCAGTTTTAGCTGATAGGTTTCAGGTGTAGGGGTGATGGCAGTGATGGGGTCTCCGGCCAAAGGGTTTGCCCAATTGACCATCACAGGCTCAAGCGAACCATAAAATACACTTAAATCCGGAATAAGCGGGTTCATCGTATCCGGCTCAACAGTATAAAATGCAGCCGGCTTAAGTTTCAGCTCAACATCATCTTTAAATGCACGGATGCGAATCATCGCCGAAATTTTCATTAAGCTGTCACTGCTCATGCCATGCATTGGCCAGAGCATCATGTCTTTGATGGTATATAGTTCTACCACCTTTAGTTTCCACGGATAATAGAAAGGCGTAGCATCGGGTTTTGTCAGGGCTTCCTTGCCAAGGCAGATTTTTGTTTGGTATTTGGCCACTAAGGGACAGGTGCCACCCGAATCAATCAGGTATTCTTGTTCTTCCTGACGGTGCTCGTTATAGAAATCATCCATACTTGAAAAGTCATCCTTTTCAATACGGTCTTTTTTGCATGATGCCAGCCATACCATGGCCAGCAAAAGGGCTGATAAACGAATGAGGGTTTTCATGTGATTTTTATTTTAACCGTAAGCGGGGCATTTCACTTTTTTAGTACGCATCCGGCAGTCACCGGGGTAAAACAAGAGACCAAAGCGGATGGTTCCTTCTTTCCAGCGCACATCGTACCTGCCTTCAAGATAGGGGCGGATGCAGCCATGTGAGAGCACTATACCACCACCCAATTCAGGGGCCAGGTTGCTCTTGTCTTTAATACTGTTGCGATATTCGGCAATATTTAGCCAATTGTTGTAATAGGCGCCAGCGGCCAGATAGGGCGTAAACCTTGTGGAAGGTACGGGCAATTCATAGTGCAGGGCGGCACCGGCATATATCTCAGAAATGGGGCTAAAAGGGAAAAAGTAGCTGATTTCAGGCACAGCATAGAAGCGGTTGTAGAGAGGTATCTTGGCCCGTATCTCAGCACCAAAACTCTTCACCGGAAGGTTATAAACAGCGCCAAAGCCAAAGCCAACAGGGTTAGTGTTACTTTTGCCTCTTTGAGCGGCAAGGTGAATGGGCAAAGTAAAAAGCAGCAGGGCGAATAAGGTCGAACGAAACATTGTCATGGTATCGTTCAAAAATAACGGCGTAAAGATACTCTTTCGTTTACAGACCTGAATTTTTATTACGGGGTTGCTAACAACCGGAAGCACGTACCTTTGCACCCAAATTACGCACATGGAGGTATTGTACGAAGACAATCATTTGGTGTTGGTGAACAAGACTGCCGGAGAGATTGTACAGGGTGATAAGACCGGAGACACTGCGTTATCAGAACTTGTGGCTGAATATATCCGGAAGAAATATCAAAAACCGGGTGATGCTTTTATCGGAGTAATTCACCGGCTCGACCGACCTGTGAGCGGGCTCGTTGCATTTGCCCGTACCAGCAAGGCTTTATCGCGAATGAACGCTTTGTTTCGTGACCGGAAGGTTGAAAAAGTTTATTGGGCACTGGTAGAAGGCAAACCGGATGCGTCTTCAGGGACTTTAGTGCATTTTCTGCACAAGAATGAGGCAAAGAACAAGTCATTTGCCGGAAAAGTTGCGGGGGATGGTTTGTTGCGGTGTGAGTTGGATTTTAAGGTTTTAGTAAGCACCGACAATTACAGTCTGTTGGAAATCAGGCCTGGTTCAGGGCGGCACCATCAGATAAGGGTTCAGTTATCAAGCTCAGGATGGCCAATACGTGGTGATGTGAAATATGGGGCAAAGCGTGGCAATGACGACCGTTCAATTTGTTTGCATGCCCGCTCGCTGACATTTCAGCATCCGGTAAAGCAAGAACCTTTGTGCGTAACGGCTCCCCTGCCATCAAATGCTGCCTGGAAACCACTTGCCCCCTGGCCTGCTTATTTTAGCTGATATTGCCTGCTGCTTTGAGTGGCCTGTCGTACTTCTGATGCACGATTGCTAATTCGAGGTTCACTTGCTCACGGTTGCCCGCCCCGCCATTATTGGTAACCATGCCCGGGTGAACACCAATGGTAACATTGATATCGTTGAATAAAGTTGGCGGGCCATACTTTTTCATTAGCCGGAAATAGAAATCAATATCCATCAGGGCCGGTAACTGGAGGTCGAAACGCAAATCATTCTTACTGAACATCAAAACCGATGGGCAACCTAGGGGATTGAATGCACTGAACAGGTGCTCGTCAAGAAATGGTTCAGGAAAACGGTTATGATAGATTCGCCCTGTTTCAATTTCTTCATGATTGCAGGCTGATATCATCCATTTTGCTTTCGACCAGTGAAAATACTTACAGGTGCGCTCCAACGCATTGCTATCAGTTAATACATCGTCAAGGAACAGTATTTTGATGATATCGTATCTCGCATGGTCGAGTGCGAAGTTCACATTTGAACAAGAATTTCCACGCTCAGGCTTTCGTACATAGCTAACCTTCAGCTTTCCGGCATAGGCCTCACAGCAGCGCTGAATAGAATCATCAACACTTTGATCAGAAACAAGCACCTCGAAATTCTGGAAACTTTGCTGCTGAAGCATATCTAATGATTTTTCTAAAAAGGATGCTCCTTTTCCATACATTTCATAGGCCGGAATTAATACTGAAACCGGCTTTAACACGCTGACGGGTGTAGCAAGATAGCGTTTATCAGGCAGCCTGATTTCTTCTGTCTTGCCAACTATTCGCCGGATGAAATTTTTGCCTTTTTGAAGCATTTTATTAAGCAGGGGAAATCTTTTCCCTCTTCTGCAAAGGTAGTATTTTTAGGTGGAAGCGCCGCATTGGGCATGGAAGAGTATTTTGCAGTTTTTCTCCATCTGGTGTCATTGGTCGTCAATTTTGAAAATGCTTTTCACCAGATCAGTTCTTTGGAATATATCAGTGTCTAAATTTAAAAAATGTTTCTGATGTTCAACTGTCACAAAACCGAACCAAAGAAAAAACCTGTCAAAAGTCCGAAGACCGTAACACATTTGAAACTGTCTTTCAGGCGAAAAGTAGTCTGGCTGAATAAAAGTTATAAGGTTTGGGAATGCTCTTAAATATTTGTCTGCATAAAAGTCAGCTTTTTGTGGATGCTCTCCGAATTTGTCAAGCATAATTACTGAAAATGCCCAACCCAGTTGCCCGATGGGTAGTTCGGGATAGCCATCATTAAAACTCCAAAGAAATTTGCCTGTAAACGCTTGAAAAAACTGTTTGAATAATTGCGAGCGATTATTTGTTTCAAGCAGTTTGATTGCCGTCTTTGTCAATGATAGCTTACCATTTACTTTTTTCACAAGCCGGCCAAGCTCAGCTGTATGTCTTACACTTCTTATGGCAATGCAGTCATCTTCTTTCCAAAGCTTCTTTAGGCCACTTTCAATAAACTCGTTAAGCAGAAATCTTTTTTCGTAAAGTTCAACCATTACTTTTTTCGGCAATGCTCCAAGTGGTGTCAACTTAATATGTTTGTCACGCTGAATGATTTTTAGAAAATGCTCTAGTATTCTAAAAAGCGGAATCCGGTCAAGTGTTTTATCGTCAATATCATCACGAAATTGAACAGGAGACTTATCACCAAAAGTATTGTAAAGTAAATGATCCATTTCTGTCGGTGATAGTCCCAAAAGGCTGTCCAAAGGAGCGTTGTTCCATAGCAGAATACTAGCTTCTATGTTATCAGGTATTTCCATTTGTTAGTGCGATAATATTTTGCAACAAATTTAATCAGTGAAATAAATGGCTCACAAACCATTTCAAAAGTAGTAATTAATTTGTGTTATGAAACGGCGTGTTAGCTGCAGGTTATGTCGTAAACGTTGTATAGCACTTCCGACCAAATCAGCAATGAATCAGTGGGAAACTATTATTTTTTTGAATAATACTCCCGTTGGTTGCTGTATTTTCAGAAGGTATATACCAGAGGGAATATTTAATTCAATGCTTATTTGTTGACCTGAAAATTCTCCGCCGATCAGTTGTTGTCCTGCAAGATTTAAAATAGCGTAATTTCCATGAAAGAATTTTTCATGCTTTACTATTATGAAATTATCGGCAGGTTGTGGATAAATATAAACCTCTGAATATTCCTTTGCATGGCTTTGAATTGAAGCTGTTTCATATAGGTTACAGTTGCTTTCAGAACCAATAGAACCTAACTGGTCATCTGAATAGCACAAGAAACCAAATTGCTTTGTATCTGTGTTAGTGCAATACCAGGAATTTCCCGGAAAAAGAAACTTATTAACCAGACCAAATCTTTCGTAAGCTTTACCTCCAAAATTGACCGCTTGAAGTGTGTCCGGAGTGAATTTAACCCAACGCATTGTTATACCATTAATGGTTTCTGTCCCGATACTATCCACTGTTACAGTTTGTGGCCAGCAAGTAAATGGCAAAGGATGATAGATTGTCCAACTATCACCAACAGCCGCTCCAAAATCATAAATAAATCGAAACGTTCCTGATTGCCACCAAAATACTGAATCACCAGAAGTCCGTGTGTAATAGTTTTGATACAATACTTCCGGGTGTGCAAGTATTATTCCTTGAGGCCCTAAAAGGAGATCTCGGTATGCTCCGCGTATTATTTGACAATTTAAGTCGTTAATTAATGTGTCCCCATCATAAAAAAAGCGCTCCAATGTTGGATATGCTTCGTATGTACTATATTCCCATTGTGCTCCAGGACTGCACCATTGCTGAGCATTAAGTTTTGATTTGACGAGTACAAATTGTGTGAAAATCACAGCAATCAGTAGAATCGTTTTGGGTGTTGTCATATTATATTTTGTTTGTAAGGTTTTGCGGTGGTGTATTGCACGAAGATAACAGATGAATGCCAAAAAAAGGCTGCCGGGTGGATTGATTCAAAAGACATTCGTCAAGAACCTCAGTTATGGCTAAACAAGGTACACAGGAAGACTGGGTAGCGTCATCTGCTCTTCATCAAATGTAAGCCACAACAATTTCAAAACACATATAAACGTTTCAAACGCCTGTAGTAGATGTAATACCCTAATTTCACCCCTGGTTAATCTCCTTTGGGTGATGAAAAGGCTTCTACATCAGTTTCTTGATATTCCGGCAACAGAACGTCGTGGTATTTTGGCTTTGGTGTTTGCAATCATGCTGGTACACACCATACGAATAGTATATCCGAAACTGCTAAGTGATAATTATCCGCTTACAGAAGCGGAAGCCCTTCAATTTGCTGAATGGATTGCACAGCACGATACCAGCCTTGGGATTGTTATCAATCCGTTGAAATCAACAAAATCTGCTACACTACTCAGCCCCTTCAAATTTAACCCAAACACCCTTCCTCATGACGACTGGCTCCGATTAGGCTTCTCTGAACGTGAAGCGGGTTCTGTCGCAAAATACATTCAAAAAGGCGGGCAATTTAAAGTGCGCTCAGACCTTCAAAAATTGTTTTTCATTGATTCAGTTGAATACACCACGCTTTATCAGTGGATTGATTTACCTGAAAATCAGCAAGCTTTTCGAAAAAACCAGGTACGCTCAACCGTAATGAAGAAAGCCAGGCCTGTACCCATTGAACTAAACAGTGCCGACACGACCACCCTGCAAACCCTCAGAGGCATAGGCCCTTATTGGGCACGGCGTATCGTGCGCCACCGTGATCGTCTGGGGGGCTTTTACCGAAAAGAACAACTGCTTGAAATGAAGGGTTTTGGCGACTCCCTGTACCAGATCATTGCCCCCCAGCTAACACTTGACACCACCTTGTTGCGATTTATTGTTATCAACAGTGCTCCCGATGAAGAAATACTCAATCACCCTTATGGATGGTATGGCGTTGGAAAATCAATTGTAAATTACCGCGCCAAACACAAACCCCTGAAAGATGCCGACGACCTGCGCAAAATCATTGCCATCAAGCCAGAGCAGCTGGAGCGGTTTTTACCATACCTGAAATTTGAATGAACATCGTAGAGAAAGTTCGCCTGTCAATTCGTGATGTACCCGATTTCCCTAAACCCGGAATTCTGTTTAAAGACATTACCCCCATTCTTGAGAACCCGGTTTTGTGTCGTGAAATAATTGAAGAAATGGCTGAGCCATTTCGTAACCGTGAAATCAACGCCATTGTTGGTGTTGAAAGCCGTGGTTTTCTATTTGGCATGATGCTTGCCCAACATTTCAATGTACCTTTTGTACCGGTGCGAAAAGCAGGAAAACTGCCCCATCAGACTATTTCATGGTCGTACAACCTTGAATACGGTTCAGCAGTTGTTGAAATGCACCAGGATGCCCTTAAACCGGGCTGGAATGTATTGGTGCACGATGATTTGCTGGCTACAGGTGGTACTGCTGCTGCTTCTGCCGAGCTGGTGCAAATGCAACAGGCAAAAGTGGTCGGCTTTACCTTTGTGGTCGAACTGGGCTTCCTAAGCGGCCGCAAACACCTGGAGCAATACGGCGCCGAAGTGCTCAGCCTTATCTCCTATTGAACAATGAAGGCTATTGCGAAAATCGGATGCCTGCTCCTGTTTATCGCTTCGGTGTCAGTGCGGGCACAGACCCCTTTTGGCTTCTATCGCCGCCTTGATATTCCGGTGCATCAAGCACCCGGGGCTACGGCCTTGCCAAATGCCTGGGCTGGCGGACTGAATGCGCCACAAATCAGTGAGCTGGATATTAACGGTGACATGCAAGCCGATTTATTGGTTTTCGACCGGAGCGGCGATAAGGTTTTGCCATTTATCCGCAGCACAAACGGTTATATATGGCGGGCTGAATACGCAGCTCTTTTTCCGGAAGAAGAACACTGGATGCTGGCAAAAGACTATGATGGTGACGGCCTGAAAGACCTTTTTTGCTCTGCCGGACAAGGGATACGGGTTTACCGAAATGTTTCTGTGCCGGGCAAGCCTGTAGCTTTTGAATTGGTGTCATCCCTCCTCTTTTCTGATTATGGCAATGGTTTGCTCAACCTGTTTGTCAACCAGATTGACTTGCCGGCTATCGCCGACCTTGACGGTGATGGCGACCTTGATGTGCTCACCTTTTACATACTTGGCACCTGTGTTGAATATCACCGGAATATGTCGTTTGAAAGATTCGGACACCGGGATTCATTGGTCTTTGAGCTGGCAAGTGACAACTGGGGGCTGTTTACCGAAGATGCGCTGTCAAATGGTATCAACCTGAACGACAGTTGTGATAAGACCCAGGGAGGTGGCCTGCGTCACACAGGTTCAAGCTTGTTTGCCGACGATCCTGATAAAGATGGCGACCCCGACCTGTTTCTGGGTGATATTTCCTACGCTGAATTGCACTTGCTCATCAACGAAAAGCAAAACGAAAAAGATGTAATCATCAGCCACCCACAACATTACCCGGCAGCTTATTCGCAATTTTCACAACCCAATTTCCCGGCTGCTTTTCGGCTGGAAGATGCAGGCAATGGTCTTCCTGGATTAGTAATTTGCCCGAATACCGACCATCAGGCTATCTCAGCAGATAGCGTATGTAAAATTTACACCTCCCTGCCCGGCCCATTTCTCTATACCCAGACCCCGCATACCTTCCTGTCAGACCAAATGATTGATGCCGGAAAACTTAGCATCCCGGTTTTGGCAGATATTGACCGCGATGGTGATTTTGACCTGGTGCTTGGCAATGCGGGTAATTTTATTCCTTCAGCCAATCAACAAGAACCGGGAAAAGATATTGCACACCTATACCTGTACCTCAACACCGGGAACAATACTCATCCTGAATTTACACTTGTTACACATGATTTAGCAAATCTTGCATCTCTTAATCTCTCATACCTGGCCCCGGCCATTGCAGACATCAACGGCGACCAGCTTCCTGACCTTTTGGTTGGCAAAGCAGCGGGTGGCTTTCTATGCCTGCTAAGAAAAGCACCAGTCAATGAATTCAATTTTCAGCCCGACAACGGATGGTTCGGGCAACTCATTTCCGGAATTGAACCTGTACCCTGCCTAACTGATATTGACATGGATGGTGATCAGGATCTAATATGTGGAAGCAGAAGCGGCTATTTCAACTTTTTTGAAAACACCGGAAGCCCTCAGCTTCCAGCCTTTGCCAATACTGCCACCCTTGAACAACTTGGCGCAATTGAAACAATTGATGAATCAAAAAGCAATTACGGATACAGCAGCCCTGCATTTTTCAGACATAACAACCGCAACTGGTTGTTTTCCGGAAGCGAATCAGGAAAATTTTACCTTTGGGAAATCGGGGCTTCACCGTTTGAAAACACACCGATTCCAATAGAATTAGACTGGCTCAATACAGATGCCGGGAAACGCAGTACCATTGCCATTGCCGATTTCAATGCTGATGGATTCCCGGAGCTTGTATGTGGCAATTACCGGGGTGGTCTCGAGTATTTCAGTGGAGTCGCCCCTTCTTTTACAAACCAACCTTTGGCCAGCAATCTCAAAATCAGTCCAAACCCGGCTAAAGACTACCTGAGCTGGTATATTGATGACGTTCATGTATGCCAGCGCTTTGAAATTTTAGATCTCGCCGGACGAAGTATTTTATCAGGCAAAACGATAGCTGGTGAGAATCGCTTGAATATTTCAGCGCTGCAACCCGGGCTGTACGTTTTAAAGCTGAACCATACTTCCCCCTTTTACAAGCCAAGGTTTCTCAAAATAGACTGATGATCTCGGCTTATATTGATTGAAAGAAGCTAAATTCGCCTTATTGTACTACAGTTTTTTCTTTTATGGTAATCGCCGGATTGGAGCATATTCTGAGTTCTGTCGTCATGATTTTGCAGAAAGTTTTTTTAACCAACTTGTTGCACCATTTGTGCTTTGCCAAATGTGTTGCGCAAAAAAAACATAGTAGTCAGCTTCGTTCTCATCACCAATAC
This sequence comes from Bacteroidia bacterium, assembly GCA_019695235.1. Taxonomy (GTDB): domain Bacteria; phylum Bacteroidota; class Bacteroidia; order M30B66; family M30B66; genus JAIBAI01. The sequence goes on along the minus strand of JAIBAI010000028.1, from coordinate 10,832 downwards.
CGTAATGGTTAGCAAGTTCGGTGATTGGTTTTTTAGATAGAATTTTTGCTGCTACAAACTTATTTTGCTTTAATGCTTTTTGAAGCTGTTTGTTTGCATTTTCGGTTTCACCCTCTGTCTTGAAGGCAAACAAGGCCCGATTGAAAAGCGGAAACGCCATGCTATCCCCATTGAACATCTTGGCATACTTCTCAAATTTTTTCTTTTCGTCAAGTTGAATGAGGTAAAGTAACAGATGGTCTCTTACACCTTGATTGTCGTCTGGATTTAGTTCAATCATTTCTTCCAAAACCGCAACGCATTCTTTCACTTTTCCCATGGTGTAAAGACAGCCGGAATAGTGCTGCATACATCGCATGAATGGCCGCGTTTCATGAAAGCCCCAAAAAGCTCCTTTATGATCTTCTAAATATTTTCCTCCGAAAACTTGTCTGCCAATAGCTATTCCTTTTTCATAAAATGCACATGCAATTTCTGCCGTTCTTTCCATGGAGCCAAGAAATTCATACGCCTCAATGCAGTTGCTGTCAAGTTGAAGTGCTTTCTCAATGTTTAATTTTGCTTTTGCTGGCGGAAGTTCGTATGCCTCAAAAACCAAATCCTGAGCTTGCTCTTGAAAGCTCAACGCCTCCTTAGGAAACGATGGAATTGGTTGTCCTATGATACCGTCTAAAAACTTTTGTAGGTCGGCTTCCGTTTTAAAGTCCTGCGTTCCCAAAAGTCGTTGCAGGTCAGTCATTGCTTTATCATGTTGTTTGCTCATAAGTCAAAGGTAAATTTAATTGTCATATAATGTCATACAGTCATACTTTCTTTCCCATTCCATAGTACAACTTTGTCTGAATATTTAAGGGGGCATTACACTGGAGGATGAGGCATAAAGATTTGCAGTTAGCAGAAGGTGGCGGATTTCAAAAAATTCACTTAGAAACAGCCTTAAGATTCTAAACCTTGCTTCGACAAGCTCAGCATGCGGAACCGAACTATGCATTTGTCAACGCTTCGACAAGCTCAGCATGCGGAACTGAGCTACGCATTTGTCAACGCTTCGACAAGCTCAGCATGCGGAACCGAGCTACGCATTTGTCAACTGAAAAAAAGCGAACTTCCGCCCTGCTGCACTACTGTTTTTTCTTATATGCTTTAGGTAGGAGCCTCACCTCAATTCTAAAACAGCACTTAGCCCTCTACCAATCTCCTTCATAATTTCAGATTTCAATATGCCTAATTTTTTGACAAAACGTGTCCGAGAAACAGAGCGCACTTGAAAACAATCTGCTGAAGAAACTTTTGAAAGCCCGTTCGTAGTAGTCGGTTTAACTTGGACCATCCATGGAGCAACAGCATAATTCTCTTTCCAGTCAGTGATTGGAACAATAACATTTAAAGGTAATTTACCCAAAGCGTCAGAGTTAACAATAACAGCAGGTCTTGTTTTTCTGATTTCCATCCCGACTGTTGGATCAAGATTGATTAACCAAACTTCACCGCGTTTCATAGAACTTTTCGAAATCTAAGGCGGTAAAAGCGGTCAGTTCTTTATCGGTTTGGTAGTCCGTCATTAATGAATTCGCAGCTTTCTCAAGTTGAGTGTCTGTAGATTCGTGAAGCGTCTTTAATGCTTTTTCAATGATAAGAAGTCTTTCATTAAAAGGCAACTGCTTGATTATCAGCAATATTTCTCTTGTTGACATATTGCAAAGTTAGGAAATTTTTCTGAAGGTTTAGGGGAACCAAATTTTTTCAAATTGACCATTAACAGCAGGCCGTCTGAAAAGCCATTGTACACCTCAAAAATAACAGAATATTGGTTTTCCTGTTTCCACTACTGGTTAAATTTTATAGTATTCGTATTTCAAGCCATTCGGTAGCTAGGGTAACCTGGGCTGCGAAAAAGCATTATTTTAAGTAAAGTACAATTAAACTCTACACATAGAGAAACAAAATCACCACACAAAAACGCACTTAGAAACAGTCTTAAAATTCAAAACCATGCTTCGACAAGCTCAGCATGCGGAACTGAGCTACGCATTTGTCAACTAAAAAAAAAAGAACTTCCGCCCTGCTGCACTACTGTTTTTTCTTATATGTTACAGGTATCACTTGATTTCTTGGCCTTCATTTTAAAGTGTAATAGCATGTCAGATTAAGTCCACCAGCCCACAGGTAAGCAGTAATTGGAGCGTCAATTATTTTTAGTAAACCATATCGAAAAGTCGGTTCAACACGTAAATTAAATTTGTCGGCAAACTGCCAGTCAATACCAACGCTGGCTGTCGGTGAGAAGTTGATTGTTTTGTAATCATAAATTTGTTCTTGTGTCTTGCGTTCTGTATCGTTACCTTCATATTCTATAATGTTGGTATTTGTCGCATTGATTAAGATGTTTGTAGTTATGCCAATGCTGGAAATAAATCGCAACTTTCTTTTGCCAGCACTGAAAATTGTCCGCAACGGAATATCAAAGTAGTTAAAATTGTCTATGAAAGTGACTTTAGTTGGGACTGGTGCCTCTTGCGTGTAAATAAAACCATACCTCGGGTCATTTTGGTCGCCAAAAGTCAGGTCGGAATTAGCGAACTTAAAACCTTTGTTCGAATACTGCAAACCTGTCTCAATAGCCCAATGCTGTGTCAAGTTGTAGCTGAGTGAAAGTCCAGTAGAGTAACTGAACTTCGGCACTTCTCCGTCATTTCGTATATCCATAATTAATGGAGCCGTTGTGCTGCTTCCATCGTGCTCAAGTGTCCGATAACATATGTCGGAAGAAACAGTCACACCAATCAATAGTTTATGCTTCTCTGTCACATTGTCTTGTCCGAACACTGCCAATGCCGTTGCAGTTGCAAGTATTGTTGTCAGTAGTTTCATAACGATCCTTTTAGTTTCTGCATTGTCGTACAGGAGTTGCCTATTACGACCGACTGCTCTACCCCCATTTCTTTCCAAAAATAGTAATATTGGGGTTTGTTTATTCCCACTTGTTCAATTTAAGACCATTGGTTTTTGTAAGCCAATTTGAAGACGGAGGTAAACTAAGAATGAAAAAATGCTATGAAAGCTTCTCTTACATAGCTTCAGACTAAAAGAGAGATTTAAATTAAAATCACCTGTTAACCAACAGCTTAGCCCCAAAAAAAACTAACTTATCTACGTTCTTTGTGAAAAATTGAAATTTTTCTTTTTTAAGTCATTCAGCTGAGTACTTTTGTAGGAAAAGATTCACAATGCCATTTTACCACACTTTGGGCAAAATCCCACCGAAAAGGCATACCACCATGTACAACCAACATGGTAGCCTGTATTATGAACAATTATTTGGAACTGTTGGTTTTGATGGAATGTCGGCCTTGATGTACCATGTTCACCGTCCCACCATGGTCAAAGAATTACTTGAAACGCTTGACCTGAATCCGAAAATTGCTGTTGAGCATAATATGCAATCACGCAGCCTGCAAGGCTTCAATGTGGCAGCCAATGACGATTACCTGCAAAGCCGTACCCCATTGCTTGTAAACAATGATGTACACATCGGTGTTGCCGCCCCAAGGCAATCACAAACCAGCTATTTTTACAAAAACAGCGATGGCGACGAATTGCTGTTTATCCACAAAGGCAGCGGAGTACTCAAAACAATGCTCGGAAATATTCCATTCGGTTCAGGAGACTACCTGGTAATACCGCGTGGAATGATTTACCAGATGCACTTTGATGGTACAGAAAACCGCATATTATACCTTGAATCGTTCAGTCCGATTTATACCCCGAAACGGTACCGTAACTGGTTTGGGCAAATGCTGGAGCATTCACCCTTTTGCGAGCGCGATATTCGCCGTCCGCAAGATTTAGAAACATTTGACGAAAAGGGAGATTTCCTGGTGAAGGCGAAAAAGCAGGGCATGCTGCATCAACTGGTTTATGCAAGTCATCCCTTCGATGTAATAGGCTGGGATGGGTACAATTATCCCTATGCCTTCTCGATTCATAACTTTGAACCCATCACCGGAAGGGTACATCAGCCTCCTCCGGTACATCAAACCTTTGAAAGCAACAATTTTGTTGTATGCTCATTTTGTCCACGCCTGTACGACTACCATCCCAAAGCGATTCCGGCCCCATACAACCATAGCAATATTGACTCCGATGAGTTGCTCTATTATGTTGATGGTGATTTTATGAGCCGGAACCACATTTCACAGGGGCAGTTTACCCTGCATCCTGCCGGCATTCCGCACGGCCCACATCCGGGAGCTTATGAGCGCAGCATCGGTCAAAAAGAAACCAATGAACTGGCGGTCATGATTGACACCTTCAAACCTTTGAAGATTACTGAAAATGCTTTATCAATCGAAGACCCTAAATATTACCGCTCATGGCTGGAATAAGCTATCCATATAACCCTTTTCAAAGTTACAACATGGAAAATACAAGCACCTTTGCCCAAACTACAGGCACCACAACAGACGATTTTTTGCCCCTTCTGGGCACTGATTACATTGAATTTTACGTAGGCAATGCAAAGCAGGCTGCCTATTATTACCAACATGCCTGGGGCTACAAGCTCGTTGCCTACGCAGGGCCTGAAACCGGTGTAAAAGACCGTGCTTCTTATGTGCTGATGCAGGATAAAATCAGGTTGGTGCTCACCACATCCCTGCTTCCGGATTCTGCCATCAGTGAACATGTGAAAAAACACGGCGACGGTGTGAAAGTGCTGGCACTTTGGGTAGAAGATGCTGCAAAAGCCCTTGAAGAAACCCTTAAGCGCGGAGCAAAACAGGCAGCCCCATTGGCAAGCATACAAGATGCGCACGGTGAAGTACGTACCGCCTCCATTCATACCTACGGCGAAACCATTCACACCTTCGTTGAACGGAAAAACTACAAAGGCGCCTTCCTGCCTGGCTTTCAGCCTGTAAACTCAAGCATCGAAGTTAAACCTGTTGGCTTACGCTATGTTGACCATTGTGTGGGCAACGTCGGCTGGGGCGAGATGAACACCTGGGTGAAGTTTTACGAGGATGTACTTGGCTTCAAAGTGATTATTTCATTTGACGACCAGGATATCTCCACCGAATATTCAGCACTGATGTCAAAAGTGGTTTCTAACGGCAATGGTTTTATTAAATTTCCGATTAACGAACCGGCAGAAGGCAAAAAACGCTCACAGGTAGAAGAATACCTTGACTTTTACCATGGTGCAGGCGTACAACATATTGCTGTTGCTACTGATAATATCATCGAAACAGTTTCCGAACTGCGCCGCCGGGGAGTAGATTTCCTTGAAGTGCCCGGAACATATTACGATGACTTGTATGAACGGGTGGGTAAGATTGACGAGGATATGGAAGATATCCGCCGCCTGAATATTCTGGTTGACCGCGACGACGAAGGGTATCTGCTGCAATTATTTACCAAACCAGTAGAAGACCGCCCTACCCTGTTTTATGAGATTATTCAGCGTCGTGGCGCAAGGGCATTTGGCAAAGGCAACTTCAAAGCGCTGTTCGAAGCCATTGAACGCGAACAAGAGCGCAGAGGAACCCTTTAAAACTAAGGGTTCTTCCAGCGAAAAGTCTTGAGCAGATGCTCAATGTCTGCTCGTATGTAATTAACTACCGGCGCCAGTGAGTCGGCATTCGGACTTGCTGCAAAATACAGCGAGCCTCGGAAAAAATGCCGACTGCTGTCGCTAACGTAAAACTGAATAGAAGAAGCAGCATTTCCGCCAATTTCGTAGATCATGCCATATACTTTGTTTTCCGGCAAATCTATCTGGTATTCTTGTATGCCGCTGGCACGAACTGAATGCCGGTATGCCAGGGTTCTTGCATCTTCTGTATAAGTAGCAAGATTGTTATTTAAAGGCTTATAGGTCAGATGCAACTTCGCCCGGTAACGCTTCATACTGATGTTGGCCCTACATGGTTCTGCGCCAATGTTTGTATCCGGCTCATATACAGCATATTGCGGTAATTCAAACTGATAGGGACAAGCCCCTTCATAAGTTTTATATGTTTTTTCCGGAAAATCTATCCGGTAATAAGCTCTTGGTTTTGGCATGCCGGTCTGCTCTTCCAGGCAGGAACTCAACAGCATCATAACTACAAGCAATATAACGAATGGGCGGTTCAGAATCATCTGGTGCAAAGAAACGCAATTGCAGCGGCCTTAGATATCTGAATGGGTATCTTTTTCTGTAACCGTAATTACATCTTCATGATGCGGGTGGCTTCCTTCGTCTTTCCTGCTGGCAAGCAATGTTAAGGTATCGGCTACCACTTCCACCGAATACCTTTTCACTTTGTCTTTGTCTTCCCAGGTACGTGAACGCAGTTTGCCTTCAATATACACTGTTGCTCCTTTTTTCACAATCTTCTCAGTTACCTCAGCTAAACCGCGCCACAACACAATATTGTGCCATTCGGTTTGCTCATGCCTCACCCCGTCTTTTTTATAAATTTCTGTAGTTGCTAAAGGGAAATTGGCCACGCGAACCCCATTATCAAGCACCTTAACCTCAGGGTCCTTGCCAACATTACCGATAAGAATCACCTTGTTTACACCCGCCATACCTTTATGAATTTATAATGAATTAAACTTATTAACCTTCGGTCTAACAAATTTACACTTTCTATTATAAAAACAAATTTTTTAAATGCGATTCTGACAAATATCATATTCCCAGCCTGAAGAAATCAATATCCCGGAAAAAGTTCACTGTGCGTCTCGATATAGCGACTAATGAGGCGTGGCAGCGGAAATTCTTTTAATTGTTCAATGCTCAGTACGACAGTATTCTGTTTTTCGGGAAGTTTCTCTGTATAAATATGCCCGAAACGTGCTATCAGGGTCTGATGGGTAAGTTGATGTATTTGCGGGGCCGACACAAAAACCTGGTGGTGCGTAGCCTCCAATTCAAAATCATCTGTGGCACTTTCAATGAGTGGAAACTGATACAATCCATGCCAGATGTCTTTCCCAGTCCGCTTTTCAAGAATAGTCATGCCATTGGCATCCTGGTAAACCAGAAAATTCAGGAAGCGCTTTCTTACCTGAACCTTTTTTATCTTAACGGGTAATTGTTGTACCAAATCATGCTTATAGGCATAGCAGGTGCTCAAGAAGATACATGTTTCACAAGCTGGTTTTAAAGGGGTGCAAACCAAAGCCCCAAACTCCATCATTGCCTGATTAAACGCTCCCGGCTCAGCTTTTGGCAATATCTTGTTTGCAAGCGTTTCAAAAACTGTTTTACCTTTTGAAGTATCTGTGGCATCAGCAATTCCAAAATACCTTGCAAGAAAACGGTAAACATTACCATCAAGAACAGCACAAGGCACCCCAAAAGCAATCGAAGCTATTGCGGCAGCAGTATAACTTCCAACACCTTTGAGGCGCATTAAACCTTCATAGGTTTCCGGAATCATCCCCTGGAAATCATGAACTACCTGGCGGGCAGCAAATTGCATGTTTCTGGCTCTTGAATAATACCCAAGCCCCTGCCAAACATGTAATACCTCATCTTCTGATGCATCTGCCAAAGATTGTACATCCGGGAAATGGCTCAGAAAGCGTTTGTAATAGCCTAAGCCTTGCTCAACCCGGGTTTGTTGTAGGATAATTTCTGATACCCAAATAAAATATGCATTATTTGTCTCACGCCAGGGTAATTTACGGTGATATACCTGGTACCATGCAAGTAACTGCTTCGAAAATGCCTTAATTGTCATCAAATCTGACAATAATACACAGAATACAAGCACTTCCGGATTAAATACACCTTCATCAAAATCTCAAACTGAATTACCTGAAAAATCAAGAATTTTTTTCTGACTTTGTATTTGAAATCACCTATCTTTGCAGCCCGTTTTTCGGAACCCTTAAATAGCACATTCACAAAAAAATAAATCATTTTCAAAACGAAACAGCCATGACCAAAGCTGAAATTGTAGCAGAAATTGCAGAAAAAACCGGAATTGAGAAAATCACTGTACAGGCGGCCGTCGAAGCCTTCATGAAGTCGGTAAAGAACAATATTTCTCAAGGTAATAATGTTTACCTGCGTGGCTTTGGTAGCTTTATTGTAAAGAAAAGAGCTCAGAAAAAAGGGCGGAATATCTCTAAGAACACAACAATCGTTATTCCTGAGCATTTTATTCCGGCATTTAAACCGGCTAAAACTTTCAGCGACAAGGTTAAAAAATCGGTAAAATCCTGATATACACAGGTATAAATAAATGAGCACAAGGCAAATCGTGGTTATTGCCGGATGTCTAACAACCGGAATCATCCTTTGGATGCTGCCCCGCACGGCCTTATCTGCCAAAACCGAAGCAAAAAGCACCATCATGGGCGCTGCCGAGGTGGAACAACAGGTGGAAATGCTCAAAAAAGAACTGCCCCAACAAGACCTGGTGCAGCTTGAGTACTACGAAAAGCAGCTCAAGGAAGCAGCCCAGCCTGCAAAAGCAGCTTGGTATGATTCGCTGGCAGCGTACTGGGACCGCCAGATGCGCCCCGGTATTGCTGCAGAATACGTTTATTTCATGGCCAGTAGCACCGGTTCTGGCAATGACTGGTTGCGTGCCGGGAAACGTTTTCTCGGATTGGCCAGCTTTTTTAGTCCGGAAGAAAAAACTATGCTAGCCGGGCGAGCAGTTGAATGCCTTGAAAAAGCATACCAGAGCGACAGCCTTAATCAGGATATACAAACAAATCTGGGCATCGCCTATACCCAATCAGGCACCCAGCCTATGAAAGGTATTGCTCTGTTGCTCAAGGTAACGCAAGCCAATCCGGCAAACTTCGAAGCACAGTTTAACATGGGGCTGTTTTCAATGCAATCGGGTCAATACGACAAAGCAATCGGGCGCTTTAAAACAGCGATGGAACTGCGCAGCGACCTTCCGGAGATAAGACTTTACCTCAGCGAAGCGCTAGCCGGGGCCGGGCAAATGGAGGAAGCCCGCAAAACCCTCCAGGAACTTAAAAACTTAACCCGCGACACCATGCTGATACAGGAGGCTGATCGCAGGCTAAAACAAATTAAATAAATCTCAAAAAACATCAATCATGCCAAGCGGAAAGAAAAGAAAACGTCATAAAATGGCTACCCACAAGCGTAAAAAACGCCTGCGTAAGAACCGCCATAAGAAGAAATAACCGCTCAACGGCAAAGGGATAAAAGCCCTTTGGCCGTTATTTATTTCACAAAGCCCTCAGGCTGACTCCTTCCATCTGAATAGGAACCGGTTTGCAGGGCCAATATCCTTTTATTGTGAGTAAAGAACTATTTATCAATGCCACAGGCAGTGAAATTGTTATAGCTCAGCTTGAAGAACGCAGGTTAGTAGAATTGACCCGCGAGAAAGGCAATAACAATTATGCTGTAGGCGACATATACCTCGGACGGGTAAAGAAAGTTATGCCCGGTCTGAACGCTGCATTTGTTGATGTCGGCTACGAGAAGGATGCCTTTCTGCATTACCTCGATTTAGGCCCGCAGGTGCAAAGCCTCATTAAATATGTTAATCAGGGTCTTGCCGGAAAGCTTCAGAATGCTTCTCTTGAGCATTTTCAAAACGAAGCAGATATTAAGAAGGATGGGAAGATTGGCAATGTGCTCCAGGCCAACCAATCGGTATTGGTACAGATTGCCAAAGAACCTATTTCTACCAAAGGGCCCAGAATAAGCTCTGAAATATCTCTTGCAGGCAGGTTTCTTGTACTTGTACCCTTTTCTGATAAAATCTCCGTTTCGCAGAAACTACGCGACGGCGAAGAACGCAACCGCCTAAAACGACTCATTCAGAGCATCCGGCCAAAAGGTTTTGGCGTAATTATCCGTACCGTTGCCCAAAATAAAAAGGTCGCCGAACTTGACCAGGACCTGGCCGAACTGGTGCAACGCTGGGAGAAACTGGTGGGTAATTTGCCAAATGCCCAACCTAAGAACAAGGTACTGGGTGAAATAAAACGTACATCTGCCCTGCTCCGCGATGTGCTGAACGATTCATTCAGCAATATCGTAGTTGACGACCCGAACATCTTTGCCGAAGTACGCAACTACATTCATCAGATTGCCCCTGAAAAAGAAAAAATTGTAAGGCAACATAAGGGCAAAGCAGGCCTCTTTGAAGAAGCTGGCATTGACCGTCAGCTCAAAGCACTTTTCGGACAAAATGTAAGTCTGCGCAGCGGTGCTTATCTGATTATTCAGCATACCGAGGCCATGCACGTGATTGATGTCAATAGCGGGCACCGTTCACGTTCTGATGGCGATCAGGAAACAAATGCCCTTGAAACCAATATGGAAGCTGCGGTTGAGATTGCCCGTCAATTACGTCTGCGCGATATGGGTGGTATCATTGTAGTTGATTTTATTGATTTACATTCTCCGGTAAACCGCAAAACCCTTTTCGACAAACTGAAAGAGGCAATGGCGGTTGACCGTGCCAAGCATACCATTCTGCCTCCAAGTAAATTCGGGCTCATTCAAATCACCCGCCAAAGGGTACGCCCGGAGATGGTAGTTGAAACACTTGAGAAATGCCCGGCATGTAGCGGTACTGGTGAGGTACAATCAAGTCTGCTTATTTCTGACGAGATTGAAAACAACCTGCGTTATGTTTTACAGGAACTCAACGAGAAAACTGTGCAGATATGGGCAAACCCCTATATCGCAGCTTATCTAACACAAGGGTTCCCGTCAATGCGGATGAAATGGTTTATGAAATACAAAATCTGGGTACCAATCAAGGCCATCAACTCCTATCATTTCCTTGAATACCACTTCCTGAACAAGCTCGAAGAAGAGATAAAAATCTAAG
>JAIBAI010000068.1 GCA_019695235.1 Bacteroidia bacterium | reverse complement strand
CCACCACCGCCTGAAACAGTCACGAGGAAGTCAGAGGTAACCCCACTGGTTGATGAGCCGTTACTGCCAATACATGGGTTGGTTCCAGCACTGGGGAACCTGTTTACAATTCGCAGGCGTGTATTGCCAGGTACCGCACCTACAGGCACCGTTACGCTAAGAGAAACAGTAAAACTTCCATGATCTATGGTGACTTGTTCTCCAGCAGAGTTCCCGAAAGTACCGTCCCGGTTCCAGTCAATATAAGCTGAGTTAGTATTGCCAATGAAATCGCTTGCATCGTAGCTTAATGTATAAGTAGAACCCGGGTTTACCGTCGGTGCCGAAAGCGCTGTATAATTGCCATAATTTCCACAATTATCGCCTCCGGTGTAGTTTGTGCCGGCAAAGGCTACTGAACTAATACAATCACCTACTGAGTTGTTATGGACGGGTGAACAATACGAGCCACCTGCTGCCACAATATTTCTATTACCGGCCGGATTTGTTACAGAAGGTGTTTTTGTTGAGGTGCCCAACCTGTCAGTAATATCGAGTGAAACAATGGTGGCATCGAGCTTGTTATTAATTACAGCGTTCAGGTTGAGGTCGTAAGCAACCCAGAAGTAATTGGTACCAGGAGAAAGCTGAATATTGCCATTGGCCGTAAGGTTGCCGGAGAAATTGGTGAAAGTGGTTCCAAACTGGGTGGTACTGGCAAAGGTGCTGCTTGTACCGGTATAGAATACCCTTGCGTTGATTAAATCAGTGCCGGTATTGGTAGTACCTGTGGTGTTGAATGTAATAGAATTCACAGTAATTGCAGGGTCAGTGCCACCTGCTACCACCACCTGCAGGCTGATGACCTCAGCGGCAAGCATATTAGGGTTTGCATTGGTACTTACCTGAGTTGTAGTACTGGAGGTGTAGGTGCCAGGGTTTCGTGTAGCCCGACTTCCGGTTAAGGCCGTTGTAGTATAACAATTCGGTGAGTCATCGTATTCGAAAATGGCAAAATGATAGGTTGTACCCGGGTTGAGTGCTTCCGCTTTAAAGTCAACACTTCCGGGATCATTTCCATTGTAAAGCACATAATTTCCGGAGCCTATCTGAGAGCCTCCTCCAAAATTAACATTAGCTGTATAGCTTGTATTATATGCCGGAGTAGCATCAACTGCTGAACCAGCTTTCGCAAGCACAATTACATGCGTTCCATTACCCCTGTTAAAATTAACGCCTATTTTATCGTATTCATAACAGGTGAAATTCAGTCCGGAGGCTTGTGTGGTAGGGGCGCAGGATACGGTAGTAAAACTGCCTGTATATGCAGTATTAATATAGCACACTCCGCTTGAATTGTATTCGTAAATATCAAAACTATAAGTTTTTGCCGGTTGCAAGCCAGTGATTGTCAAAGGGGTTATGGCGTTGCCAGCCCCATTGGCAGGTCCATTGTAAACAATATAATTCCCGGCACCTGTAGTTGACTGGCCGGAATTGAATGCCGCAGAAGCTCCGGGAGAGGTATAGGCATTGCCATCACTTGGTTTTACTGCGGTAGTTGACGAAAGCCTGGCTACTACCAATACGCCGCCGGTTCCATTACCACGCGTAAAAGAAATATCTCCCTGGTCAGCTTGTAGATTTGCACTACCAAACAAAGATGCGGTAGCACTTGGTTTACTACAGAAAGAAGGTGGCGTCCAGGTGATTTTTGTGTTATTCACAGAGGAGTAGGTGCTCGAATTATACGGAGCAGTTGCAGTATTTACCCCTCCATACCCTGGGGCTGTAATGAGAGTGGTTAAATTTCTATAGTCGGTGTTCGTGGCACCCCTCATCCCGACCTGTGCGGCAATAGAACCAATAACCGGATACGACCCTGGCCCCCTGTACGTAAATTCAATCACATTTGTTGTTTGATACAAAGTGATTTGCGCATCCAAATGTGTTCCGCCGAGATTACTTCCATTTCCGGCACGCACCCATTCAATGCTAAAAGATGTACCGTTGTTCTTATACCTGACAATTCGACCGCTACCGGTAGTTGCATTATTAAAGCCCCAAACAGCAACAGCTCCGACACCCTGAACCGTAGCGTTTGAAATTGGTGTTACATTGGCATTTGTAGGAGCTGTACCGCCAAAGGTGATAAACCCATTTTCACTTACGAAAATAGCGTTGTAAACTGTACCATTGAAATTAAAACTCCAGGGCAAGGACAGCGTGCTGGGAGCCAAGCCATTGCACCCGGTTCCGGTACAAATGTTTGTTCCACCTGAAATTGCCACGTAAGTTGCGTTTGATCTTACAGCCGTATAGCCGGCAGCCTGCCCGAACACCTCACTACTTTGCCCCAATATTGAGTATAGAATAAACAATGCAGTGGTAAGTGAGGAGGAACGTTTGAAATTTGATTTACAAAGGATACGTCTGCTTAAAATGAACTGTTGGAGGTAATTTTGTTTTTTCATGATTTTACATTTTTTATCATTTGGCGAGGATGCTGGATCGAGAATATCAATATTGGGTATGCTTTTTGTGGTCGCCTCTGTTTACAAACTTTTTTAAAATTAAGTATTATTTTACTTTTTTCAAAATTTTGATGCTTTTTTAATCGTTTTTTAATACACCTTCCGGCAATCAAAAGATTTTCCTCTTTTTCAAATTTTTTGCCTTAGCTTGTACAAAGGCATGTTTCATATCTTTGTAGCATGGAAAGTACAAGGCAAAAAAAAGTAGCACGTCTGATTCAGAAAGAACTTGCCAATTACTTCCTGCGGCAAGGCAAAACATTGTATGGCGGGGCCTTTGTTACAGTTACCACCGTAAGAATTAGTCAGGATTTAAGCCACGCCCGTGTTTACCTGAGTCTTTTCAAGGCAGATGACCCTAAGGCCTTGCTGAATCAGATTACAGAAGGAAAAAAAGAAATACGGCGCCAATTGGGTGAGATGGTACGCAAGCAACTTCGTATTGTACCTGATTTTGACTTCTACTTAGATGACTCGCTCGACTATTTTGAAAACATTGAGCGCCTGTTGAAGGACAAGGAATAAGGTGGGCGTTGTATCATATATAGCACGCCGTTATCTGATTTCGCGCAAATCAACCAATGTAATTAATTTAATTTCAGGCATTTCGGTATTTGGAATCTTATTCTGTACTGCTGCCTTAATAATTTTGCTTTCTGCATTTAACGGCCTCGAAAGCTGGGTGGTACGGCTGTATAATACCTTTGACCCTGACCTGAAAGTATTGCCAGTTCAATCGAAGTTTTTCGAGGAAGACAGTGCTAAAGTTGCAAAATTGCGCAGCTTACCCGGTGTGGCAGAGGTGGTATTAGTGATTGAAGAAAACGGTTTGGTGAAGTACCATGATGCGCAGGCTATATGTGCCATTAAGGGTTTAAGTGATGAATTCAACCAGAACACCACATTAAAACCACAACTAATTTCAGGGAGCTTTGGCATATCAGCAGGTTCAAGGCCTATTGCCATGATTGGCAGTGGCCTGGCTTATTCTCTTTCTCTAAGTCTGGGCAACATCAACCAAATGCTTGACCTATATGTACCTCGTCCGGGTATCAGTAATACCTTAAATCCGGCAGAGGCCTTTCATTCGGCCAGCATATTGCCGACGGGTGTTTTTGAGGTACAGCCTGATTACGATGCAAAATACCTATTAGTTCCTATCAACTTTGCCCGTGAATTATTTAGCCGTGAGCACCAGCTGAGCGCAATAGAAATAAAGCTCAAACAGGGTGAAGACCTTGAACTGGTGCGCAGGCAGGTGCTTGCTTTGATGGGCAATTCATTTGTTTTAAAAGACCGTTTTGAGCAGCATGAGGTGTTGTATAAAATCATCAATTCAGAAAAGTGGGCAGTATTCCTGATTGGGATATTCATTTTACTGATTGCTGCTTTCAACATCACCGGCACACTTACCATGCTGATTGTAGATAAAACGCGTGATATTGGCACACTTCGCAGCTTAGGGCTATCGTGGCTTCGTATCCGCCGGATATTTTTCGCCGAAGGGCTGTTGGTTTCTTTAAGTGGGCTCGTAGGGGGAATCATATTAGGCAGCTTCATCGTATGGATTCAGCAAATGACCGGTCTGGTGATGATTAACCAATACGATGCCTATCCGGTTGAATTTCAGTTGGCTGATTTCTTGCTGGTTATCGTAACGGTGAGCAGTATTGGTGCTTTGGCTTCCTGGTTTCCATCTGCGGGTGTTTTGCGCAGGTACAACTTACGCGAGTGGTGATTATTTGAGAAGCTCCGCCCCGAACATTGTTGCAATCTCTTCTGCCAATTTATCTGCAACACTTTGCAGTGATGGTGATGTACCGCCCAACTCTTTGGCAATGCTTGTTACTGCATGGTCGCTGATACCACAAGGAATGATATTATTAAAGTAATCGAGTTGATTGTTTACATTGAGTGCCAATCCGTGCATGGTAATCCAGCGGCCACAACGCACCCCCATAGCACAAATTTTACGGGCGCGGGGAGTTTCAGGGTCAATCCATACGCCTGTAAAACCATTGTATCTTCCGGCCAAAATATCATAAGAAGCCAAGGTACATATGACTGCCTCTTCTAAAAAACGTAAGTATTGGTGAATATCGGTGAAGAAATTCTCAAGGTCAAAAATGGGGTACATTACCAACTGGCCCGGACCGTGGTGGGTGATATCTCCTCCTCTGTTGATGCGGTAAAAAGTTGCCCCAATTTCATCAAGTTGCTCCTGATTCACCAATAAATTGCTGTCTGAACCGCTCTTACCCAGTGTGTACACCGGGGGGTGCTCACAAACAATCAGGTAATTGGGTACTGGCACCTGATGGTCAAGCTCACGGTTATGAACCTTTGTTTCGGTAAGCTCATTGAATATTGATTCCTGAAATTCCCAGGCTTCCTTGTAGTCTATGAGTCCTTTTTGAATTACCTGAATACGGGTATTCGGTTGTTCATACCTCATGGCAGGTTTGACAATTCGCCCTTCAGACGGTTGATTACATTAATTTCCATTGCATCGCGGTTTCGCTCAACTGAAGCGAACCATGAAATCCAGTCGCCCAGATGTATCCAATACAGCAATCGTTCTGTATAATTTTCGCCTTTTGAGAAAATCTCCAAAGTTCTGCCGGCAAGGTCTTGTATGATTTCTCTGCAGATTTCCATTCTCCGGGCATTGCGATAGTAGTCATCTTCATTTCGCAAGAACAATGCAGCAATTTTGGGTTGTTTTTCGGCCCAACCTACCAGTTCATTGTGGTTCATTTCGGGCACAACGTGGTTCCAGCAAAGCATTTTTGCATTTTCATTCAGTTGTTGTCTTAGCCGGATGGCCACCCCTTCATAAGCCGGGGTAGAATAAATCGCTGGCATAGAAAAAGAGATACTTCGGGCAATGGCTTCTGCTTCTGCTTTGATGGCCTCCTGTTCTGTTTCAAGCAAGCGAATGCCATTTTGCATTTCGCTAATAAGGCCGGGGATGATTCCGTAGCTATCAACAATACCGAAAAGCTGCGTGAGCGAGTAGCCCAAACAAGCCCGTGGTGGTTTGCCGCCGGGTATCTGGATGCAGTGAATCTGATGTTCAGTAGCCAAGCTTTGCACCTCACCGCCTGAGCTGATGCAAATTATCATTGCGCCCGTTTGAATTGCTTGTTTAAGTGTTTCGAGTGTTTCTTCTGTTCCGCCTGAATAAGAGGAGATAATTACCAGGGTTTCAGGATTCACCCATGCCGGCAGGGCATAGTCTTTAACAACCCACATTGGTACGGGCGACTTCAATTGGCCCATCGCGGCAACAATGGTACCTCCAATTCCTGAACCACCCAGCCCACTGATGAGTACCTGTTTTGCAGGCCGTGGCAATAGGGGAAGTTGCTGGTTTTGGAAAATCCTGACAGCTTCTTTGAGCTGTGAAGGAAATCCGGCAATCAAATCTTTCATAGGGCAAAAATACAGAAAGGCATTGGTTTGCAAGAATGGTGAAAAGTAAGCTATTTTTAGCCCTCAATTTCGAATATATGAAATCGTTGTGGTTATTGTTGATTTTATCCGGCTTATTTCTGTTTTTAAACAGCTGCAAGGAGCCGCAGCCGGGTGGATTTTCGGTAGCCTTTCTTGACTCTTTTGAAGACGAAACAGTAGCTCAGGCAAAAAAAGGTTTTTTCAAAGCCCTGAAAGACAGTGGTTACACTTCGGGGATGAACCTCAAGGTTACGTACCGCAATGCTCAGGGCGACATCCCCGCATTGGCACAGGCAGTTGATTTTTTTGTAAGTCAGGAGTTTGATCTTATTGCCAGCAACACCACGCTGTCAACCATTACCGCTGTTCAAAAGAACAAAACCATTCCGGTTTGTATGATGGTGAGCCCCAGTGCGGAGCTTGCTGGGTTACGTTCAAAAGACGGCAAAGACCCTGCGAATCTTTTTGGGGTTTACGAAACCCTTGAATACATTGATACAGCTATTGGTCTTATTCCACAATATTTTCCTAAAGCAAAACGCATAGGTACTGTTATCAACCAGAGCGAACCACAGAGCCGTGATGCCCTTGCGCAGATTCAGCAGGCGGCACAGAAGCTGGGGCTGGAAGTTATTTCACTTCCGGCAAACAATTCATCAGAAACCCAACTGGTTATTGAGAGCCTTATCAGCAAAGGGATAGACGTATTTTTTGCCCTTCCGGACAATACTATTTTTGCTTCATTTGAAACCATTGCTGCTGCATGTAACAAAGCGGGTATTCCGGTAATATCATCAGAAAGCGGTTTAGTGAAACGGGGTGCCTTGATGGCCTTTGGTGCCGACATGTATCAATGGGGATATCAGGCAGGGCAGGAAGCCGTTAAATTTTTCAGAAGTGGTACCATTCCAGCGCCGGTGAAGCTTTATAAGCGGAAGAAGCTTATCAATCAAGCGCAGGCAGAGCGTTTCAATATTACTTACGATTCTACTTTCTCTACAATTAAATAATGCAGTTTTACCTGACTGCCCTGATACTTGCGTTGAGCATGGCCTGTCTGGGCTGGGGGGTATTTATCTCGCTTAAAATTTCCGGATTTCCGGATATCACCACTGATGGTTCTTATACACTGGGGGCTGCGGTGTTGGCTGTTTGCCTCGACTCCGGGCTTCACTGGGGAATTGGCATGGTTCTGGCATTATTTTCAGGTTTGCTTGCCGGAGGTTTAACCGGTTTGATGCATACCCGTTTAAAGGTGCAGGCATTGCTTTCGGGCATCCTGATGATGACTGCGTTGTATTCTGTGAACCTGATGATTATGGGGCGTTCAAACATTCCACTTGATGACAGCCAGACTTTTTTTGGTGAGCTGAACCTGTTTGAGAACACTTATTTCAGCCAGGCTGTATTACTGCTTTTTGTGTGTTTGGTTATTGGTAAAGGCTTGCACTGGTATCTGCAAACCGACAGTGGCATTGCCCTTCGAGCTACGGGCAACGCTGCTGTGATGGCGCGTTCGATGGGAGTCAACACCTCGCTTTACCAGACAGGAGCTCTGGCGCTTTCGAATGGACTTACCGCTCTGAGTGGTGCTTTGGTGGCGCAGGTACAGTTGTTTGCCGATATCAATATGGGTATTGGGATTGTAATTTTCGGACTTGGGGCGGTTATGATTGGCGACAGTTTAAATGGGAGCAAACGAACCGGCACAGGAAGGCAAATCATAGCCGTTTTAGCCGGATGTCTTATTTTTAGGCTCATTATAGCATTTTCACTTCAAATAGGAGCCGATCCTGTTTGGCTTCGACTGATAACTTCAGCGGTTGTATTAATTTTTGTTGCTCTTCCGGCAATAAGACAACATAGGCGCTTATGATCAGGCTTGAAGAGATTGATTTGTATTTCAACCGGGGTTTACCATCAGAGGTAAAGGCGCTTGACAATATCAGTCTTGGGTTTAGCCCTGGAAGTTTTACGCTGCTGATAGGAGCAAATGGTTCAGGAAAGTCGAGTTTGTTAAACCTGCTTGCAGGAACTGTTAGGCAGGACAAGGGACACATTTATTTTCAGGACATGGAAATATCAAAGCTGGCGGATTACCAAAGAAGTGGATTTATTTCTCGGATTTTTCAAAACCCTATGCAAGGCACTGCGCCTGAAATGACCTTGCTCGAAAACTTCAGGCTTGCAGCGCTTCG
>JAIBAI010000027.1 GCA_019695235.1 Bacteroidia bacterium | reverse complement strand
TTGGCAAACCATTTTACTGAGCCTGCGCTGGCGGCAGCGACAAGGGTTAGTGTACCATTGCTACAACGTGATGCAGGGGTTGTGCTGGTAATAGTTGGTGATGCTGTAACTGTTGCAGTAGTGGTAGGACTTGCAGAGCATCCCGGGGCAGTTACTGCCACGGTGTATGTACCGCTTGCATTAGCACCTGCAGCTGCAATGGTAGGATTTTGTACATCAGAACTAAAAGAGTTAGGGCCAGTCCATGAAAAAGTAAAGGGGCCATTTCCTCCGTTGGTTACTACGCCCAGTTGCAGGTTGTTGCCTGAGCAAAGCGGGCTGCTGTTGGTGGCGGTAAAGTTGTAAACAGTAACGGTACCCGGGTTGCTAAAGGCGGTTCCGCATGAGCCATTTTGCAAAACTGCCCTGTATTTGCGGGTAAGGCTGATGCCTGAATAGGCCTGTGAGGTGGTTGTGTTGCTGATGTCAGTCCAGATTACCCCGCCATCTGTTGAATACTGCCATTTCTGAATGGTACCAGAGTGGCCTGAAAGGGTGAGGGTTCCTGAGTTAGAGCCTCCACAGTGGGTTGTAGATGAAACGGTACCGCCAATAGGGGGTGTTCCGCTTACCACGGTAACCGTAGCAGATGGAGATGCAACAGGTGAGCCACATCCGGCATTTTGTATACGTGCTCTGAAATAATACGTACCATTACTTGCCAATGTATAGTTAATAGAAGTTGAGGTGCTGTTAATAGTTGTAAAAGTGCTGAAGTTAGAAACCGTTGACACCTGCCAATCAACAACACTACCTGAGTTTCCGAATACAGACAGCAGGGCCTGGCCTCCGGCACAAATTTGTGCCATATCGGCAATTACGTTACCTGTAACAACAGAATTAACAGTAACAATCGTTGATGAGGTTGGCAGGTTGGTACAATTTGGACTGCTGATGGTTACAACTGCTCTGTAATAGCGTGTTTCGGTAAGATTGGTCAGATTAAGTGTGGTAGTGGTGTTGTTAATAGCAACTCCCGGGGTAATGAAGTTATCAATTGAATATTCCCAACGAACTACTGAACCTGAGAAAGAGCCTAAGGTTAAGGTAGCGTTTCCACCGGGGCACACTGATACATTGCCTCCGGTAATTGTACTTGTAGGCGCACCATTGATATTGATGGTACGGGTGTACACAACATCTGATACAGAAAGGTCGTTTGGCATGCCACCAAACTCAACAATTGATGCAATGCTTTGGCTTTCAGGAAAATCGTTCCAGGAGCCATCTGCATACAGGTGGCCATAATCTTCTTCTCCTACAGTACCTGAATTTGGATAGTCATTAGGTTCACTGTTTTGCCAGTTGCTATATACACCTGCGATGTTCGACCCAAGGTTTCCTCCGGCGGCATTTCCGGTTCTCATCTGGGTTCCCTTTTCCGGCCCGGTTACCCAATGAAATTTACCTTCTGCATTACTTTGATTGCTATATTTCGAATAATTTACTGAATTGTTTATTTGGTTGTAATTATCAGAGCAGCCTATCCATGAGTTGACACTAATAAATGCATCAATAAAATTATTTTCCGCTGCTGATGATATTGTTGCCAGATAGCCCTGATAGCCAAAATAAGAGCTGTTAGCGGCATCATTGCGGGCGGTAGTCCATGACTTGCTAGTAGTTACAAGTTTATAGAAATGATGATTCAGTGGATTAAAGAAGGTATTGCCAACTACAAATGAAACTTGCCTTTGCTCGGGAAAGCACACAGCCGATGTTGTTGTTAACGTAACTCTTCGAAGCAGTTCTTGCCAAACAGTAGGCGAAGCAGTTCCAAAAAACTGGATGCTTCTGGTTGCTGCATTGAAAGCAGCAGCGGTGATTCCTACCGGGAGTGCCCCTGAATAGCCGAGGATGTCGAGGTTTGTATAACTGCCGGTGATGGAAACCGTAAAGTCGGTAATGTTTCCATTGGCAGTAACCACGATACCATTGTCAACAACCGTTGCGCTGTTGTTTGGAATGCTGTAAGCTCCACCGGTTCCGGTAATTGAAACCTGGGTAGCTGACTGGGCTTGTGCAAAGTGACTTGCAGCAGTAAAAGCGATAACACTAAAAATACGTAATAGTTTTTTCATTTGCCGGATAATTTTTGACCCTACAAATATTTTCAAACTAATGCTTGTGCTTTTGATTTAGTTTTAATGCTTTTGAACAAGGCTTTGTTAGTTTAGTAAAAATCACAAACAGGTAGGAGCAAAAAAAAAGCCCTTGTCAATAGACAAGGGCTTTTTAGCTTTTATTTTAACCGGATTATTGTTCTTCTCCGATTTTACTTTTATGCGTTTTATAGCGGTTGCGGAATTTATCTACGCGACCTGCGGTGTCAACCAGTTTGATTTTACCGGTATAAAAAGGATGCGAAGATGCTGAGATTTCAAGTTTTGCCAAGGGATATTCGTTGCCGTCTTCCCATTGAATGGTGTCTTTTGTATCTATGCAAGAGCGGGTAAGAAATGCCGAATCATTTGACATATCCTTGAAAACAACCAGCCTGTAGTTGGAAGGGTGAATATCTTGTTTCATGATTTTTCTAAAATGGAGGGCAAAAGTAGTATAAACGCTTCGTATTCGCAAATAAATCGTTTGATTTAATGTGAATTTTGTGCAAATTTCAGGATTGGTGTAGTTGTGCTCAGGTATTTGAATGTTTTTTTACGCTGAGCGCTTGGGCAAAAATGTTTTTGGGGGTTTAAAAATAAAAACGCCCGGTTCAAGAAGAACCGGGCGTTCAAGGTTAAGATTGGGTGAGATTAGGCTTCGTCGCCTTCTTCTTCCTTTTCTTTTTTGGCCTTGCTGAGTTTTTTCTCAGCAGCAGCCTTTTCACTCTTTTCCATAGACGATTTGAGGTTTGATAATACGCTCAGGTCGCCGAGGGTAGATTTCTCGAGGTTGTCTTTGATTTTCTTCACCGCTTTTTTGGTGTCTTCACCGTCATCGTTGGAGTCGGCTCCTGTAGCACCTTTTTTACGGGTAGAAGGTTTTGCTTCTTCGTGTGTGCGTGCATGTGAAACGATGATTTTCTTGTTTTCTTTGGAGAATTCAATCACTTTAAATTCGAGTGTTTCTTCTGTTTTTGCAGTAGAACCATCAGCTTTTACCAGATGTTTAGTAGGAGCAAATCCTTCAAGACCATAAGGCAGTGCAACCACGGCACCTTTATCATTCACACTGGTAATGGTACCGGTATGAACAGAGCCTTCGTTGAAAATGGTTTCGAATACATCCCATGGATTTTCTTCCAACTGTTTGTGGCCAAGGCTCAGACGGCGGTTTTCTTTGTCAATGTCAAGAACTACCACTTCGATGCTTTCGCCCACTTTGGTAAATTCGCTAGGATGCTTGATTTTCTTGCTCCAGCTGAGGTCTGATATATGAATCAGGCCATCAACGCCTTCTTCAAGTTCAACAAACACACCAAAATTGGTGAAGTTGCGCACTTTTGCTTGGTGGCGTGAATTGGTTGGATATTTGAATTCAATATCGGCCCATGGATCTGGCATAAGTTGTTTGATACCAAGCGACATTTTCCGCTCTTCACGGTCAATGCTGAGTACCACACATTCTACATCGTCGCCTACCTTAAGGAAATCCTGTGCAGAACGGAGGTGCTGCGACCATGACATTTCAGAAACGTGTACCAGGCCTTCAAAGCCAGGAGTGATTTCAACAAATGCACCATAATCAGCAAGTACCACAACTTTTCCTTTTACTTTGTCGCCAGCCTGCAAATTTGCATCGGCATTGTCCCATGGGTGTGGTGTAAGTTGTTTTAGGCCAAGAGCGATACGTTTCTTGCCTTCGTCGAAGTCAAGAATAACCACCTGGATTTTCTCGTCGAGTTGAACGATTTCTTCCGGATGGTTGATACGCCCCCAGCTAAGGTCGGTAATGTGAATCAGACCATCAACGCCGCCAAGGTCAATAAATACCCCGTAAGAAGTGATGTTTTTCACGGTACCTTCGAGTACCTGTCCTTTTTCAAGTTTGGCAATGATTTCAGTTTTCTGCTGTTCAAGTTCTTCCTCGATCAGTGCTTTGTGTGATACTACTACGTTTTTGAATTCTTTGTTGATTTTCACCACCTTGAACTCCATTGATTTGCCTACGTAGATATCGTAGTCACGAATAGGCTTCACATCAATTTGTGAACCGGGCAGGAAGGCCTCGATACCGAATACGTCAACAATCAGACCACCTTTGGTACGGCATTTTACGTAACCTTTGATGATTTCGTCGTTTTCAAGGGCGGTATTTACGCGATCCCACGATTTAAGTGAACGGGCTTTTTTGTGCGACAAAAGAAGTTGTCCGCCCTTGTCTTCCTTACTTTCAATATAAACCTCGATGGTGTCGCCGATTTTAATTTCGGGATTGTAGCGAAGTTCAGAAACGGGTACTACGCCGTCTGATTTGTAAGAGATGTTTACAACTGCATCTTTTGCAGTCATTGCCATGATGGTGCCTTCAACTACTTCGTGCTCATTTACTGAGTTAAGTGTTTTCTCGTAGCGGGCAGCCATTTGTTCTTCTGCGGCATTTTTGAAACCTCCGCTTGATTTTACTTCTGCATCCCAGTCGAAGTCTAGACTTGAAACCACCATGTTGGTGTGGCGGGGGAGGAGCTCTTCAACCGACTCAGGTGCTGAATCAGCCTCTGTATCATCCTGTACAGGTGCTTCGGTTGTTTTAGCAGTAGTTTCCTCGTTGTTTTGCTCCGCAACTGGAGCTTCTGTTGTGGTGTTTTCCACGTTTGTTTCCGGATTTTCCGGGGTGTTTTCTGACATTACGTCAATGGTTAAAGTTTAACATTCGGATTTTCAGGCCCGACCTCCGATTTTCGAAAGGGCTGCAAAGGTACAAAAAAATTTTATACGATTGACGGGGTGCGCCAAAGCCTCAGCATTTACATCTGCAATAAGCTTAATGGCTGGTTTTGATGAACCGAAGGGTGCTCAGGCCTTCTGCCCCGGAATAATGAAGCAGGTAGAGCCCGTCATTGAGGGTGCTGACATCCAATACAGGTTCTTCCTGCCTATAAGAGGCGAGGAGCCTGCCAGAAAGGTCGGTGATGGTGCAGGAGTAAATACCCGGTTGAGCGTGAATATAAAGGTGGTTGTAAGCGGGGTTCGGACTGATACGGCAAATCAGAGGCTTTGAGTGATTGGTTTGGCCGGTAACCAGTGCGCAACTGATTTGTTCTGTTGCCATGATGCGTGGTGAAAAGAAGTTGCTTATTTCTTCCACTCTTTTTGGGGCATCCTGATAGGAATGCCCGGGAGGGTTCTCAAGGCAGTTGGGGCCTCCTGTACTTTTCAAAGCATTGAAATAGCTGATAGGATAGCCTTTTGCATCTATCATGTTTTTAATGGCACATGAGCCCCATGCCCAAGGGGTGTTCCAGATGTGCTTACAACCTAAGAAGGCAAAAGGGTCTAAGCAATCGTAACTTAGTGGAGCCAGAAGAGGGGTGTATCCGCAAGGTACAATCGGGTCGGAAGTTTTATGGTAGAGATATAAAAGTGGAGCATCATCTGCCTGGGTGTTTTCGAGAAAATTCCAGATCATGCCACCGAAGAAATTTGCCACTCCCTGTACATGGCTATTTTCACCATTAAGCGCAATGGTTCCTTCGATGCTTCCCAAATCGGGGCGTTTTAGGCTGATATCAGCTCCGGGAGGATTGTGAGTTTGGTGGCAGTAGTTCAGTGAGGCTGCCCCGGTTGGTGCATCAGGAAGAGCTCCTGCTGAGGTGGGTTTCTCAGATTCATCGTTCATAAAGGCAGCAGCAAGCGCGGTAAAACCTCCGGCACTTACACCTGCAACATAGAAATTCTCGCGGCATGTGGAGTCAGTAAGGCTTCTGGCTTTTAAAAACCGAATAGCACCTTTCATGTCTTGCATTGCACGGAATGATGCCCGGATAAATTCGCTGGTGTCGGCCACGTAAGCGCAATTGCTTGGACCATCCATGGCAGAACAGGTGGCGGTATTGCTCCCCCCGGCCGGGGAGGTATGCATCCCCAGGCGGTAATCTATCGAGGCCACTACATAGCCTCGTTTAACAAACCAGGGTATCAGTGGTGTTACGTCTGTACTTGCCCGAGAGCCGGTAACCCAGGCTCCTCCGAAGGCGATTACCACAACCGGGCGATGGAGGTTCTGGTCATCAACAGGTTTATACAGGTCGAGATATAAATCAACCGGATTTCCGGCATAATTGATAGCTGTGCCATACAGGATATTCTTTTCTTCCCTGACCTCGTAAACAGTGTTGGTATAGGTGTTTTGAGCCGTGATAATTATAGGCAGCACACAAAGATACGAAGCTATAAATGCCTTTTTCAGGAAGAAGCAATAAACTTGTTTGTAAAATTTGTATGAAAAATTGCTGGACATGAAAACAAATTCGGAAATATTTTGCCGGATAATTTAATTATTTTCTGAACGAAAAGTACAAAATAGTTGCCATCAAGATGTTAAATAATTCTGACATATAATTCACGTAATTCTGGTGGATTATGGGTTGATAGTCAAAAACACATAGGCAAACAGATTGACCAGTAGTACTACGCCATACACGATATTACTACGCCCTCCTATTAATGAAAGCATAACTGTGAAGATAGAAATTGCAAGTAAAATGATGGGCAAAGTCTCTAAACCTAAAATGAGCGGAAGGTCGAAAATATAACTTACAAGTGATACGGCAGGTATTGTCAAACCAATACTTGCAAGTGCTGACCCTAATGATAAATTCAGGCTGTTTTGCAGTTTGTTTTTTTTGGCCGATGAAACAGCAGCAATGCCTTCCGGCAGTAATATCACTGAAGCAATAATTATACCGACTAAACTTCGGGGAAGTCCGTATGAAGTGAGTAAACTTTCGATGGGGTCGGAAAGTGATTTTGCAAGCAACACAACAATTACAAGACAAATTAACAAGAAAGTTAAACTAATTATAAATGAAGTATTTGAGATGCTGTTTTGTGTGCTTTTTGTGTCAGGAGTTGATTCAGTGATGAAGTATTCTCTATACTTGACTGTTTGTGCAGCAATAAAAGAGAAATAAATTACCAGGCAAGCAATAATTTCAAAAAGTAATTGACGCTCCGTATAATAGGGCCCAATAATACTGCTTGTAAATGAAGGTAAAATCATTGTGAAAGTAATGATTGACACAATGGCAACCAATGCAATTTTTACAGAATGTGATGAAAAGGTTTGTGTATGGTATTTTCTGCCTCCAATGTATAATGAAAGACCAATTATCCCATTCAGAATCAACATTACAGCTGCATACACTGTATCTCTTGCGAATGAAGCATATTCTTTTCCGCCGGTAAGCATTAATGAAATGATTATTGCAACTTCAATAATTGTGATAGATACCGCCAGAATAATAGTTCCGTATGGTTCACCAACACGATGTGCAACAATTTCAGAATGGTGAACGGCCGACATTACACAGCTTAGCAGTAACACTCCTGCCAGAATTTGGAAAAAAATGCTATTGTCTAATGCACCTGATAGATAGAGAATACAAGTGATAAGCGGTAAGGATGTTGTCCATTCGTAAAGTTTTACGATTCTTTGCATAAGCCCTAATTTTATTCGTTTTCAATTCGCTGTAAAAATATATGAAAACATGAAAACAGTCGAATGGTTAGTGCCCTACTGATAGAATCTTATGCGTAGATAAGTCAGACAATAATGCTATCTCAATGGTTGTTCGGTAAAATTTATTGACAATAGGCTGTCAAAGCAGCAAATTATGCGAAGTATTTTTGCTCATTTTAAAACGAATGAAAAAGAAAGGCACTTTAGGTAATACCTGGTTATTTGCCTAATCATGTAACCAATACAATCGGGTAGGGCGGTATTTGTTTTCAAGAGTAAGCTCTTTTTTGAGAAGCCCGGTTTTGTCGAGTGAATAGTAGCCATTGAATTTTCCAGGTTCTCTGTTGGGTACAGCAATAAAAAGCTTGTCATTAACCACCGAGAAAACATTCATACGTGTTGAGGAGTTAGACCCTGGAATCTCTAATTTTATTGGCTGTTCAGGCTTATTTGGGTCGAATTCATAATATGACATTCTGACCTTGAAGGTTAATTCGTCAGAATGATTGAAGTCGTACGGGTCGTCGGAGATGTGAAGGTAAATTTTGCCGTTCCATGCGATCATTGATTGGGCGATTTTATTGACACCAAAAAGTTTTTCGATGTTGATACTCCAGGTGGTATCAAATTCTGTTTCACCTGGTTTTATCCGGATGATTTTAGAAGGGTTTCCGGTATTAAGCTGGTTCCATCCCCAGGAGCAAAGGTACATGGTGTTTTGGTCAACCGATGAAGCTTTGTTTTCAGAAACAAAAAACCCAACTGTTTTGATGCCATTAAATGAAATTATCTTTTCAGCTTTTTGCGTAAAAACGTCAATGACTGCAAGGTAGAAATGTTGTTCATTCTCAGCAATCAGGTTAAAGGCTGCTTTTTCGAGAAATACGACACTAACGTATAGCTTTCCTTCCTTGTAATCGAGCACAAGCGAGCCTGTTCTTACGAGGTTATTACCTGATTCATCCACCCATTTTACACCTGGGCGAAACGCTGTTATCAGCGGTTTCAGGTCAATAGTACCTTGCAGGTACATGGTAGAAGGGTTAAAGATTTTAATTTTGTATGCTTCCTTGCCCTCGTCGTAGAAATAACCAATCTGCTCATTTACAATACACAATTGCCTTGCGGGGAACAAGCTGTTTTTTGAGATACTCAGATTGTCATTGATATATACCCGGTTTTGTTTGTTGAGCGCCATTCGGTACAGACCGGGAGTGGAAGAATACCCTTTTTTATCTTTTGCCAGTGTAAAAAAGTAGTTATTTAGTGAATAATGGCCAGATGAAACAGAAGGGTTTGCGTTGATAAACTGATCATTTTGTGCCAGAAGGTCATACGATTTTTCAGGGTTTACCTGTGAAAGATTAAACGCGAAAAACGTTGTGATGTCTTCATTTGCAGCATCTTCTGTTGCCAGTACGTAGTTAAATGATGAGAAATCTGATTTAGGGACATCTTTGTCTTTTTCTATATTCTCAACTTCACATGACATTAGTAAACAACTCAAGGGCAGGCATATAATGTAAAGTGATTTTAAAATGAATTTACCTACCATGTGAAACTAAATTTTATATAAAAACTCCGACCGGCATTTTGCATTTTAAAATCATTGTAAACAGGTTTGTTTAACAGGTTGTTTCCCTCGGCAGAAAATGAGATTTTTCGGGCATCTGTTATCGCTAATGACCAGGTAAAGCCAGCCGAAATCACTGACTGCACCGGAATTACCCTATCTGTATACACTTTACTCTGCCCAAAAAGGCCTAAAAACCCATCTGGTTCAAATTGTTTTTCAATCAGATCAAGGTAAAACTGATGAACGTATCCATATGTCGAATATATCTTCAAATTGTCGGTTTTGCTGAACAATTTATCAAACTGATAAGTGGCCATTGCATTGCCGAAATAAAAAGGCATATTGTATAAGCGGGCGTTTATAAAATGCAGGTCATGTGAAAGCGGGTCGTTTGACTTTTTCAGACGAAACTCATTGTACGTTATGTTTCCTGCAATTTCAAGGTTTTTGATGGGTTTGTATTTTGCTTCCAGTTCAATACCGCTACCATTTACATTCTCTAAATTGAGATATTGTGCCTGGAATTGGGTAAGGTTTTTTAGTCTGATCATATCCCGAATCTTCCGGTAATAACCCGAAACTTCTATAGAGAACTGTTCATTCGATTTGTAATTTGCCGAGAAATTAAAATTCAGACTCTTTTCCGGCTTGATAAACAGATTTTGACTAATAAACACATTGTCACCGAATACTTCCATCTGATCGGGGAGGCGCATGGTGTTTTCAGCAGAAGCCCTGAGTAGCCAGTGAGAATTTGGCTTGTATTTGACTGACTGTGCGATGCTAAAGCCACTACCGGAGGCTTTTGCCAAAGGGATGTTGCTGAGTGAAAACGAGGCTCCTTTATCCTGAACTTGTGCTTGCAGAAATTTTAACTGGGTAAGCCCTTCAGAATTTTCTCCAAATAAAGGATATTGATATCCTGTACCCAAGATAAGTCGGTTGTAAATTGAAAAAGATTTTTGATTAAATAATGCAAGGTTATCTGTACTCCTAACCAGAAAGTTATTGCTAATATTCAGCACAAATTTATGGTTGTTACGCACGAAATAGCTAAGCAATGCACGATAGGTTGTATTGCTTGTTTGGGTGTTGATTGTACGATCTGTCAGGTTTGTAAAATCAGTACCTGTTTCTGAACCTGAAACAGCAGCATGCTTATTGCCTTCCCAATCATAGTAGCCATTAGAAAGTAGGTCAGTAAATTGGTTCTCTATCCGGCTAAAAACCAAAAATTGTGATAGGTGGAGCTTATCATTGAGAAATCGTTTTTTATGCAGAACTGAAGGGATGAGCCGGGCTTTTTCTTGCATCATTACCTCTCCGTAAGGACGTGCTCTCGAGGCGAAGTCGTTCTGAATTTCTCTTTCAAGCCCAAAACTGTTGATTTTTATTTTAAAAACATCAGCCCATTTTAAGTGGTTCAATTGCACAAACACTTCGGCACTTAATTGTCGGTACGCATTATTGAACAAAGGTGCTGTGACATATCTAATTTTACCTGTTTGCAAGTCTTCAATTGGTAAGTTGTCAACCCTAAAGTTGTTTTTTGAATAATTTGCAAAAGCGTTGAGCCCATAGTAAAATCGTTTTGATTTGCTGAATATCAGTTGAGTACTTAAACGTTGGGTGTTGAAAGACCCGGTTTCGTAGCTAAAGTGACGGATGTTTTTATCAGGTGTTTCTGTAACGATGTTTACAGCAGCACCCAGGGCATCAACACCAATTTCAGTAGGCAGGGTACCTTTGTAAACCTCGATGTATGAGGCAATACTTGTTGGCATTTTGGTAAGCCCCATACTTGAACCAAGGTAATCAACCGGAATACCGTCAATCAGAAAACGGACTGATTTCCCGCTGAATCCTCCTATCAATACATCCGCGCTGCCTCCCAGCCCTCCTGAATTTCTAATGCGCACTCCCGGTACCTGGTTCATGATTTGCTCTACCGAGCCTGCTGAAGCTGCTTTGCTGTTCAAATCAACCACTTCAGCCTGAATTGAATGCTCTGCCCGTATATCCTGCTGGCTTTGTCCGGTAATGGTTACACCTTGCAGTGAGCGGGAAGCGATGATTTTTAAATGAACCTCTGTAGTATTATGCGAAAAGTTCAGTTGTAAAGGCAAGGATTCATACCCGGCAAATGAAGCCTGAATAATGTATTCTGACTTATTCATGAGGGGCAAAATGAAATGCCCTTTTGCGTTTGTTAAAACGGTATCCTGTTGCCCCCAGATAAAAACTTTTGCACCTTGTTGTTTAATACCATTGAAACTTACGGTTCCATATTGTTTTACTTGCGAAAACAGCGCTTGATTGACCCCAAAGGTAAATAGAATGTACAGGCAAAAGAATCTCATTCAAAGCACTGTTATAATGCACATCCGGCGAAAAGTTAAATATCAGGCCAAGGAAATGGTTATTCGGTTATCAGATGGTAATCGTCTTTGCTGATTTCCGAATTGATATCTGCAATTTTAACGAATGTACGTATTTGTTGAGATTCGATATCTTTTAAGGTGAGAGTACCATCAGCCAAATTGAGACTTTCAATTTGCCATTTCACAATATGTATAGAACTGCCATAGGAGCCGCCCATTTTAACTTTAAGAATGTTTTTGTCTAATTCATCCTGTGTATATTGTTTGGCTGAAACAATACCCATTGGGTACGAATAGCGGTAATTCAGGATGCTACTGTCGCCCAGCTGTAAAGCAACAATTTTCATGTAATCTCTTGTTGAGTCGCTTGCTCCGCTCATATCCGGGTCGTAAACATCTGAACCTGGATTGAGTTTCCAATGAATGTTCTTCAACATATTTTCAGTTGTTGGAGCAATAAATTGTTCACCTGCAATTCGAATGACTACATCTTCATTCTTTGTATCTTTTACTAATGTAATCTCAACGGGCGTTTTCACCATCTGTGAGAATGGCTGACCAGGGATGCGTGTGTTTACCTCGGCTTTAAAATAAATCTTGTTGCCATTTTCAGACACCTGAACAGCATGAATTTGCATGACTGAAAAATCATAAGGCGGCATGCTGAGGTTAATTTGCTGAATCTCAAACCCTGTTTTTTCATCTTTGTAATTCCAATACCAGTAGTCGCTACTGCCGCCCTGATTATGATCGCCCTTATTGATAAAATGGAACTTATTACCCTTACTGGCAATTTTGTCGCTAAGAAATTCAAATTGCATCACATCAGCGAACATTGCAGGGGCATACCCGATAAAATTGCTATATGAATAAACCACCTGCGGATTCCATTTAACGGTATCATCTAAAAAATTCATACTTTCAAAACGCCATTTGCCCTCAAGCACCAATGATTTGCCTTCTGGTTCAGGGCTTTCTTCTTTTTTACATCCTGTAGCTGAAAACACAAACACAGCCAAAAGCATGGTTAGAAAATACAGGTTTTTCATGATTTCTTCTCCTTTTTAAATTTGCGGCAAATGTACTACCTGTTGGTATGCCATCAGGGCTATAAAATGGGCCTATTGTCATCGAATTGTCAAAATTTTGCCAAAGAAAGCTGCGCCCATGTGTTTGTTGCCTAAATTGCTGCTAAAGGTTTCGTTTTTCTGAAGTTTACACTTTTATTTTGCTGAATGTGTAGGTTGCAATTCCGGATATATCCTCAGCTTCAATGGCTCCTAAACCGGCATTTAACAAATCTGAAATTGATTTTAACAAGCAATCAAATGAATATACTTGTCCGCAGGGTAATAAATCTACCACCAATGGAAACTGGTACAAAAAAGAACGAAACACACCCGGAAGAAAGAAATCTTCACCTATCCACGTGAGACACTTTACAACAACCGCATGCAAGACTTGTCAAGCATTAAACGCATGCACCTAAAACACCCGATGAAGAGGACGTGTTATTGTAAGAAGCATCAAAAGAGCCTATGTCGAAGTCGGACTTAGCTTCAATGCGTTTATTCTGCGTAGCATCTTCAATATTTTGAAAAAACCGACTGAAACCTGGGGAAACATAGCCTTCTTATTCTGGCTTTTTCGACTTATTTAGGAGTTCGACAAAGAACCATTTTTTGCCACACCCGTAAATTGGCTGGCAAAATCAAGCCCTCTTTCATGGAAGCTAAAAGAACATAGCATCATGAATTTTGCTATTTTTGAATTCTAAAATGAGTTTTATGGGCGGACTGCCGTTAGCGGCAAGAAGGTCGCACGATAAACCAATGATAAGCTAAAAATGATATGAGAAGAATAGAAATTTCTCTGATTTTCGTGTTGATTTCAGTAATAAGTACGTTTGGACAGGAATATCAAACTATAAATTCAAATCGGATAGCTTTTTTTGGTAATGGGCACGGCAACATCAGATGTATTCGGATTGATTCTGTAAAGCACCAGAGTGATTCAACATTATTTCCTTTTGCTACTATTCAGCAATTTGGTTACGATTGTTTTTCGCCAGTTGCAGCTTCGTGGATTGGAAAAAGTGTGACAATGGAAGACGATGGTCTAAATAAGTTCATTAATAAAACGGGAGATACTATAACCTTAAAAGTTAACGCAAGTTTGGGAGAAAAGTGGATTGCTTTTGCGTTAAATGATTCACTTAAAATCGAGGCTACATTAATAAGTCATGATACATTGACATTCTTAGGTATCACTGATTCAGTAAAAACAATTAAATTTCAAGCTTACGATAAAAGTATGAATCAATTTGATCTTGAAATAAATTATATGAATATACAAATAAGTAAATTTCACGGATTTATCACAACAATGAACTTTTACTTTTTCCCGAATTTTAATGCAGATTATCAATATGAAATTTTAGAAGAATATCATTTAATTGGACTATCAAGCCCAAAGGTTGGCGTAAACAACTTAACTTGGTTTGAGGTGAATGATTTTCAAGTAGGCGATGAATTACACGTTTTGGATGAATCCAGTTGTTGGTATGGGG
Source organism: Bacteroidia bacterium (assembly GCA_019695235.1). Classification (GTDB taxonomy): domain Bacteria; phylum Bacteroidota; class Bacteroidia; order M30B66; family M30B66; genus JAIBAI01. Next base: position 25,556 of record JAIBAI010000027.1, on the reverse strand, counting down.
ATGGGTATGGTTCATCTTTAATTAATAAGGCAATATATAAATACTTAGAACGTACAGATTATTCTGATTCGATTGTTTATCGTTATTCCAGAACGCAAAGCACTTTTACAACTTTCACTGATAGGTCTGAATTTAAATATTATAACGATACCTTAACAAGAACAATAAAACCTGATCCACAGTTTGATAAGCTTCCGGGAGAACCTATCATTAACGAAAATGAAACTTTTAATTTTTTCATGACAAATGAGACTCCTTTGTCAAAACTTAATCCAAGCGGTTATGAAAGGTATCGATTTAATGGTGATTCCTGTTGGCAGATGGTAATTGTTGACGGATGTTTAACGAATGAAAAATATATTAAAGGACTTGGAGGGCCGTATTATTCTTGCACGCAAGCTTTTTGTTTAGGTGGTGCAAAACGAAAATTGGTTTATTACAAAAAGGCTGGGGTTTCATGGGGTAATCCTATTACAGTAACTGAAATTTCTGATTTTCCAGCTTCAAAGGACATTATGATTTATCCTAATCCAGCTAAGAATCAAGTAGTTGCGAAAATTTCTAACATCAATTATCAGGGTTTGCAAATTCTCGTTTACGATATTCAAGGGAGATTACAAAAAACAAAGAAATTGGAGATAGACAATTCCATGATTAACATTTCAGACTTAAATCCAGGTGTTTATTTCTTAAAAATCGTTGACAATGTAAAAATTTTAAAAATGGATAGATTAATAATTGAATAATACCAACCGATAACTCACAATATGGCAAATAGGGATTCCAGTGGTTTGCGAAAGCTTGCAGCCCAATTCAATTTCTCACGTAACCTGATTAGAAATCACCGGCAATCCCATACTGACCATGTTGTAAACCGTTAGCGGCAAATGCAACAAAACACCATTCCAGATGACAAAGACATACATTCAAGACAAAACTTTAGACAGAAACGATACAGTAACAAAAGGAGAATACGAAAACTGTATTTTCAACGCTTGCAACTTTGCAGACTCCGACCTATCTGGATTTAGGTTTATAGATTGCTCATTTAACGATTGTAATTTCAGTTTAACGAAGCTCAACAAGACAGCTTTTCGGGACGCAAAATTCAAAGACTGCAAAATGTTGGGACTTCGCTTTGACACTTGTAACGAGTTTGGACTGTCTTTTTCATTTGACGGTTGCCAACTCAACCATTCTTCCTTTTACAAGACAAAAATCAAAAAGACCGTTTTCAAAAATTCAACTTTACAAGAAGTTGACTTTGCAGAAGCGGACTTGACAAGTTCCGTGTTTGACAACTGCAATTTGATACAAGCAGTTTTTGACCACACGACCCTTGAAAAAGCCGACTTTCGTACTTCTTACAATTATTCCATTAACCCAGAGACAAACAGAATAAAGAAAGCAAAATTTTCTTTTTCAGGCGTTTCGGGGCTTTTGGATAAATATGATATTTACATAGAAAAATGACGCCAAGAATTGAAATATAAAACAGAAAGAAATTTGTATCAAAGCGACTAACAATGAGTTTTGCGGACTATGCCTTTGGCATCACTTGATTGTGGTTTTGTTCGACTCCTTCGGAGGCGTTTTATTACGTCATACTGTTTCGAATTCTTTTGGGTAAATAACTATTCCCGATATATTCTTCAGACCGTCTTTTACTAGCTCAATTGCCATGAAAAAATGAGAAGGAACGTCAAATGGTGCCTTAATATTCCACTTGTCGGCTGGTTCAAATCCAAATTTTGGGTAATACTGTTCGTGTCCTAATACGATTACTGATTTAAAGCCTAATTCTTTGGCTATTTTAAGTCCTTGTATAATTAGTTGTCCGCCAATTCCAATTTTTTGAAATTCAGGTCTAACTGCCATTGGTGCAAGGCCTAAACTTTCATGCATGTTTCCGTTGTTGTCTTTAATTCTGAGTTTTGTAATTAGGATATGTCCAACAATTTTATTGTTGCCAATTGCTACAAGCGAAAGTTCAGGAATAAATACTGTCGAATTGCGTCTTAAAGCATCAACCAGTTTTGCTTCCTTGTCCTGACCGAAAGCGCCATGATTGACTTCAAAAGTTTCTTTAAAATCGTCTGGTGTTTCTTGTCTTATTGTTAGCTGTTCTATCATTCTGTTTCAATTTGCTGTGCCGCCTATTATGGTGCTAACCTTATACCCTGGCAGAAAACCCATTTTGCAGCTCAAAAATAGCAAAATTCAAGTTGTTATTTTCCTTTGGTAGCCTGGCAAGTATTAAAACCATATTGCGGTGAACTTAGTATGAGATACCGGGCTGGCTGCACATTTGTCAACAAAATCAGCCGACAAAGAAATAGTGGCGAAGCTAAATTCGCTCCGCTCGGATATGGTTTAGGGCTTATATGTTATTTGTTGCTTTTCTTTTCATTCGTTGGGTTCTATATGTATTAGAACATGGCCGATTTGTGGCAATTCTTGTCTTAAAGTATCTTTAAGTTTGTGTGCAATATCGTGACCTTGTTTAACAGTCAAGTTACTGTCAACCGTTGCATGTAGGTCAATGTGATATTGTAACCCTGCTTTTCTTATAAAACACTTTTCGGTGTCAAGTACACCATTTACGGTTACCGCAATATTCCTAATTTCCTGCTCAAGGTCGTCATAGGTATGTTCGTCCATTATTTCACCCAATGCCGGTCTGAAAATTTGGTAGCTGTTATAAAGAATAAAACCCGAAGCAAATAATGCAGCCCAGTCGTCTGCTGTTTCGTAACCCTTTCCCAAAATTAGTGCTATCGAAATGCCAATAAAAGCAGTAATTGATGTAATTGCATCACTGCGATGATGCCAAGCGTCAGCTTTTAATGATGAACTATTTGTCTGTTTACTTTTTTTAAGCACAATTTGATATGAAATTTCTTTCCAAACGATAATTGCACCCAGAACATAAAGTGTCCATACTTTCGGTAGTTCGTGAGGTGTCCCAATATTTTGTATGCTTTCGTAAGCAATGATTGTGGCTGATGTAATTAAAAATCCGACAACGATAAATGTTATTAAGGGTTCAATACGTCCGTGCCCGTATGGGTGATTCTTGTCGGCAGGTCGGTATGCATATTTAAGACCAAGTAAAACTAAAATAGAGGAAAGGATGTCAGTTGTGGATTCGATTGCGTCTGCTATCAATGCGTATGAATTGCCAAAAAATCCAGCAAGGCCTTTGATTGTTGCTAAAGCAGTATTACCTACAATGCTGAAATATGCTGTCCTTATGGCTGTCTGCTCGTTGGTCACTTCTGCTTTATGATCGTCATTTAATTTTCCCATACCATCAATCCATCTAAAAACCCATTTTACACCTCAAAAATAGCAAAATTATTATTGCTATGTTTCTTGGTAGTCGGGCAGGTATTAAACTCCCTATTGCGGTGAAATTGTATGAGAAACCGGGTTGCTCGCACTTGTCAACAGAAAAAGCCTATTACGGATTAGCAGCAAAGCTAAATGAACTCCGCTGGGCTATGGTTTATTTCATTTATGTTGGCGTCTTACCTACCTTCGCAATGGTATATTTTGCGCTACAATATAGTCTTTAAGTGTATAAAAGTCATCTGTCATAAATGAATTTATTTCGATATTTCTGTTGTTGTCAAGAAATATTATCAACCTTTTACCGCTGTAAACGATGTCGGCTTTTGGCTCATAGTCTTCTTTATTTTTAATTAAAAGAAGTTGTTCGCTTGTATTTGATAAGTCTTTAAATGCTATTTCCAGCTTTCTGAAAATAAGTGGGTATCGAATGGTCAGGCCTATGAATGGGTTGATATACACAATTTTAATTGTTAAAATGTAATATATGCTAATAAAAAAAAACATTGAGAACACAATAGCAAAACCATACATTACAATTATCTCAAAAAGGTCATAATTTGTTTTAGTTGAAAACACAATAATCCCCGCTAAACCTCCAAAAATAATTGCAGAAAAGGTCAATATAAATATGCCTTTTATTGTCGGCATATATTTTTCCGGATATGGAGGCGAAATTCTTGGCATGGTATTGGTACAAACGTCAGGCCTTCTAAAAACCCAATTTGCAGCTCAAAGATAGCAAAATTCATGTTGCTGTGTTCCTTTTCTGGTCAGGTAGGTTTTAAACTTTCACAACTTTAAGCGACACGCTCAGCATAAGAAACCTGTCTGACTACACATTTTTCGAAAAAAACCATCCACAAAATTGGATTGAATCTAATTTAAGCGCCATTTCACTGCGCTGTTGTTTTTTTATGGTAGTTGTGGTTTTTCTTGTTTGCTAGGAAGGCAAATATGGATTTTGTTACTGCTTCTGCTTGTTCTTCCTGTGGAAAATGACCACTTGTTTCAAGTCTGATTGTCTTTGAATTTGTAAAACCCGAAACAAATTTGTCCAAATAATGTGGTTTAATTACGGGGTCTTTCATTCCCCAAACGAACAATGTCGGCTTGTTTGAAATAGTTTGTCTTTTGTTCCAAAGCTGTTCAAACCAATCTTGGTCGTTAAGCAACGATTTAATAAATGCCAATGTTCCGTTTCTTTGGGTCTTGTCTGCAAAAGGTTTCGTGTATTGCTTTAATAAGTTCTTTGAAATTTTGCTGTCGCCAAACGATTTAGGCAAAATAAATTTGGGCGAAAAGTTTAGATAACGATATAAGAAAGGCAACAAAGGGCTTTTCAAAATCTTGCTTAACTTAATAAAGTCAGGGTCGGTTTTGCTGCTCCATAACCAAGAGTTGAGAATAACCAAACGTTTTATTTTTTCAGGATATTGCATTGCAAAGTTTAGTCCGATTGCAGCACCAAAATCGTGAACAACAAGTGTGATGTTTTCTAAGTTTTTTTCAAGCACAAATTTTTCAATCGTTTTGCTATGATTTTGGGTTGAGTAATCGTAATGCTCTGGTTTGTCGGAAAGTCCAAAACCGATATGGTCAATTGCAACACACCTGTAGTTCTTTAATAGTGTTTTTATTACCTTGCGATAATCAAAACTCCACGAAGGTGTTCCGTGAACAAACAAAATTGTTTCGCCTTTTCCCTCGTCAATGTAATGTAACTTGTGACCGTTGATGTCAAAATAGTTTGATGTAAACGGATACTCTGATTTGTCAAGCCAATGATTCGCCATATTTTTTAAACTTTATACGGCAAAGTTCCTTACTATCCGGAAAACAAAAGTTGGTCTATACAAACATTAGAATTTTACTGTATTAAACAGTTTGCTGAAATTCGTAGGGTCAATACCCAAATAGGAAGCAATGTATTTGTGTGGCACAAGTCGAAGCAAATGCCGACTACGTTGACAGAACGTTTTGTAACGTTCTTCAATCGTCATACTTTGCAATTCAATGTGTCGGTTAATCATACCTGCTAAGATCGCTTCTGTCATTCGTCTGAAAAGTCGCTCAATTTGTTGCGATTGGTCAAATAGTTTTTGTAATTGGTCAAAAGTAATGTATTCCAATTCGCTGTCTGTAAGGCAAGTCAGAAAGTATTTTGACGGAATTTGAAATGAAAACGATTCCGGAATGGCACACAAGTTCGGCGGATAGGTAAATGCAATTATATGTGTTTTGTTGTCTGCGTCAAAGAATGACATTTGCACACCGCTTTTTACAAAGTAAAGTTCTTGTTGTGTTTGCCCTGCAACAGTAATGAAGTCTCCCTTTTTAAAGTTTTTTGTTTTCAAGTTTTTGGTCAGCAAGTTATAGTCAGCCGTGCCGATATCATGAAATAGTTTGAAATATTCTTGTCGTTCCATTCTTTGATGTGAGGTCGTCCTACACAGCCAGCGTCAGGCCTTCTAAAAACCCATTTTGCAGCTCAAAGATAGCAAAATTCATGGTGCCATGTTCCTGTAGTAGTCAAGCAGATAGTAAACTTTCAAAAATTTTTCTTTGGCAAGCTCAGCATAAGAAACGACAAAACCAAGCCGAACGATAGTAATGAATGTGTGAAAATAGCCAATTCGTTTATTTCTTAACAATGAGTGCATTGGGCAACATTTGTAGAAAGGGAAGTCCTTTCTCATAGTTCAATTCACCAAAGAATAAGCCAACTCGTGCCAAATTATTGTAATAGCTTGTTATGTTTTGATAATAATAATTTTCGCTAGCTATAAACCATGCTTTTTCTCCAAGCATGGTTGCTAAAAACCATTTTTCAAGAAGCCTTCCTGTTCTTCCATTACCATCGTTAAAAGGATGAATCTTTACAAATACCAAATGGATGAACGCCGCATAATAAAAAACCTCTTCAATGGTTAAATTTTTTGTAAGAAGTTCATGCAGCTCCTTCCAAAATAATTGATACGCTTGTTTTACAACTTCTGCATTAGCTGCTTCATATTGAATCCGGTTGGTGTGCTGCTCCATAATCAACATATTGCCCGTTCTTATGTTCCCTCTTTGTGCTTCAGGCAATAAATGAATTGTTGCAATGGCATGTGCCTCTGAAAGATTTTCAATGGTTAATTTATGATCTCTTGCAAATTCGTATGCCTTGTATAAGTCATTTGGTTTTTCAGTTAAATTGGGCAAATATTCTACGTTCAATACTTTATGCTTTACATAGCTATCTATTTCCAATTGCTCGCCTTCTATTCTTGAAGATGACATCACTGAAACAGCCGTAAAATATTTAAAATTAGCAAGATTCCATTCTGTTTCTTGTAGGTCATTAAAGCATTTTTGGATATTCACATCAATTAATGATAGATATGTGTTAAAGTATTTATCGGTCAATTTTTCCATTGCTCAAAATCTTCTAATATCTTCTGGGGTTTTTTTGAAAATGATATGTATAATAACCTGCCGTGAGGCCGGCTTCCGATGGCTACCGGAACACCAAAGATACAAATGAGAACCAAGATGCAAAGTACAATAAACTTTCAACAGAAACATGTGCAGCCCGGCTTATGCAGCTTAATGCTATAGCAGCAAATCTAATTTTTAATGTTTACATATTTATTTTGCTGTAAGTGGAGCTTGTGCAACAATTGCCATTGTGATTGCCGGAGTGAACGAATTTGTTTCAAGCCGGATATGTTGTAGTTTTGCCGCAATTTTTACCTTATGGAACAGTTTGATGTAGCTATTATCGGTTCTGGCCCTGGCGGGTATGTTGCCGCCATCCGTTGCGCACAATTGGGAATGAAGACGGTGCTGATTGAAAAATATGCAAACCTGGGCGGCACCTGCCTGAATGTTGGTTGTATCCCGTCGAAAGCACTGCTTGATTCTTCTGAGCATTATCACAATGCCCAACATGCTTTTGCCGAACATGGCATCAACCTGCAAGCCCTTCAGGTTGACTTGCCGAAAATGATCAACCGCAAGAATGAGGTAGTAAAACAAACCGTTGCAGGTATTGATTTTCTGATGAAGAAAAACAAGATAACTGTAAAACGCGGAACAGGTGCTTTTGTAAATGCCAATACCATACAAATTTCCGGAGAAAGTGAAACTGAGCAGATTGGTGCAAAAAACGTAATCATTGCCACAGGTTCAAAACCTTCATCAGTTCCGGGGGTAAATTTTGATAAACAACTGGTTATCAGCTCAACCGAAGCATTGAATCTTCAGGAGATTCCAAAAGAAATGATTGTGATTGGTGCCGGGGTGATTGGCCTGGAGCTGGGCTCTGTTTATGCCCGGCTCGGTGCGAAGGTGTCGGTGATTGAATATACCGACCGCGTTGTGGGTACCTCCGACGCTGCTATTTCAAAAGAACTGCAACGTGTTCTGGGCAAACTGGGCTTTAAATTTTACCTGGGCCATAAGGTATCTTCTGCTACTACCAAAGACAAGCAGGTTGTTGTTAAGGCAACAGCATTAAAAGATGGCAAGGAGCTTGAATTAACAGGCGATATCTGTCTGGTTGCCACTGGGAGAAGCCCGTATACTTCAGGCTTGCAACTTGAAAACGCCGGGTTAAAGGCTGATGAGCGGGGTAGAATACCAGTGAATGAGCATTGTCAGACAAGCGTACCAGGCATATATGCCATTGGTGATGTGGTGCGTGGCGCTATGTTAGCTCATAAGGCCGAAGAAGAGGGCACATACGTTGCCGAGTTTATTGCCGGACAAAAGCCCCATATCAATCACTTGTTAATTCCGGGGGTGGTTTACACATGGCCTGAAGTTGCATGCGTAGGTTATACCGAGGAGCAATTAAAAGAGCAGGGCAGGAAGTATAAAGCCGGAAGTTTCCCATTCAGGGCTTCGGGCAGAGCACGTGCCAGCATGGATCTTGATGGGTTTATCAAGGTTTTGGCTGATGAGCAAACAGATGAAATACTGGGAGTACACATGATTGGCCCGCGTGCTGCTGATATGATTGCAGAAGCAGTGCTGGCAATGGAGTTCAAAGCTACTGCCGAAGATATCTCACGGATTTGCCATGCACATCCCACCTTTACCGAAGCATTTAAAGAAGCAGCGCTGGCAGCAACAGCCAACAGAGCCATTCATAGCTGAGAAGGCTTAGCGCTTGATTACCCTTTTTGTGGCTACAAAGCCATTTTCTGATATTTTCAGGAAATACAATCCGGCAGGAACTGTATTCAGGTCAAGTCGTAATGGATTGCTTGGGTCAACCAGATAAGCAGATCGGCTGAGTATTGTGCGCCCCTGGATATCAACCAATTCTATCTCTGGCAAAGAGAACCTGTCGGGGTCAATACGCACATCCATGAAATGAATAACAGGGTTGGGGCTGATAATCATTTCGTTGCGCCACAGGGTTGGGATGTTTGCTACCTCTATGTTAGAGTACGTAAACTTACCATCAAGGTCAACCTGCTTTAGGCGATAGTATGAAATGTCAGATGCCGGAGCATTGTCGAAGGCACGGTATTCAAGCAATACATTACTGTTACCGGCAGCAGAAACCCTTGATACTTCGTGATAGTTTACTGCATCGGTACTGGCTTCGATACTGAAATAATCGCTGTTGTTTTCAGATGTGGTAGCCCATTCGAGCAATACCTTGCTTTCAGTTTCAACAGTTGCCTGGAAATGCAACAGGTTTACAGGGAGCGGATTTTCTTCAGAATTTGATGAAAGTGTAAAGGGGCTGAAACTTGTTACAGCAGCGGCAGTGACAATAGTTCCACTGCTTGTACCTCCGCTTGTTCCACCATTCCCATGGTCTTTCCATTGTGAACCATTCCAGCGTGCTACCTTCAGGTCGCCAAGGTTGGTAACGCCGCAACTTGGGGCATCCCAGCTTAAGGTTACGTTTACATTTGAGCTTCCGTTGGTACGGTTGAGAATCCAGTACTCACAAGTACTCAGATGGTGCAAAGATGCGTCTTTGCTCGAATGTGAATAGGAGCCATCAGAATTCGCAAGGAAAAATTCAGCGGTAAAATGATGATTGGTTGCCGAGGGAGCAGAAATTGCAATAGGCCTGTAATAGCCACCTTTGCCAACAGGGAAGGTAAAGGCATCATTACCTTCTTTGCGTACCGGGCCACTTACGTAGCTGCTGTTAGATACCCCGCTTACCGTTGCATTATCAAGTATTGTAAGCAGATTGATGGCATTTGAAGAAATATTCCCAAGCGTTAAGGTAAGGTTGTTCGAAATGTTCACCGGTACATTCAGGGCAAGGGTTCCGGATGATTTATTTACTGTCAGGTTGTAAAACTCGGGCGACTTACCTCCGTCACCTTCTATACGTTGTGCGCTGGTTCCATTTACCGTCACACGTCCGCCATTGCTTGCAAAAATCACTGTGGTATTGGAGCCAACAGTACTAATGTCTTTCTTGAAGTAGCAATTGGTGGTATAGGCCGGATAAAGGGTATAAGCTGTTTGTTGGTTAAAGGTCACTTTCTCGTTAAAAGTGTCGCTATATGAGCCGCCAAGCACAAAAGAACCAGTGCCGGTATTAAAAATTTTGGTAATTCCGTTAAATGTATTTCCGCCATTTGAAAGATTAAATCCAGCACCTGTTTTGGTGAGTGTTGCATCTGCATTGTAGGTGGCACCATTGAGGAACATGCCCGGGCTTGTAAAGGTAACGGTTCCGTTAAAGGTGGTGCCTTCTTCAAGGTATAAATCAACGGTGCCGCCAAAACTGGTCAAACTTTGTGATGTGGAACCATTCTGTGTAAACCATGCAAGGCGTAAATCACCGGAAGTAAATCCTGAACCGCCAATAGTGATGGTTTTGCCGCTTGCAAGTGTTGATGTTCCACTATTCTGGCCGAAACGAATACCTCCTGCTGAGCCATTGCTGTTCACGATGAGATTGCCGTTAAATTCTGTGCCTGTTGCGCCATAAGCTACGTTGATGACGTCAGAGCTGATGTTTTCAATTTCAAGGTCATCATTGAAAACATCGGGATTCAGGTTTGCCAGCACCATTTCGCCATCACCACTGTTGATAATCGTACATACATCGTTGAAGGTGTTGCCTCCGTCGCTTAAATCCTGATCAGAACTGTTTTTGGTAATACTTGCACTGGCGTTAAAGGTGGCACCATTGAGCAATACCCTGGGCGCTGCAAAAGTTACGGCCCCGTTAAATGTTGAGCCGGTACCTAAAATAAGTACAGCCGGATAAGTCATTTCGGTAATAGATTGTGCAGTAGCACCGGTTTGGGTAAACCCGTTGAAAGTTAAATCACCTGTTTCAAAGCCTCCGCTACCAATGGTAATAGTTTTGGTGCTGGCAAGTGAAGAGGTTCCTCCGTTTTGACCGAAGCGAATCCCGGCGCTCGAGCCTGTTGAGTTTAGTTCAATATTGCCGTTAAACTGGGTTGCAGCCGCCGTATGTGCCAGCTGAATCATGCTGCTTCCTGAGCAGGTAATTACCAGATTGTCGTTAAAAATATCCGGACTGGCCGTTCCTAAGTTGAGTCGTCCGGAACCGCTGTTGACAATGGTGGCAGTGCTGTTAAAGGTACATCCACCTGCACCTGAATTATCAGTTGCTCCACGCTTGGTAAGCGAGGCCGTACTTTGAAAGGTGCTGCCACTTAAATAAAGTTGGGGGAAGGTAAAGCTCACAGAACCATTAAAGGTACTGCCTGTTTCAAGGTACAAGGCGGCTGAGCCGGAGGTAACATTCAAAGTTTGAGCTGTACTACCTGTTTGGGTGAAATTCCTAAGGCGAAGGCTTCCGGCAGAAAAACCAGAACCACCAATGCTAAGCGTTTTACCTGAGGCCAGTGTTGAAGAACCGCCGTTCTGGCCAAAACGAACGCCTTTACTCGAACCGGTTGAACTAACAATGAGGTTTTCGTTAAATAAGGTGCCGGAAGCAACGTGGGCAACAAATAAAGTGCCGCTGCCTGAATTTCTGAAGGTGGCTGTCCCGTTAAAGGTATCAGGGTTTGAAACGCCCAGGATAAAATCACCACTTCCGGTATTGACCAGCGTGGCATCAGCACTGAAAGTATTATTTCCGAGGCTTTGGTTGGAGTTGGAGCCTGTTTTAGTTATATCAGCCGTTGATGCAAATTGTGCGCCATTAATGTAAACGTTTGGTGATGAGAATGTTACGGCGCCATTAAAGGTGCAACCTGATTCAATATACAATGCTGCCGCACTTGAAAGGGTGATACTTTGGGCGGTTGAGCCACTTTGTGTAAAATTTTTAAGGCGCAAGTCACCGGCTGAGAAACCAGAACCGCCAATAGAAAAAGTGTATCCGGATGAAAGACTTGCTGTACCGCTGTTCTGACCCATGCGTATGCCCTGGCTTGAACCGGTAGAATTAAATACCAGATTACCCTGAAACTGATTTCCTGCAGCGGTGTAACAAAGTTGTGTAAGACCAGGGCCTGAATTGGTAAAAGTAGCAGTCTGTTCAAAGATATCCGCATCAACACTTGCAAAGGTCACTGTACCGCTACCCGAGTTGGTTAAGCTGAAAGTGCCTTTAAAGGTATTGCCTCCATCGGAGGTGTTGTCGCCAGAACCGCTTTTGGTAACAGCAACTGCGCCGTTGAAAGTGCCACCATTAAAATACACATTTGCTGAATTGATAGTCAAACCAACCCCTGATGCAAAGACAGTCCCGGCAAGTGTTGTCGTGGTGCCTGAACAATTCACACCACCATTGCTGATAGTGCCTCCGTTAAACGATGCGGTGCCACTTATTAAAATCGTAAACCCCGAAAGATCCAGACTGCCCGAATTGATGGTAAAGTCGTTTAAACCTGAAATTTCTTCATAAAGCGGGTTGTTTGAAGCCGAATTGATGGTTACATCATCACCTAAATCAGGGAAACCTGTTGAGGGCGACCAGTTGAGTGGATTGCCCCATTCGTTGCTAACTGCACCCGTCCATGTATACGAAGTAGCTCCGGCAGTCGGTAAAAGCGCCAAAATGCCAAAGAAAAAGAAGATAAGCCCAAAGCTTTTCTGTTTTGCCTGATGTAATATTCTTTTCATGGGGTGCTGACTCTTATTATAATTGGTCTTACCCTTTCGCGCTTTTATTGTTACCTGTTTTGACGGGCTGAACCGCCAGATAATTACAGATGTAAGATTGCGGGCAAAAATTAATGTTAGGCATGCCGCCCGGTCTTCGCAATCAGGTTCTTATGTGAATGTTCAAATTCCTTAACTTCGCGCCAATTTTTCAACAGGTATGAACCCAATACAGATGGTAGACCTGAAGGCACAATACAGGAAGATAAAACCTGAAATTGATAAGGCCATTCAGGAAGTTATTGATAGCACAGCATTTATACAAGGCCCACAAGTAAAGACGTTTCAGCAGAACTTAGAAACCTATCTTTCGGTGAAGCATGTAATACCCTGTGCCAACGGAACGGATGCGCTCCAGATAGCCATGATGGCATTGGGCTTAAAACCCGGAGATGAAGTTATTACGGCCAGCTTTACCTATGTGGCCACAGCAGAGGTCATTGCCTTGCTTGGCTTGAAACCAGTATTGGTAGATGTTGACCCTGAAACTTTTACAATTGACCCTGTAGCCGTTGAAAAGGCAATCACAGATAAAACAAAAGCCATTGTACCGGTGCACCTGTTCGGCCAATGCTGTAAGATGGAACAGCTTGAAGCTATTGCAAAGAAATACGGTATTCATCTGATTGAAGATACTGCACAGGCTATCGGAGCAGATTATATTTATGCCAACGGCAACCGTAAAAAAGCAGGAACCATCGGCACCATTGGGGCTACATCTTTCTTTCCATCGAAAAACTTAGGATGCTACGGAGACGGAGGTGCCCTTTTTACAAATGATGACGAATTAGCACAAAAAATACGCATGATTGCCAATCATGGCCAGCGGGTTCGTTATTATCATGATGAGGTAGGCGTTAACTCAAGGCTAGATACCTTGCAGGCAGCTATTTTAACTGTAAAGCTCAGGGAGTTAGATAGTTATGCTGCGTCAAGACAGCGCCTGGCAGATGTTTACGACCAGGCATTTTCAGGTATTCAAGGCTTAACCGTACCTGTGCGTGCCCCCTGGTCAAGCCATGTGTTTCACCAATACACTTTGCTGACTGATGGCAGCAAGCGTGATCAAATGAAAGAATTTCTTGAAAGCAAAGCAGTTCCGGCGATGATTTATTATCCGGTACCATTGCACATGCAGAAAGCATATCTCGACAGCAGGTATCGTGAGGGTGATTTTCCTGTAACAGAAGACCTTTGCCGGCGGGTGATTTCTTTACCCATGCATACCGAAATGCAGGACGACCAACTGGCACATATCATTCAAACCGTACTTGAATTTTTTAACACAGGCAAATGAAGAACATTGCAGTAATCGGAACAGGGTATGTTGGGCTGGTAACAGGTACCTGCCTGGCGGAGTCGGGCAACCATGTGATTTGCGTTGATATTGACCAGGAAAAAATTACCAAACTCCGAAAAGGTACACTTACCATTTTTGAACCCCAGTTAGATGTAATTTTTGACCGGAATATCAAACAAAAAAGGTTAAAATTTACAACTGATTTAAAAGAGGCAGTTGGCCAGTCACAACTGATTTTCTTAGCCCTCCCAACCCCTCCCGGTGAGGATGGTTCGGCTGATTTGAGCTATATTTTAGGCGTTGCTGAGCAATTAGGTCATCTGATAAATACCGAATACAAGGTAATTATTGATAAAAGTACCGTACCGGTTGGTACTGCCGAGAAGGTACACAAGGCAATTGCGGCCAATGCTACTGCTGAGTTCGATGTGGTTTCAAACCCCGAATTCCTACGTGAAGGTTACGCCGTTGAAGATTTCATGAAGCCCGATCGGGTTGTGGTTGGTACTACATCAACAAGAGCCAGAAAGATGATGGAGGAGCTGTACCTGCCCTTTGTACGCCAGGGCAATCCTATTTTGTTTATGGATGAGCGCTCGGCTGAGTTGACCAAATACGCTGCCAATTCATTTTTAGCTACCAAAATTTCGTTTATGAACGAGGTGGCAAATCTTTGTGAGCTGTTGGGTGCTGACGTTGACCTGGTACGAATAGGCATTGGTTCTGATCAACGCATAGGCAAAAGATTCCTCTTTCCGGGCATTGGCTATGGCGGCAGTTGTTTCCCTAAGGATGTGAAAGCACTCGTGAAGTCGGCCTCTGATGCCGGATATGAGTTTAAAATATTAGAATCTGTGATGCAAATCAACGAGCGACAGAAGACTATTCTGATGCCTCGATTGAAGAAGTTTTTCAGCAATAAGCTGGAGGGGAAAAAAATTGCCGTATGGGGGCTTTCGTTTAAGCCGGATACGGATGACATCCGTGAAGCGCCTGCCCTGTATATGATTGATGAGTTACTTGAAGGAGGGGCACAGGTTGTTGCATTTGACCCGGAAGCCATGAACAATGTAAAAAAGTTGTATGGTAAAAAAATCAACTATGCAGCTACGCAATATGAAGCCCTTGAAGGTGCTGATGCCCTCCTGATTTGCACTGAATGGGCTGCCTTCAGAAATCCTGATTTCGACCAGATGTACAAACAAATGGGGCAGAAAGTGATTTTTGATGGCCGGAATCTTTACACCTCCGACCAAATAAAAAAAGCCGGGTTCACTTATTACAGCATTGGTCGTAAATTAGTCAAAAAATCAAAATAATGCAGAACATCAGTGGTAAAAGGGTACTAATTACAGGAGCTGCGGGCTTTTTGGGTTCGCACCTCTGCGACAGGTTTATTGCAGAAGGTTGCCGCGTGGTAGGCATGGACAACCTCATTACCGGCAGCTTGCAAAATATCGAGCACCTGTTTAAGCACGAACATTTTGAATTCTACCATCATGATGTATCAAAGTTCGTTTTTGTACCGGGCGACTTAGATTATATCCTTCACTTTGCTTCACCTGCCAGCCCGATTGACTACCTGAAAATACCTATTCAGACATTAAAGGTAGGCTCTTTAGGTACGCATAACCTGCTGGGTCTTGCAAGGGTTAAAAAGGCCCGGATGCTCATTGCCTCTACTTCTGAGGTGTACGGCGACCCGACGGTGCATCCGCAAAATGAAGACTACTGGGGCAATGTAAACCCAATAGGACCACGCGGGGTGTACGACGAAGCCAAGCGTTTTCAGGAGGCTATCACCATGGCCTACCATACATTTCACGGATTAGAAACCCGTATCGTGCGAATATTTAACACCTACGGACCTCGTATGCGGCTAAATGATGGCCGGGCGCTTCCGGCCTTTATGGGTCAGGCACTCAGAGGAGAAGATATTACCGTTTTTGGGGATGGTTCACAGACCCGTTCGTTCTGTTTCGTATCAGACCTTATCGAGGGGATTTTCAGGCTATTACTCAGTGATTACCACCTTCCGGTGAATATCGGAAACCCTGATGAAATAAGCATAGGAGACTTTGCAGAAGAAATAATAAAGCTCACCGGTACCGAACAGAAAATCATTCAACAGCCTCTTCCCCAAGACGACCCAAAACAACGCAGGCCGGATATTGCGAAAGCCCGAGAGATACTTGGATGGGAGCCGAAGGTAAGCCGCTCTGAGGGCTTGAAAATTACCTGGGACTATTTCAGGGCATTGCCCGAATGGGAAATTAAACCAAGAACTTTTCAATCGGCCTGACAGATGGAAGCAAATTACTTTGTGCACCCAACCGCCATTGTTGATGAGGGTTGCCAGATTGGAGAAGGAAGTAAAATATGGCATTTCAGCCATGTGATGCCCGGTTGTATTTTAGGCAAAAATTGTAATCTGGGTCAAAACGTTGTTGTATCACCCGAAGTGGTGTTGGGCAACAATGTGAAGGTGCAAAACAATGTCTCAATATATACTGGAGTGGTTTGTGACGACGATGTTTTTCTAGGTCCCAGCATGGTATTTACCAATGTAATCAACCCAAGGAGTGCTGTTGTTCGCCGCAATCAATATATGAAAACCCATGTAGGCAAGGGAGCAAGTATTGGGGCAAATGCCACCATTGTTTGCGGGCATAATATCGGCGCGTTTGCATTTATTGGCGCAGGCGCAGTAGTAACAAAAGAAGTACCTGCTTATGCCTTGGTAATTGGAAATCCGGCAAGGCAAACAGGCTGGATGAGCGAGTATGGGCACAAGCTCAAATTTGGGCCGGATGGCTTGGCACAATGCCCTGAAAGTGGCGAAAAATATAAGTTAGAAAATAACCGGGTAAGCAAAATCACCGCATGATTTTAAACCAGAAAGTTAAATTTGCCGTCATCGGCGCCGGGCATATCGGGAAAAGACATGCCGAAATGATTGCACGCAATCAGGATGCTGAACTTGTTGCAATTGCTGATATAGCCCCCAAAGAGCAACTCGGTTTGGATGCATTTGGAGTGCCTTTCTTCAATTCGACGGAGGAACTGTACAGCGCAGGGCTGGACTTTGACGTGGTGTGTATTTGCACCCCCAACGGACTGCATGCCCAACATTCAGTTCAGGCACTTGAACAGATGAAGCATATCGTGTGTGAGAAGCCAATGGGACTGTCGAAGGCTGAATGCGAAAAGGTTATTTACCATTCATTACAAGTGTCGCGCCAGGTGTTTTGTGTGATGCAAAACCGCTATTCACCCCCGTCGGTGTGGATTAAAGAAGTGATTGAGCGCCGGAAGTTAGGCGATATTTATATGGTTCAGCTTAACTGTTACTGGAACCGTGATGAACGTTATTACAAAAAAGGCAATTGGAAAGGCTCGGCTGACCTTGATGGAGGCACGCTGTTTACCCAGTTCTCACACTTTATTGATATCATGTTCTGGTTGTTTGGCGATATCAAAAATATCCAGGGCAAATTCAATGATTTCAACCATCAGGGCTTAACCGCATTTGAAGACAGTGGTTTTGTTACCTTCGATTTTATCAATGGAGGTATGGGAAGCCTTAACTATTCAACATCGGTATGGAACCAGAACCTTGAGAGTTCTATTACCATTATCGGCGAAAAAGGCAGTGTGAAAATTGGCGGGCAATACATGAATGAAGTTGAGTATTGCCATGTACAAGGCTATGAAATGCCTGAATTAGAACCTGCAAGCCCGGCAAATGATTACGGTGCCTATAAGGGTTCAGCCGCCAACCATCATTTTGTTATTGAGAATGTAATTGATACCCTCAAAGGCCGTACCAGTGCTACTACCAATGCCCTTGAAGGCTTGAAAGTGGTGGAAATCATCGAAAGAATTTATGCACTTAGAAAACTGAGTAAACTCAATGGATAACATCTACAAACGATTAAAAAACAAAGAAGCCAAACTGGCAGTTGTAGGGCTGGGGTATGTTGGCCTTCCTATTGCGCTTGCCTTTGCCCGGAAGATTTCAGTGATTGGCTTTGATATCAATCAGCAGCGGGTGAAGATGATGAAGAACCACCAGGACCCAAGCGAAGAGTTAGCGCCGGAAGAGTTTGAGCATTGTGATATCCAGTTTACCGCCGACCCTGAGGTGTTAAAGCAGGCTTCGTTTTTTATCGTTGCCGTACCTACACCAATTGATGAATACAATCTGCCCGATTTGAAACCGCTTTTGGCAGCAACCAAAACCGTAGCAGGGGTGTTGAAAAAGGGCGACTATGTGGTGTTTGAGTCAACAGTTTATCCGGGTTGCACAGAAGAAGATTGCCTGCCTTTACTTGAAAGTATCTCCGGATTTAAACTGGGTACCGATTTTAAACTGGGTTACAGCCCCGAACGTATCAATCCGGGAGATAAAGAACATACCCTCTCACGGATTATTAAAGTAGTAAGTGGCTCTGATGCTATTGCACTCGACCAGGTAGCCAGTACTTACGAAATTGTGGTAGATGCAGGCGTACACAGAGCTTCCTCCATCAAGGTAGCAGAAGCAGCCAAAATCATTGAAAATACCCAGCGTGATTTGAACATTGCCCTGATGAACGAGCTTTCAATGATTTTCGGCCAGATGGGTATTCCTACCTATGATGTGCTCGAGGCGGCAGGAACCAAATGGAACTTCCTGCGTTTTGTGCCTGGTCTGGTGGGTGGACACTGTATCGGTGTTGACCCTTATTACCTGACCCATAAAGCCAAAGAAGTTGGACACAATGCCCAGGTAATCCTCGCAGGGCGTTCAGTTAACGATGGAATGGGCGCTTATGTCGCCGGGAAGGTTGTTAAAAAGCTGATTTCTAACGGGGTGGATATTTCAGAAGCCAGGGTGCTGGTGATGGGAGCCACCTTCAAGGAAAATGTTTCAGATATCCGGAATTCAAAAGTGGCAGATGTGGTAAAAGAATTCATTGATTTTGGCCTGAAAGTAGATGTGATTGACCCACATGCCGACAGCAGCCAGATGGAGCATGAGTACGGTTTTGGATTACAGCAGCAACCATCAGGCAAATACGACGCAATTGTGGTGGCAGTGAACCATGCAGCCTACACCAATCTGCCTGAAAACTGGTTTACACAGCACTTGAAAGAAGGCGGTATTGTTTCGGATATCAAAGGAATATACCGTAACAAATTAAATGGATTAACTTATTGGAGTCTTTGATTTGACGGTAAATAATAAAAATACAATTCTTGTTACAGGTGGAACCGGCTATATCGGTAGCCATACCGTAGTGGCTCTCCACGAAAGAGGGTACAGGGTGGTTATTGCCGATAACCTGAGCAACTCACATCGCTTTATGCTCGACAGGATTGCCGAAATTACAGGACAAGCACATCCTTTTTATGCAATTGACCTGTGCGACAAGAAAGCACTGAAGGCACTTTTTGAACAAGAGCAGGATATTGTGGCAAGCATTCATTTTGCTGCTTTTAAAGCAGTAGGTGAATCAGTAGAAAAACCATTAACTTATTACCGCAACAATTTGGTTTCACTGATGAATCTGCTCGAAGTACAACAGCAATTCGGAGTAGCCAAACTGGTGTTTTCTTCAAGCTGTACGGTTTACGGAGAACCTGACACATTGCCAGTTACCGAGGATTCGCCGATAAAACCTGCAAGTTCACCTTATGGCAATACCAAACAAATGGGTGAAGAGATAATTGCTGATTTTACAAATGTGTCAGGAATAAAAGCAATAGCATTGCGTTATTTTAATCCGGTAGGGGCGCATCATTCAGCCTTGATTGGTGAGTATCCAAACAGCGTACCGAATAACCTTGTGCCTTTTATTACCCAAACTGCCATTGGTAAGCAGCAAGAATTGAAGATTTTCGGCAGTGATTACCAAACGCCTGATGGTACCTGCATTCGTGATTACATCCATGTTGTTGATGTAGCTGCGGCCCATATTGCGGCCCTTGACCGTTTAATGAACCATACAGATGTACAGGCATTTGAGGTATATAATATCGGTACCGGAACAGGGTACTCGGTACTTGAAATGGTAAAAGCTTTTGAAAAAGTTAGTGGTAAAACGCTTCCTTACCGCTTGACAAACCGGCGTCAGGGAGATATTGAAAAAGTATATGCTGATACTTCCCATTCAAATAAAGTGCTTCATTGGAAAGCCCAAAAGTCGCTTGAAGAAATGATGCATTCGGCATGGCTTTGGGAACAAAAACTTAACTCACAAACACATACTTCAAAATGAGTTCAAAAAAAATATTAATTACCGGAGGTGCCGGATTTATTGGTTCTCATGTAGTACGTTTGTTTGTTAAGAAATATCCGGACTATACCATTTTTAACCTCGATAAGCTCACCTATGCAGGCAACCTGATGAACCTGCGGGATATCGAAAATGAAAGCAATTACCGCTTCATCAAAGCTGATATCTGCGATGAAGAGCATATCCGTGCATTGTTTCAGGAGCACCGCTTCGATGGAGTTGTTCATCTTGCTGCCGAATCTCATGTTGACCGTTCAATAGCCGACCCTTCGGCCTTCGTTAGGACGAATGTTATGGGTACGGTGAACCTGCTGAATGCTGCAAGAGAAATCTGGACAGATTTTAACGATAAACGTTTTTACCATATCTCTACCGATGAGGTGTACGGAAGTCTGGGTGAAACTGGCTTCTTTGTTGAGGAAACGCCATACGATCCGAGAAGTCCGTATTCGGCTTCAAAGGCCAGTAGCGACCACCTTGTACGCGCCTACTTTCACACCTACAAGATGCCTGTGGTATTGTCGAACTGCTCAAATAACTACGGTTCTTATCAGTTTCCTGAGAAACTGATTCCACTGGCGATTAATAATATCAAGCATTTGAGGCCTGTACCGGTGTATGGTAAAGGCGAAAACATTCGCGACTGGTTGTTTGTTGAAGACCATGCACGTGCGATAGACCTTATTTTCCATCAAGGTGTTTTGGGTGAAACCTACAATATCGGGGGGGCGAATGAATGGAAAAATATTGACCTGATTCATGCACTTTGTGAAATCATGGATACACAACTTAACAGAGCACCCGGTACTTCTGCGGGCTTGATAAGCTTTGTGAAAGACCGTGCCGGCCATGATATGCGCTATGCAATTGATTTCACCAAACTTAATACAGCGCTTGGATGGAAGCCATCACTCGACTTCAGAGAAGGCTTGCAAAAAACAGTAGTCTGGTACCTTGAGAATGAAAACTGGCTTAACCAGGTAACGAGTGGTGATTATACACACTATTACGAGCAGCAATACGTTAAACGCTGAAACAAATGAGCAGCAGGGCAGAAATATTTCATTCAGACCAGGAGCTTTTTAGCCGTAGCAGGTTTCTTGTTACAGGTGGAGCGGGGTTTATTGGTTCGCACATCACCGAATATTTGCTGCAACATGGTGCAGCGCAGGTAAGGGTACTTGATAATCTTTCTGAAGGAAGTCGGGAAAACATCCGGCCATTTGAAAACAACCCCCGTTTTGAATTTATCGAGGGTGATATCTGCAACAACAACCTTGTTGAACAGGCATTGAAGGGCATTGATTTTGTAAGCCACCAGGCTGCTTTAGGTTCGGTTCCACGTTCAATAAAAACCCCCCTTGCTACCAATGCATCTAATGTAACCGGCTTCTTAAATGTGCTGGATGCCGCAAAAAATGCCGGTGTGAAACGGATGGTATATGCCAGTTCATCTTCGGTATATGGCGATCATCCGGTACTGCCAAAAATCGAAGAAAATATCGGAAACCCATTGTCACCTTATGCAGTTTCGAAAAGGGTAAACGAGTTATATGCAGATGTATTTGCCCGCACCTATGGTATGGAGCTGGTTGGTCTTCGCTACTTTAATATTTTCGGGCCAAGACAAAATCCTGAAGGGCCTTATGCTGCTGTGATTCCGCTTTTTATTCGCTCAATACATGAGAAGTCTCCGGCATGGATGAATGGTGATGGGCAGCAGACCCGTGATTTTACGTATGTGCAGAATGCAGTGCAGGCAAATATCCGGGCCTTATTCAGTACCCATCCAATGGCTTGTGGCCGGGTGTATAATGTGGCTGTCGGCGAACGGGTGTCTGTTCTTGAGATGTACCACCTCTTGTGTGAATATGCCGGTGTGAAAGCGATGCCCAGTCACCGTGAAGCCCGTGAAGGTGATATACGTGACTCATTGGCCGATATCAGCAAAGCACATGAGTATCTTGGTTATCAGCCGCTTGTGAAACTGAAAGAAGGTTTACGTTTAACCTTCGATGCATTTAAGCCCTAAACCATGTTGGCGTGGCTACGTGACTTGCTTGGAAACAGCCCGGCTGTTGAGCTGGCAAAAGAGCTTGGTTGCGATATGCACTCGCATTTTATACCGGGCATAGATGACGGTGCCGAGACGCTCGAACAAAGCCTTGAAATGATTCGTGCAATGCAGGCGCTGGGCTACCGAAAACTGATTACCACCCCGCACATCATGAGTGATTTCTACCGGAATACACCTGAGATTATTCGCGGGGGATTGGCCAAACTGCGAGAAGCCATTCAACAGGAAGGAATACCAATTGAGGTAGAAGCTGCCGCGGAGTACTACTGTGACCATGCATTTGAAAAAATGATTGGAACACATGAAATACTTACCTTCTCAGGTAAAAAGGTGCTGATGGAGCTCTCTTACATGAACCCATCTGACAACTTCGATACCGTTACCTTTAAATTGCAAACAGAGGGCTATACCCCGGTACTGGCGCACCCTGAGCGCTATCCATACTGGTATCACAATATAGAACAATACGCTAATATTCGCGAAAAAGGGGTGTTGCTTCAGGTAAATATTGGCTCGATTGCAGGGTATTACGGTACCGGTGCAAAGCGTATCGCAGAACGACTGATTGAACGCAACCTGGTTGACCTTTTAGGTTCTGATGCCCATAAAATGGGCCATATCGCCCTGATTGAAAAGGTGTCAAAAGAACGTGCCTTGCACCAGTTGCTTGATTCAGGCAGATTAATCAACCAAAGTCTGTAATGAAAATAAAGGATAAAAGTATCCTTCTATCCCTTATTATCAATGTTGCATTATTGCCCCTTCACAATGCCGTAGTAGGCAATTAAATGCTGGCTGCCGGGATATCAGGGCTGATTTTCTTTGTAAGCCCCTGTAAGACCTTGCCCGGACCTGATTCAGTGTACGAGCTTGCCCCATCTTGTGTCATGCGGATAACAGATTGGGTCCACCGTACCGGGCCAGTAAGTTGTGCGATGAGGTTTTTACGAATCGTATCCGGGTCACTTGACGGAGAAGCATTCACGTTTTGATACACCGGGCAGCTTGGTACGTTAAAATGTGTAGCGGCAATTGCTTCAGCCAGGTTGTCTTGTGCAGGTTGCATCAGCGGAGAGTGAAATGCACCGCCAACAGGAAGTGGCAAAGCACGCTTGGCTCCGGCTTCTTTCATTCGTTCGCAAGCCAGTTCAATGCCTTTCAGACTACCTGAAATTACCAATTGCCCCGGGCAGTTATAGTTTGCCGGCACGATTACCTCACCCTGCGCACGAATCCCGGCACAAATTTCTTCAATGCGCTCATCGGGCAAACCGAGGATGGCGGCCATGGTACCCGGATTCATCTCACAGGCCTTTTGCATTGCTGTTGCCCTTTGCGCCACCAAACGCAGCGCATCTTCAAATGATAATGCATTGTTTGCAACAAGGGCAGAAAATTCACCCAGTGAATGACCTGCTACCATGTCGGCTGCCGGCTTGTCGGCTGTGGTTAGAAACAATACTACTGAATGAACAAAAATAGCAGGTTGGGTTACTGCTGTTTGTTTGAGGTCCTCATCCGAACCATTAAACATTAAATCGGTTAAGCGAAAACCAAGAATCTCATTGGCCTGCTCAAAAAGCGAACGGGCATCTGCTGATTGCTCGTACAGCTCCTTGCCCATGCCTGAAAACTGGGCACCCTGCCCCGGAAATATATATGCTTTCATGAATTGTCTTTGCTGCAAAAATGACTTGTTTAACGGAAACGTACACAATAAAACACCAAACGAAGCCATTAACTGTAAGAGTATCAGGCAATTAAAATCAAATGCCGGGCAGATTAAGATTTTTCGGGCTAAATGGTATCTTTGTGCATTCGTGGAGGTTTTAACAGGAATGATTACGCAAATTAACAGAACCGGGCTGCCCGGTGTAACTGCCGTGAAGCAATTATCCGCATGCTCATTTGCCCTTGGAAATATTTTCAAATCCCTCGCCGATGAGTGAAAGCATACTCATTACCGGAGGCTGTGGCTTTGCCGGTTCAAATCTTGCCCTATTCTTAAAACGCGATTACCCAAGCGCCAGGATTGTTGCATTTGACAACCTGCGCCGAAGAGGTTCTGAATTAAATATCCCCAGGCTTCTTCAGGCGGGCATCGAATTTATTCATGGCGATATCCGCAACAAGGAAGACCTTACGCAAGTTGGTGAAATCACTCTGCTGATTGAAGCGGCTGCCGAACCTTCTGTTTTATCTGGTATTGATTCAAGCCCTGACTATGTTATTGATACCAATCTGAGTGGTACCCTGAATTGCCTCGATTATGCATCAAGGCACAAAGCAAGGTTTATATTTTTATCTACCAGCCGGGTATATCCGATTGCAGACCTTTGCCGGATACGTTATACTGACGGGGCAACACGCTTCTCAATCGCACCAGCGCAAGATATACCGGGCGTTTCCACAAGTGGCATCGCCGAAAATTTCCCGATTGACGGCGCCAGATCATTTTACGGAGCGAGCAAATTTGCATCAGAACTGTTTATCCGCGAGTACATTGAATTCTATGGCATGGAGGCCATCATCAACCGCTGTGGCGTGTTGACAGGCCCCTGGCAGATGGGTAAGGTTGATCAGGGAGTGGTGGTATTGTGGCTGGCAAGGCATTATTTCAAAGCTGATCTGAGCTACATTGGTTATGGTGGTACAGGCCATCAGGTGAGAGACCTCCTACACATCAATGACCTTTACCGCCTTTTGAAAATGCAGATGGAGGATTTTAGCCGTTTCAGCGGTCAGACATTTAATGTTGGGGGCGGTCTTGATGTAAGTGTTTCTCTGGCTGAACTGTCAACCCTTTGTGAACAAATCACCGGAAATACAATTAATATTCGCAAAGTGGCTGAAAATCGTTCAGCAGATATTCCGGTTTATATTACCGATAATTCAAAGATAAACAGCATCTGTGACTGGGCACCTGAAAACAGTCCGCAAATGATTTTATCAGATATATTTGAGTGGATAAAAGCCCACGAACAAAGCGTTAAAAAATTGTTGAGCTGATTATGAAAATAGCCCTTATTACCGGTTCGTCCGGACTGATTGGTGGAGAATCTGTTGAGTTTTTTGCAGGTAAATTCGACCTGGTCATCGGTATTGATAACAACCTGCGTTCCTATTTCTTTGGCAATGAAAGTTCTACTGAGTGGAACCGCGACCGGCTGAAAGAAAAGTTCAGCAATTTCCGACCCTATTCATGTGATATCAGAGATTATCAATCGCTTGAAAAGATATTCAGAGAGTACGGCAGTGATATTCATCTGGTGGTACATACCGCAGCCCAACCCAGTCATGATTGGGCAGCAAAGGAGCCACTTACCGACTTTGGCGTTAATGCAACAGGTACCCTGAATCTGCTCGAATTAACAAGGCAGATATGTCCGGAAGCTGTTTTTATATTCACTTCTACCAATAAGGTGTATGGTGA
>JAIBAI010000026.1 GCA_019695235.1 Bacteroidia bacterium | reverse complement strand
GACCAAAACTTTCAGCTGCTACACATTTGCATGTCGGACCTGTTTTTGAATAATTCATTTCTGGCTTATCAAATCCAATTCCCCTGCGAATATTATTTATACAACTCTGACAACGGGTAAATTCTTCAATAGTAGCCTGGTTCAGGTATCGCTGACCACCATAAACACCCTTATTAAGCAACATTTGCATAATTACTGCCAAATCATTGGCATTTGAAAAAAGACCTGCATGTCCTCCAATACCACCATTCATGGCTGCCCCCTGGTCATGCACATACCCATGAACAAGCTGTTTGCGGTAAATGCGGTCGTATTCAGTAGGTACTATTTCATCAGGTGCATAGCATTCAAGCGGGTTAAAACCGAGCCGTGATAGGCCTAAAGGCCTGTAAAATTGCGTCTCAAGGTATTGGTCATAAGGTTGACCAGTATGCGTTTCGATGATGCGCTTCAAAAGGTAATAACCCAAATCACTGTACTTGTATTCCTTCTTTCCCAATGGGGTTTCAATAATTTGCATCAGCATGGTGTCAGGATAGTCTTTTCGCATGTACAAACCTCTTGCAACCTGATAAGGAAAACTATCGCTACTGGTGCTGCTGTAATATCTGTTGCGCAACTTATCAGTATGAATTGTTTTAGTATAAAACGGAATCCATGCCGGTAATCCTGCTTGATGCGTCAGTAATTCACGGAGGGTAATATTGCCCTTGTTGCTAAATTGTAACACAGGCATGTATTCTGATAGCGGGTGGTCAAGGTTGAAATACCCTTCATCAGTCAACCGCATAATGGCCAAAGTTGACGCCGCTATTTTTGTTATGGAAGCTATATCATAAATGTCAGTGTTTTCAACTCTTCTTATTTTATCATAAGTGTGGTAACCATAGGATTTCTGATAAAAGACCTGGCCATCCTTTGCAATTAATAATTGAGCACCAGGCGTGGCTTTTTGCCTTATTGCTAACATTATGAGTGAATCAACACGCCCAAGGCTTTCAGTTGTAATGCCGAGTTCTTCCGGCATACTGTACCTTAACCGAATAGCCCCCCCGGTCAAAACACCTGTACCCGCAGGATAGCGCTTGTGGCCGCCTACCGGAAGGCTTCCCGAAGCACGAATGCCACCAAAAATCAGCTGTGCTGATAACGATTGCGAATGCTCATTGTCTTCATAAGATACAATTAGCCCCTGTGGGTTAGCATTGCCAAGACTTGATAAACAATAGGGATTTGCAAATACATCAACGATAACAGTGGTTTTTTGACTAATTTTTTCAATGATTCTGGCAATATCACTGTTGATGCCAGCACTTTTCGACATGATCCTCTTGGGGTTCATCACCCCAATAATGATGGTGTTGTAAGCAGAAAGTTTTTGAATCAGTGCTCCTTCCTTCGCAGACAGTTCAGAACGGCTTACACTAAAGGGGCTTACTTCAGCATATTGCTGCAATGTTTTTACAAAGGTGCACTGAGCATCATCATCAATAACCAGGGCTGCGATACTTCTTTTCTCAAGTTGTTTAAGCGGGATAATCCCATCTTTATTTGACACAAGCGTAAGAGAGGCTTCAATTAGCTTACGTTTTAGTACTTCTGAAGATTTTTGGTTCAGGTCTCTGTGGAGATTTTTAATGTCAATTTGTTGCTTCTTATTTAAACCACACCAGAATTTTGCTTCAAGAATTCGACGGCACCTTGCATCAATTTCCTCACTGCTGATTTCTCCCGCAGCAATTGCATTTTTTATTTCACTTATGGCCAACGGAACATTCTCTGAAAAAAGCAAAATGTCATTTCCGGCAAGCAAGGCTTTTACATCAACGATGCCAGGTTTGAACTGTGCGCTAACACCCTTCATATTCAAAGCATCTGTGAAAATTAGCCCTTTAAAACCCATTTCTTTGCGTAATAATTTGCTTACCACATTTTTCGATAAGGTTGTAGGCATCTTGTCACCACTATCAAGCGCCGGAACCTGCAAATGCGCTACCATCATACTGCCTACCCCGGCATTGATTAATTGCCTGAATGGATATAACTCAAGGCTATCGAGCCTTGCCCGGTCATGTGTGATTAACGGCAATGCTTTGTGCGAATCGGTGTCGGTGTCGCCATGCCCCGGAAAATGCTTGGCAGATGCCAGTACCCGGTTGTCTTGCATGCCTTTCATGTATGCAATTCCCTTGCGGGCAACATTGTATTTATCCTCACCAAACGAACGGTAATTGATAACCGGATTGGCTGGATTATTATTGACATCAACAACCGGTGCAAAATTCACATGTATTCCCAGGCGTGAACATTGACGGGCAATGTCAGCCCCCATCTGGTAAATCAAACTATCATTGGCTATGGCTCCCAAAGCCATCTGCCGGGGATAAGTAAAAGTTGAATCAAGCCGCATCGAAAGACCCCACTCGCCGTCAATAGCTATAAGTAAAGGAACTTTTGCAATTTTCTGATACTGATTCGTCAACCTTGCCTGGCGCACCGGACCACCCTGCATGAATATCAAACCCCCAATATGATGCTGACTTACCAAACGCGAAATTTCATCCTGATGGGCTTTGCTTTTGTTTGAATACGCGGCCACCATAAATAGCTGTGCAATGCGTTGATCAGGCGTGAGAGTTTGCATAACACTATCAACCCATTGTTTTCCGATACCTAAAAAGGGTGGGTCTATCGGTTTAACCACCCGCTCAGGGGTATCAGCAATACTAAAACCGGCAAGCATCACTATACCAGTTAGAATTATCCTTGAAAACATCATACTACAAACGTGCTATTTCGCGTAAAATTACTGGTGAAAAAAATGTCTTGCTTAGCTTCTTGTCAGAAGTATCAACATGTTCAGGTTAACAATAAGGCAATAATTTATCGTTCTTTCATTCTCAATTCTTCACCTTCTTCAAATTCTTTCAAAAAGAAAAATGAACTGGTAGAATTTGTAACTTTGTCGTATGAATAAGCTGTTTTTACAAATATCAATTTCAATTCTTACGCTATATGCCAGCGTATCTGCCTTGTATGCACAAAGTACCGAGGTGCCGCAAGGTATTAATTACCAGGCTGTTGCGCGAAATGCCTCAGGTGCTGTTTATGCAAACCAAGCCATAGCACTTAAACTCAGTATCCTTTCAGGAACCGATACTGTTTATACTGAAACACAACAAACCCAGACCAATGGCTTTGGTCTCTTTACAGTGGTTATTGGAAAAGGCAGTGCGGTGAAGGGTGATTTCGCAGGCATTGACTGGTCGCTTGCCAATCATTCGTTAGGGCTTGCAATTGACCCAACAGGTGGAACTACATATACCTCTTTGGGGAACACCCAATTCATGTCGGTGCCTTATGCCTTCTATGCACAAACTTCCGGAACAGCAGGTACCCAGGGGCCACAAGGTCCACAGGGAGACCCCGGACCTGCCGGACCTAAAGGAGATACCGGGCCACAAGGTCCGCAAGGGGAACAAGGGCCACCTGGTTCTGGCTCAGGTGGGGGATTTACTCATTATATCGGTGAGAAATTTGGCGGTGGGGTCATCTTTCACCTGTGGCGGGATAACAATGGTGAAGAGCACGGATTAATTGTTGGGCTCAAGGAACTTGCACCTAATCAGAACCAAGTATGGAGCAATGTAACAAGTGTCATGATTGGAGCAGTAGCACAATCAAGCTGGAACGGTTTAGGCAACTCAAATGCGATAGTGGCTCAAAATGGACATACAAATAGTGCTGCCAAGCTTTGTCTTGATTGGAGCGACAGCGGCCAAAGCGATTGGTACCTTCCGGCAAGTGATGAACTGGCAAAATTATGGCAACTTCGTTTTAACGTAAATAAAACTTTAGAAAGTATTTCAGGGGCTGATTTGCTTTCAACAGAAAATATGTATTGGAGCAGTACCGAGGAGGTCAATGGGAATAACGCCAAGACGTTTCGGTATTATCAGGGTTTTATGGGCTGGGATTCAAAAGGAAAGCTAACATATTCAGTACGCGCTATCCGCTCATTTTAATATCCAATTTGCAAAATGAAACACAGCAACATCAACATAAAAGCTATTTGGGTACTTTGTTGCACGGTCGTTCTCTTTTATAGCTTCATAGCACAGGCGCAATCACAACAAGGTGTCAATTTTCAGGCAATTGCCAGAAATAGTGTCGGGGGGCTATTGACAAATCACACGATTGCGGTAAAGTTTTGCATAACTACAGACGCAGCAGATGGAGATACTGCTTATATTGAGCGTCATGAAGCACATACGAATGTTTATGGTTTGTTCAATCTGACCATAGGAAGCGGTACACCCATCCTTGGAAACTTCAATACGCTAGAATGGTCAGTACACAAATACTGGCTCAATACTGCCATTGACCCGGAAGGAGGCACGAACTTTTCAACCATAGGTACTGCTGAACTGCTGTCTGTACCTTATGCCCTGTATGCTGTAAGAGCAGGAAATATAGGTCAGCAAGGTGCGAAAGGCCCCCAGGGAGTTGCAGGAGAGAAAGGACCAATTGGCGATCCCGGCACCAAAGGTCCACCAGGCCCTCCAGGTACCCCGGGTGGGGGCACGACCGGTCATTATATAGGCGAGGCTTTTGGCGGAGGAGTGATTTTTCATCTTTGGCGCGACCAGAATGGCGTTGAACATGGCCTAATTGTTAGTTTAAATGAAATTAGTCCTAACCAAACCGCACGATATAGCAATGTGATAAATCAACTGATTGGCCCCTCAGCACAAAGTTTATGGGATGGTCTAAACAATAGTATTGCAATCACTTTACAGCCTGGTCATACAATGAGTGCTGCCAATTCATGTCTTGCATGGAATGGGGGAGGGCAGACCGATTGGTACCAACCTGCCATTGATGAGTTAAGCCTGCTTTGGAACAACCGGCTCGATGTAAATCGAACTTTGTCTTCAATTTCAGGAGCTGATATGCTATCACAGGATTATGGTTATTTAAGCAGTACAGAAGATTCTGATACCCAGGCATTCAGCGCTGATTTTGCTACAAGGAAATTGAACGCACTCAGTAAAAATAATGGGTACATGCTCAGAGCAGTGCGTGCTTTTTAGCTTGGCCCGGTGAAAAAAAAACCTCCCTGAAAATAAATTCAGAGAGGTCTGTGTGACAAATGATATCTGATGCTTAAAGCAGCATCTTCACCGGGTTTTCAAGGTATGCCTTGAAGGTTTTAAGGAATTCAGCACCGCTTGCACCGTCAACTACACGGTGATCGCAACTGAGCGTGATTTTCATTGTATTACCTACCACAATGTTGCCGTTTTTTACCACCGGTTTGGTTTGTATGCTGCCTACTGCCATGATACAGGCATCTGGTGGATTGATAATTGCAGTAAATTCATCAATATCAAACATTCCTAAATTACTGATTGTAAAGGTATTCCCTTCCCAGTCTGCTGGCTGAAGCTTTTTCGCTTTGGCACGTACTGCGTAATCTTTTACTTCGGTTGAAATCTGATGAAAGCCTTTCTGATCAGCAAATCGCACAACGGGTACCAGTAAACCCTCGTCAACAGCTATGGCTACGCCAATATGAATATGTTGATTGAAGCGAATCTTGTCGCCCAACCATGATGAATTAATTTTCGGATGCTTGCGCAAAGCCATGGCTGCGGCCTTCACCACAAAATCATTGTATGATACCTTCACCTCGCCTGTAGCATTGATTTGAGTACGTGCAGCAATGGCCTGTTCCATATCAATTTCAATGGTCAGGTAAAAATGGGGTGCACTGAACTTACTTTCTGCAAGCCGGCGGGCAATGGTTTTTCGCATCTGCGAAACCGGCTCTTCAGTAAATTGCTCGTTTCCGGCAGGAACATACACCTGATTTGTAGTGCCGGTAACAAGGCCGGATGCCTGGTGTTGTTCAACGTCTTTTCTTACAATCCTTCCACCGTCGCCACTACCAGCAACCTGGCGTAAGTCAATACCTTTTTCACGTGCAATCTTTTTTGCCAGTGGAGAAGCTTTCAGGCGTCCTTCATCGGAACTTACAATTGAAACTTCCTGAATTGGCGTAGGGGTAGCCGCGACAACTGTTTGCGGACTGGCTGCTGTATTCTGGGTAGATTGGGCAGCCCCGCCTTTATTGTCTGATAGCAAGGTTGAAAAATCTTCTCCCTCCTTGCCCAGAATGGCTAATATTGAGTCAATTGGGGCATTTTTCCCTTCTTCAACACCAATGTATAGCAAAAAACCATCCTGAAACGATTCAAAATCCATGGTGGCTTTGTCGGTTTCAATTTCCGCCAATAAGTCACCTGATTTCACCTTGTCGCCAACTTTCTTATGCCATTTTGATACCACCCCTTCGGTCATGGTATCGCTCAGTTTGGGCATTCTTACAATCTCTGCCATGGTTGTTTTTCTCTTAATGATTATTAATCCATGATATAAGGATAGTCTTCCTGTACGTAAACATCTCTGTACAGTTCTTCCACATCCGGATAAGGTGATTCTTCTGCAAATCTTACCGATTCTTCAACAATGGCCTTTATGCGTTCGTCTATTGCTTCGATTTCTTTTTCGCTTATCCATTTATTGGCTTGTAAAGTCGCCAAAACCTGTTCGATAGGGTCTTGCTTCTTGTATTCTTCAACTTCTTCCTTGCTGCGGTATTTACCAGGGTCAGACATCGAATGACCACGGTAACGGTAAGTTTTTATTTCAAGTAAAACAGGCCCTTTACCTTCACGTGCGTGCTTAACAGCCCATTCTGTTGCCTTGTGTACAGCTTCTACACTCATACCATCAACAGGTTTGGCCGGCATATCGTATGATAAACCTATTTTATACAAATCATGCACGTTGGTTGTCCGCTCAACGGAAGTACCCATTGCATAATTGTTATTTTCAATGATGAAAATTACAGGCAGTTTCCAAAGCATCGCCATGTTAAAAGCTTCGTGCAGGGCACCTTGTCGTACCGCGCCGTCGCCCATATAGCAAAGGGTTACATTCTTTGTGCCTTTGTATTTTTCTGCAAAAGCAATACCAGCGCCTAATGGGATTTGCCCCCCTACGATGCCATGCCCTCCAAAGAAACGATGCTCTGCTGAAAACATGTGCATAGAGCCGCCTTTCCCTTTTGAACAACCGGTTATCTTGCCCATCAACTCCGACATGATGGCATTGGGTGAAAGCCCCTGTGCCATTGGATGAATATGGTCACGATAGGCACTAATCATATTGTCTTGCGGGGTTATTACGCTCATCGCACCTGCCACTACAGCTTCCTGTCCGATATACAGGTGGCAAAAACCCCTGATCTTCTGCTGGATGTATAATTGGCTTGCCTTTTCTTCAAATCTGCGCCATAAAAGCATGTCTTCATACCACTTCAGGTACTGTTCTTTGGGGAATGCCGGTTTTGCCATGTTTTTTATCAAAGGAGGCAAATTTACACTAAAATAATATTAATGTACAAAAATTATATTGTTGCCTATTTATCTCTTCTTAATTTGTCAGCATCGAAAGCAACGGGTAATAAATTTATTAATCCGTTAACTTTATGGGTTTTTCCTTTTTTTCCCCGCATTACAATCTGTATCTGACCTCCGGCAAGCCGTTCATATTCTGAAATCACTTGCCGGCACGCCCCACAAGGGTAAACAGGTTCATCAGTATCAAATTCACCGGAACTTGCAGAAATAGCAATACGTACAACCGCTTTGCCCGGATGATTGGCATGCGCAGCAAACAGCGCAGTCCGCTCAGCACATAATCCAGAGGGATAGGCAACATTTTCCTGGTTGCTGCCAAGAACCACAGTACCATCTTCGAGCTCAACAGCTGCTCCTACATAGAATTTTGAATAGGGGGCATAAGCCTTATCACGTATGTTGGCCGCAGCTTCCAACAGCTGGCGCTCTATTGGTTCAAGCTCTGAAATGTTGTCGAATTCCTGTATCAGACAGGTGTGTTTTATTTCTTTCATTTGGGCGAATTTACTGATAATCCATTAGAATTAACAGCTTTCAGAATGCGCAAATGTTTGGGCAGATAATTGTTTATCCGGCCCGGCATGGCTTTTATCCAACCAAGCCCTAAACCATTGTAACGCACTACAAACCACCCTTTCCCCGGATTGGGTAAAGAAGTACTTTCTTTTTTCAGGAAACACAATGCCTGATTTAAATCGAGTTCAACCGAGGCAACCTGTTCCGAAAGATGAAGGCTAAATGCCAAATCCTGATCCGGAATAAAGTCCTTGCCTGCCATCTGCCCTGGTATCAAGCCAAGGCGCAAAACTTTAAAGTTTTTTAAGAGCAATGCAGCATCGCCAATATTGCTTGCCGGAAAAACCACCTGCCCAAGATGCGTTTCTATAGTCAGATGTTTCTCATTCAGACGAATCCAATCTGCTAATCTTTCTGTAATGGCGGTGTTCTTTTGAACAATAGTTTTTCCTGAGTTAACAGCCACTTGCTTCTCTTTCTTAGTTTTTCTGAACGCACATAAATAAAACCCCTCGCCCTCAACATGACCCGGGTAAAAGCGATAACCCGGCCCGGAGGAATAAATGTGAATATTTAGCTTTTCCAGGCGCTGCAAAGGCACAGTTTCTGCACCCATCTCAATAATTTTTAAGGCAATCTCTTCATTTTCTTCAACTGAAAAACTGCACGTAGAATAAAGGAGAACCCCATCTTCTTTTAATGAAGGCCATACATCTTCAATAATTCTCTCTTGCCTTGCAGCACAATGAAGAACGGCTGAGGCTGACCACTGATTCATCGCCTGGGGATCTTTTCTGAAAAGGCCAGAGCCTGAACAGGGAGCATCAACTAACACGATGTCGAAGAACCCGGGGAGACTGCCAAAACGCTCCGGGTCATTATTGGTTACAACCGTATTTGAATAACCCCACTTGCTTAACTGGTCATTTAATATTGAAGCCCTGCTGCGAATGGTTTCATTGGCAACCAAAATGCCTCTTCCGTTTAGCCAGGAGGCAATCAAGGTGCTTTTTCCGCCCGGTGCTGCACAAAGATCAAGCACCTTTGGCGCATGAAAATCAGCACCCAGCTCATCTAATGCCGCCTGAATACTCATTGAGCTTGCTTCCTGCACATAATATGCGCCGGCGTGAAAATAAGGGTCAAGTGTAAAATCAGGTCGCTGCGGTAAATAAACCCCATCCTTGCACCAGGCTACCTGTTTCATTTCTTCAACCAGCCCAGCACCTTTTAGCGGATGCATACGAATAGAAGTAGGAACAGCCTGCTGGTGGGCTTCTATAAGCTCACCAGCGCTAATACCAGGAATTGTTGTATTTTGAAGGTATGCTAACCAGCTCTCCTGCGACATATTCGGGAAGTGGCCGTAAAGGTAGACAGTTTGCATGCCAGATTCAAAAATCGGCTAAACCAATAAAATTCGTTCTTGGCAGGTAATTTGCTAATATTGAATGCTGAAAAAATAATATTTTTGAAATTTGAGCGCTTTATATGGCAGGAAGTATGAAAAGAATCGGCATCATAATTTGTATTTGTAACTTAATGTTTCTGGATGTTGGCCAGGCGCAAGAACTCAACGAAAGCAATGTTGCAGGTGCTGTGGTTAATGCATTTAAATCAAAATATCCGAATATTTACGTTTACGAATGGGAATGGAAAAGAAAGCTTGCCTTGTACGAAGCTGAGTTCAGACTCAATGGTAGAAAGGCAGAAGCTTTTTATACTGCAGATGGTAAATGGGTAAAAACGAAAATCGAATTAGAAGATGAAGAATTACCTGCTGTAATTGCTGAGAATATACACAAAGGTAGTTATGCAGGCTGGGAAATTGATGATGTAAATGAACTCAGTACCCCTGAAAATGCACGGTTCTATGAGGTGGAACTTAAATCGGGCAAAAGAAAAGTGTACCAGTATTTCACCCCAGATGGCCAGCAATTGCAACAGCCATAAAATAAAAAAGCCCGCCAAATGGCGGGCTTTTTTATTCAAAGAGTTCCCTTATGCTTTTTTCACATTTACAGCATTCAGGCCTTTGCGACCTTCCTGCAATTCAAATGTTACCCTGTCATTCTCGCGAACCTCATGAACCAGGCCGGTTACATGTACAAAGAATTCTTTTTCTGATTCATCTTCCTTAATAAATCCAAAGCCTTTGGTTTCATTGAAGAACTTAACTGTTCCGTTTTTCATTATTTAAAAAATTTTGCCAAAGGTAAATGATATTTTGTTGCTTCTTTCAAGCACTGAATGATTTTCTTGACTACAGCAAATTATTTTGTAAACCATTGAACATGAGTAGCATCCAATCGGTAGGGGAGATGTATTTTGGTTAAATTTTCGATTTGTACCGGTGCTTTTGGTGGTTTATGGTAAGGATCAAAGTCAGAAATCGGCTCAATGAAGCGGTAAGGACCCTCAGTTATTGCGTTATCTATCCCATTAACTTTCACCATTACAGATGCTGGTAATCCATGTAAGAAAATCACCATCTGCTTGTATTGTGGCTGCCATTGGCCTTCTGCCTTGCCTATTGTTAGTGTGTTTCCCTGGAGGTTGTATTGCCGTTTTGTGTAATAGCCCTTCTGATATTCATAGCTGCTCCCATCATCTTTGTATGATATGAAACTACCGTCAGCACCTGTATACACATGCACTTCAAGCGTTTCAGCGGAGGCCTCCAACTGCAGGCTTTCAACAGCTTCTTGCATCAGTACAATGCTCCCTGATTTAACAAATACAGGTAACACCTCTTTGCTGGCTTCAATAACCAGCTCTGAGCTTCCTTCATGCAATGCGTCTGTATATAAGTTATACCATGAACCTTCTGGCAAATATGCCTTGTGAAAGGTTTTATTGCTCTCAAACGGAATCACCAGCATGGCCGGACCAAACATAAATTGATTCTGATATGCATCCTGATAAATGTGGCTGTCAAATGTATAATCAATTGCCAGTGAGCGCGCTATAGGCATCCCCGTTTGGGTACTTTCATAAAATAGAGCATACAAATAAGGTATCAGCCTGTACCTTAGTTTTATGTAATTTCTTGATATGTCCTCAACTTCCTCCCCGAATGACCAAGGCTCTGAATCGCGGCTGTTCACCATTGAATGAGAACGGAAAAACGGTGAAAATGCGCCCAGGGCAATCCAACGGGCAAATAAATCAGGACTAGCTTCGCCTGCAAAACCACCTACATCGTTTCCTGAAAAAGAAACGCCTGTTAAACCTAAGCTATTTATCAGGCGTGTGCCTGCCAGCATGTGCTCATCGGTACTTACATTATCACCTGTCCATGCCGCTGCATACCGCTGTATACCACAATATCCGGCACGTGTGAGTACAAAAGGTCTTTTGCCGGGTAAAAGCTTTTTAGCACCTTCAAAGGTACTACGGGCCATCTGCATACCATAAACGTTCCTGGCACGTTTATGGGTGGCCGTTTCGCCCTCATAACCGAATTCAATCAGATCGGGCAAATGTTGTCCCCAGGCAGCCGGCTCGTTCATGTCATTCCAAAAGCCTTCAATCCCTTTGTCAGTAAGTACCTTCATCTGTTCGCCCCACCAGCTGCGTACAGCTTCCAGGGTGAAGTCAGGAAAGGCGCTCCAGCCCGGCCATACCTGACCGTTGTATTCACTACCATCAGGGTACTTAACAAACATTCCCTTTGCAACACCCTCCTCGTAGGTTGTATAACCAGCTTCTGTTTTTACGCCCGGGTCAAGAATTACAACTACCTTGAATCCCATCCCTTTCAGCTCATCTAGCAAACCCTTCGGGTCGGGAAATCGCTCCGGATGCCAAGTGAATACTTTATAGGCATCCATATAATGGATGTCAAGATAAAGCACATCAGCAGGAATTTTCTTCTCCCTGAAGGTTCGTGCTGCATTTAAAACCTCGGTGTACGGATAATAGCTGTACCTGCACTGTTGAAAGCCCAAACTCCACAATGGGGGCAGTTCCATACGACCTGTAAGCCAGGTATAATTTTCAAGTATTCCTGCTACGTTATCTGCATGAATCAGGTAATAATCCATCTCCCCATCTTCTGCCTGAAAATAGGAGAAACGCTTATTGCTGCAACCAAAGTTAAAAGTGGTTTTATAGCTATTGTCGAAGAAAATACCATACACTACCTTGCCATGAATACCCATGTAAAAGGGAGTACTCATGTAGATTG
The DNA here is from genome assembly GCA_019695235.1 of Bacteroidia bacterium. GTDB lineage: Bacteria > Bacteroidota > Bacteroidia > M30B66 > M30B66 > JAIBAI01. The sequence goes on along the minus strand of JAIBAI010000026.1, from coordinate 28,131 downwards.
GATCAGCATCTACGGCATAGGCAAAATTGTCGGTGTTCCAGTTTACATAAGCATTACCACGGCGGTCAAGCGGACCAGTCTTTTCGCCCAATCCGATAAAACGCTCATCCGGCTGCAAGGATTTATAGGTTGTTACCTCTTGTCCGAGCCAGCTGGTGCCAAATGCCGGATCATCTGCGCAAAGCAGGTTGCCGGCACTATCGAAAGCCTCTATACGCAAGGGAAATTTTTGAATTTTCACACTCATTACGCTGGTTTGAAGCGTGAACCATTTGGCATCTTCTGATACATCCCACCTTGTATGCTCCAGTGGTTGCTTATTTACAGCATACGAAAAACCGCAGTATTCCGCGTCTGGCCGACTAATACGAATCCTGAAGATGCCAGCATGGTATAGCGTTATTGATACGCGGGAATTGTCAGTTTCAATACGTAAACTGTTATTATTTATCTGATGGGAAATATAGTTTCCCAAAGGCTCATTCAGATGAGAACCTTTGCGTGAGATGGCTTGCATGATGACTGAAAATTATCAGCTGTTTTTCTTGGTGAAATGATGTTTCAGATGGTAATTAACCAATCCGAAAATAGGTTTTTTAATGATGGTGCCTGCTTCAATTTCCATTCTAGCCGCTACCTGCCGGAGGTTCGATTCGAAGTGATAAGCTATCGAGCCGATAAAATGAACCGGAACCCTTTGGTAGTTCTTATAGCAGCTGATGTGTGTGTTGAAAAAAGTTTCCATACCTGTATTTATCAGTTCCTGAACCCAAGTGTGTTGCTTGTTGTCAGAAAGCACCTTCATAAATGAGGCAAGGTAAACATTGGCATGTGGCTTCATGTAAACATTCTCAACAATGGTTTCGCGTGAAAGCTTATACTCCCTTGATAAACAATTATGAATTTCATCCGGAAGCTGATTGTTGAGGAATTTTTTTACCAAAATTTTGCCATAATAACTTCCACTGCCTTCATCGCCAAGAATATAGCCTAAGCCAAGACCTGAGTTGGCCTGCTTAACAATATCACCATCAAAATAACATGAATTCGAGCCGGTACCCAAAATACCTGTGATAGCAGGGGTTTCATCCCAGGTGGCGAAGGCGGCTCCTACCAAATCATGGTCAACGTAAATATTTGCATTGGGAAATACCGAACGCAAAGCACGCTCTACTACTAACTTGAGTTCTTTTGATGAACAGCCAGCACTGTATAAGAAAAGCATCGTCACCTGAGGGGCGGCCTCCAATAACTCATTGTTTTGGCGGATGGCATTGGATATCACCGCTTCATTATGAAAATACGGGTTAAAACCCATGGTGCTGAAACTCTGTGCTTCTTCGTTTTCGCGCATGAGCATCCAGTCACATTTGGTAGAGCCGCTATCAGCAATTAGTAACATATAGTTTGGTTTTTAAAACAAATAATCGTTTGACAAAAAGTTTGACTTCCTGTTCTCCAGAATATTGGTAAACAGTGCTTTGTTGGCATCGGTATCACGCGTTGCCACCAGGGTACGTATTGAAAATACACGTAAAGCATCCTGAACACTCAGGGTGCCTTCGGCTGAATCTTTGCGCCCATTGAACGGAAAAATATCCGGCCCACGTTGACATTTTGTATTGATATTCACACGACATACCTGATTTACAAGTGGGTCTATCAGTGAGGCAATAACATCCGGATTATTGCTGAAAATGCTCACCTGTTGCCCATATTTGCTCTCAACAATATAATCAATTGGCTGCTGAACATCATCAAAAGGAAGCACAGGTACCAATGGCCCAAACTGCTCTTCGTGGTAAATACGCATTTGTGAATTTACCGGATAAAGCACTGTAGGGTATACCACACTTCTGTCGTGTTTACCTCCTTGCTCATTTTGAATTGTTGCACCTTTGGCAAGTGCATCATCCACCAATTGCTGTAAATATGCTGGTTTTTCTGGCTCCGGAAGTGGGGTTATCGTTACGTCATCTTCCCAGGGCATTCCAACTTTAAGTAGGCTAACACGTTGACAAAACATTTGCAGGAACTGTGCGGCAATTGAACGATGAACAAAAATTATTTTTAAGGCCGTACAGCGCTGCCCGTTAAACGCAAGGGCGCCATTTATACATTCTGATACCGCAATTTCGAGGTCTGCATCCGGCAAAATAATTGCCGGATTTTTTGCATCCAAACCCAACACAGAACGCAAGCGATTCGAATAGGGGTGTTGTTTTTTTAAAATATTGGCCACGCGACTCGACCCAATAAAGGCAAGTACATCAATCTTCCCTGATTGCATCAGAGTGCCGGCAGTTTGTGCACCGTCACCATATATAATATTTATTACACCTGCCGGAAATGCATCGCGAAATGCTTCTAATAATGGCCTGATGAGTAAAATGCCAAACCGCGCAGGCCTGAAAATCACTACATTGCCCATAATTAATGCCGGAATCAACGTTGCAAAGGTTTCGTTCAAAGGATAATTGTAGGGCCCCATGCATAAAACCACCCCAAGTGGACCACGCCGGATTTGTGCATAAATACCATGCGAGAGTTCAAGCTTGCCTGAGTCACGGTCAAGCTGCTTTACTGCATCAATTGTATCGTGAATGTACTCAACTGTGCGATCAAATTCTGCTTCTGATTCCACCCGGTTCTTACCAATTTCCCACATCAACAGGCTGACTATCAACTGTTTCTTCTCCTGCATCTTTTCAAGAAAAGCCTGAACACAACCCAGCCGCTCACCTAATCGCATGGTGGGCCACAATCCCTGTCCTAAACCATAGGCTTTTTGCGCCTTAATAAGCACTTCGCTTACATCTTTGGCACCCATTTCAGGATACGAACCTAATCTGATTCGCTCCCATTGACCCTTGTCATGGTAGTAGATTGGAGAATATACATCAGTTACATCCCCTTGCCATTCAATTAGTTGCCCATCGCAAAGAAATTCACGCTGCTCAATCATTTGGGGCACTTCTATTGCCTGAAGGCCTTCAAGGGTGGGAAATAGCTTACTAGTGTCTAACGTTGTTTGCATATTGATCAGACCGACAAAATAGTTGCTATGCGTAACATCTCCTTCTCAAGTTCGTCATGCTGGGTTGTCGCTTGTCCGAAAGGGGTAAATTTAATCTGATTGTTTACAATACCTACCATTTGCCCACTAATATTATTCAAAAGGCCTTCTACTGCTGCAACGCCAAGTCGGCTCGCCAGCACCCGGTCGGCCACAGTAGGTGAACCACCTCGCAAAAGATGGCCTAGTATGGTAACTTTGGTGTCGTAATAACTAAACCGCTCATTTACTTCACGGGCGATGTCAATCGAACGCCCGGGTTTGCCTCCTTCGGCTACTACCACTAAGCTTGACGATTTCTTCCTTTCTGCACCTGATTCAAGAATCCGAACCAACTCGTCAATATCCATGGGTTGCTCTGGAATCATCGTTGCTTCTGCTCCTGCTGCTATGGAAGCCCTAAGTGCAATCTGACCAGAGTCGCGACCCATCACTTCAATAAAAAACAGCCGATTATGTGATGATGCCGTATCCCGTACCTTGTCTATGGCTTGTGCTGCCGTATTCACAGCTGTATCGTAACCAATGGTATAATCAGTACCATTCAGGTCATTGTCTATGGTTCCCGGAATACCCACTACTGGAATGTCATATTCTGATGAAAACAAAGTGGCCCCTCTGAAAGTGCCGTCACCACCAATGGCAACAAGGGCGTCAACACCGGCTGATTTCAGATTTTCATACGCCTGCCGGCGACCTTCCTTTGTTTTAAATTCAAGGCTTCGCGCAGATTTGAGAATCGTACCACCCCTTTGGATGATATTACTTACTGAACGGCTGCTTAAATCTTTGATATCACCTGCAATCATCCCGTCGTACCCCCTGAAAATACCTACTGACTGTTTTTGGTAATACAAACATGTACGTACAACCGCCCGTACAGCCGCATTCATTCCTGGGGCGTCTCCGCCGGAGGTAAATACACCAATGCGTTCAAGCGGGGAAGATGCAAAACTCATACTGACAAAGTTAAGTGTTAAAACAACACTATGAAAATTAAGGGCGAATTATTTCAGCCCAAACATGCAAAATTATTTTTCGCCAAACGAAGGCATCTTTAGCAAGTTTTTAGACGAATTGTTAATGCATAATGAAATTTGAAAAAAAATAAATTAGTTTTACAGCCCTAACACATGGCGCACTCACATAGCTGGCCGCAAAGGCCCAAATCATCAGAAGCAGGGCTGAATCCACACGTTTCAGTTGACTGTGTGATTTTTGGTTTTGATGAAGGAGAGTTAAAAGTTTTACTGATCGAGCGCAATCTGCAAAAGACTGATCACGAAAGCCGCAAATTTTCTTTACCCGGAAATCTCGTTGACGACAATGAGGATTTAGACACCTCTGCAAAAAGAATTTTGAAGGAATTAACCAACCTTGAAAATATCTACATGGAACAATTTTTTGCTTTTGGTGACCCCAATCGTGTGAAAAGTTCTTCTGATGCACAATGGCTCAATGCCGTAAGAGAGTTGCCTACGGCACGTGTGATTACCGTTGCCTATTACTCTTTGGTTAAAATCGCTGACTCAGAACCTGCTGCTGCATCTTTTGCCCGAAAAGCATTTTGGTGCCCCGTCTCTGAAGTTCCTGCACTGGCTTTCGACCACAACCAAATTCTCGATAAAGCCCGGCAAAGTCTTAAGATAAAGTTACGCATGCAACCTGTTGGCTTTGAATTGCTCCCTGAAAAATTTACATTAGGACAATTACAGCGGGTGTACGAAACAATCCTTGGCACTTCGCTTGACAAAAGAAATTTCCGTCGTAAAATTCTCAACAAGGGTTTTCTGAAAGCCTTGCCGGAAAAACAAAAGGGCGTACCACATAAGCGCGCCCTCTTATACGAGTTTGATAAGGTAACTTACGACCGACTTTCTTCTGAGCAGTTCAATTTCGACTTCTGAGCCGCAATCTGTTTGCCTTAGCTTAGATGTCTTGCGAGAAAATCAGGTCTTCTTCCTGAATTACCTCCCCATCGCTCATCAAAACGGCACGTTCAATAAATGCCTTTAATTCGCGTACGTTACCACTCCAGGGATGTTTCATCATGTCTTTCAGGGCTTCAGGAGAAAATGATTTGACCTGAATCCGGTTGCTTTCGCAAAACTGACGAAGCATGCTTTTTGCCAATAGCAAAATATCATTGCCACGTTCACGTAATGGCGGAAGATGAATTAAAAATCCTTGCAAACGGTAGTAAAGGTCTTCACGCATTTTGCCATCTTTTACCCTTTGAGCAAGATTCTTATTTGTTGCTGCAATTACGCGCACATTCAACGGAATCTCCCTGTTTGAACCTAAACGGGTAATTTTACTTTCCTGCAAGACACGCAAAAGCTTGGTTTGAAGGTTGATATCCATCTCTCCAATTTCATCTAAGAAGATAGTGCCTTCATGTGCTTCCTCAAATTTTCCAATGCGTTTGGAGTCGGCTCCGGTAAAGGCACCGCGTTCATGTCCAAACAACTCACTCTCGATCAAATCTTCTGGAATAGCTGCCACATTTACGCAAACAAATGGTTTGTTTTTCCGCGTTGAATTATAGTGAATTGCTGAAGCTACAAGTTCCTTCCCGGTTCCGCTCTCTCCGGTAATTAAGGCGAGCATATTCGTCTTCTCAACTTTTTGTATCAACCGCAAAACTTTTAATATTTCAGCACTCTCACCGATAATTTTATCATACCGGTGGCGATCAATTATTTGGTCACGAAGGGTATCTACTTCTTTACGTAAGTTTACTTCGCCGGTATGCTTCTCAACTTTTAAACTCAATAATGCCAGCGCATTTTCGTCCTTCTTAATATATTCCTCAGCACCGTTTTCAAAAGCTTCAAGCACAACTTCGATGCGCTCCTGACCAGAAATCAGAATGGTTTTAATTTGGTTGTTGAAGTTCTTTATCTCCTTTAATAGCTCTATTCCATTCGCATTGGGAAGGTTGTAATCTAAAACAACCATATCGGGGTTTTCGTGTAATTGGCGACGGAAATCATCTCCTGAATGGAACAGGCTTACTTCGCATTGTTCGTTTAGCTCAAGCTTTTGCTTGATCATCGTTGCGAAGAACTCATTGTCTTCAACTACAAATATTCGTGTAATGAACTTGCTCATGAATTTGGTTTTTGTCATAGCCTGATACGCAAGAGATGGACAGACGTTCACTGAAAAACGCCAAAAACCTTACATGATTGTGTGCTTAGATTGACTATTAAGCACTTTCAGCCCCAAACTGAAGCTCATACAGCCTTTTGTACTGGCCTTCCAGCGCCAAAAGCTCCTGATGGGTTCCTGATTCAATTAAGCGACCTTTTTCCATTACAAATATTTGATCTGCTTTTTGAATGGTTGATAAGCGGTGAGCGATGATAATTGCTGTTCTGTTTTTTGTAAGCGCATCCATTGCTTCCTGAATTAACATTTCAGTTTCAATATCTACCGAAGAGGTGGCTTCATCCAAAACCAAAATTTCCGGGTTAAACAGATACGCCCTGATGAATGCTATTAATTGGCGCTGGCCAGCACTCAGCATACCTCCACGCTCCATCACATTAAAATCATAGCCACCTGGGAGTTTCTTGATAAACGCGTCAGCACCTACCTTTTTAGCTGCTGCTTCAATGGCTTCCCTGCTAATCTGTGTGTCGCCAAGGGAAATGTTATTGGCAATGGTATCAGAAAATAAAAACACATCCTGCAATACAATAGCGATATGGTTTCGAAGGCATTGTATCTGATAGTCACGAATCGGATGCCCATCAATAAGAATTTCTCCCTGCTGAAATTCATAGCTCCGGTTAATAAGGTTGATGATGCTTGTTTTTCCCGCTCCGGTGGCACCTACAATGGCAATAGTACTTCCTGCCTTAACCTTAAACGACAAGCCATCAAGTACCTTAACATCCGGCGAATACCACATAGAAACATCTTTGAATTCGATGTCGCCTTTCAGTTGTGCTGGCTGTAATTTACCTGTATCGTCAATGCGTTCAAATGTGTCTAATACCTGAAACACCCTCTCAGAGCTTACCATGCCCATTTGCAAGGTGTTAAAGCGGTCGGCCAGCATTCTGATAGGCCTGAACAGCATGCCTACAAACATGGTAAAGGCCACCAGGTTGCCAATAGTGAATGTGCCGGATATTACGCCGCGTGCCCCAAGCCAGATGAGTAATCCTAATGAAACTGCACTGAGAATTTCGGTGATAGGAAAGAAAACAGAGTAATGCCACACCGAACGAATATGAGCCTTTGTATGGGCGCGGTTAATGACTTTGAAACGCTTTAGCTCTTCTTCTTCACGGTTGAAAATCTGAACCACATTCATTCCTGAAATGTGCTCCTGAACAAAGGTGTTGATATGAGCAACCTGGGTGCGTACATCCTGAAAGGCCGACTTAATGCCGTTTTTAAAGATGTTGGTAGCTATCAGCAACAACGGAATTGTTGAAATACTGATTAAAGTAAGCTGCCAGTCAATAGCAAACATCACAATTAATACTACCAGCAATTGTAAAATGTCGCCAAAAAGTATGACAATTCCCTCTGTAAAAATGCTGGCAATTGTTTCAATATCACTCACAACACGTGTCACTAAACTACCAATAGGACTTTTGTCAAAATAGGCAGTCTTCATTCTTGAAATATGCCCATATACATCGTTGCGCAAATCTCTGATAACATACTGGCCTAACTTATTAGTGATGTACGCACTGAAAAACTGACCTGCAGATTCAATTAGCAAAACGCCAACCATTAACAGGGTAATCCAAAGCAGTTTTGTTGGCTCAGGAGTTAATATGAAATGGTCTACTGCATATTGAATAAGCAGTGGCCGTATCGGAGAAATAAAGGCCATTGTGATAGTCAGACCAATGGCCCCCACAAGGAGTTTTCTCCAGGGTTTTACATAATGCAGTACCCTTTTTAATAGGGTGAAATCAAAGGCAGCACCCGAAACGCTCATACCAGAAGCATTTCAGGATTCTTCGCTAACAGGTGGTTCAGAAACCGGTGTGTTTTCCGCAGGTGTTGCTTCTGAGCTTACATTTTCAATTCCGGACTGCGCACCGTTACTTTGAAGGGTCATTTCCTGGTACGATTCAGAGATTGAACCGGCAGTATCTTCATGCTGGTCACGCTCAAAAGGACGCTTTCCAAAAATTTCTTCAAGGTCTTCCCTGAAAATAACTTCACGTTCAAGTAACTTGGCAGCCAGCGCACTCAGCTTCTCCCTGTTCTCAAGCAATATATTGCGCGTATGCTCGTAGGCAGAATCAATTAACTTCTTCACTTCCTCGTCAATAGTCTGGGCAGTTTGCTCACTGTAAGGCTTGCCAAATGAGTATTCTGACTGGCCTGAAGAATCGTAAAAGCTAATATTACCAATGCGGTTGTTCAGGCCATAAATCGAAACCATTGCATAGGCTTGCTTAGTTATCTTCTCAAGGTCGCTCAATGCACCAGTTGAAACTTTGCCAAATACAATATCTTCTGCAGCACGACCACCCAAAGCAGCACAAATCTCATCAAACATCTGTTCAAAAGTTGAAATTTGTCTTTCTTCAGGAAGGTACCAGGCTGCGCCCAGTGATTGCCCCCTTGGAACAATGGTTACTTTCACTAAGGGAGAAGCGTGTTCTAAAAGCCAGCTAACTGTAGCATGGCCGGCTTCATGGTATGCAATTACTTTCTTTTCGTGCTGTGAAATGATTTTGTTCTTTTTCTCCAAACCACCGATTATACGGTCAACGGCGTCGAGAAAATCCTGCTTGCCAACAAATTCTTTGTTTTTACGGGCAGCAATTAATGCCGCTTCATTGCAAACATTAGCGATATCAGCTCCTGAGAAACCGGGCGTTTGGCGGGCCAGGAAGTCAATGTCAACCGATTGATCAGTTTTAATTGGTTTTAAATGAACCTTAAAGATTTCTTTGCGTCCATTCAAATCAGGTAATTCAACGTATATCTGGCGGTCAAAACGACCCGGACGCATCAAAGCACGGTCGAGAATATCGGCTCTGTTCGTTGCAGCAAGGATGATAACACCATTATTGGTGCCAAAGCCATCCATTTCTGTTAGCAACTGATTCAAGGTGTTTTCGCGTTCATCGTTTGCTCCGGCCATGGGATTCTTTCCTCTTGCCCGCCCAATAGCATCAATCTCATCAATAAAAATGATAGATGGCGCCTTTTCTTTTGCCTGTTTAAATAAGTCACGAACCCTGCTGGCTCCTACACCTACGAACATTTCAACAAAATCAGAACCTGAGAGCGAAAAGAATGGTACCTGGGCTTCGCCTGCTACGGCCTTGGCCAACAGTGTTTTACCAGTTCCGGGAGGGCCAACCAACAATGCACCACGTGGAATCTTTCCGCCCAGAACAGTGTATTTTTTTGGGTTTTTCAGAAAATCTACGATTTCACGTATTTCAATCTTGGCCTCATCAAGCCCGGCAACATTGTCAAATGTTACCGATACATGCGTGTCTTTGTCAAATAATTGTGCCCTGCTTTTGCCGATGTTAAAAATCTGGCCACCACCTCCACCACCTCCCATCCGGCGCAATAAAAACATCCAGAAGAAGAACACTACAGCAAATAAAATAATCCAGTTTAGTACCTCGCCTCCCCAGTTACGTCTTGTTTGATAGTTGGGATTGATATGCTTTTCGGGTGGCAGGTTAGCCTGCGTTTTTTCAATCAGTTTATTCAGTTCTTCTACCGAACCAATAGTATACATATAATGCGCCCCTGCGGCGGCCCCAGTGAAGGAGGAAGAGCTTTTTAAATCGCGGTATTCTGGCTTAGAAAGGCTTTCTTTTCGAATGGTAATTTCGGCAAATTCCTTGTTGATAACCGTGATTTCCTGAACATCACCCGCCTGCAACATTTCAATGAATTTGCCGGTCTGGATTTCCTTAGATGGGCCATTCGCATTATAGAAAAAGCTACCTACAAAAAGCAATACAATTACTGCATATAGCCAATAGAAGTTAGCACCGCCACTTCCACCCGGAATTTTTGATTTGGAATTACCCGGGAACATCTTTTTCCCGCTATTCTTCGACTTATTTGGATATTGATCTTTTTGATTGGCCATTTTATATGTGCTGATTCATTTGCAGGGTATAACGCCTACCCGTCATTTTTGTTTGTCTTTAGGCCGCAGTTTCAGGAATTTCTCTGATGATTGCGTCGGCCCATAGCTTCTCTATTTGATAAAACTCACGTACCTGCGTCTGGAAGATATGCACCACTATATCGGCATAATCTACCAATATCCATTCTTTGTTTTCGAACCCCTCACTGTGCCATGGTGAACGCCCGGTTGCGATTTTCACCTGATGTTCTACCTCATAGGCAATGGCATCAACCTGGGTGCCGGAGTCGGCATTGCAAATGACAAAAAACGCACAAACAGCATTGGGTGTTTGTCTTAGGTCAAAAACCTGAATTGCTTTGCCCTTTTTTTCTTCAATTCCATGCACGATAGCGGCTATCATTTCCTCCGAAGGGTCTTTTTGGATAAGTTTGCCAGGTTTTTTCTTCATTAATATTGTTTAAGGGGAGGCAAATTTAGTCATTTCCACAGGTATGAACACTTTATTCATAGGTAGAAACAGAATTAGTCTCCAGGTAACCGACTCTACCAACAATTATGCCCTGAAACATCCTGAACTCCCGGAAGGTAGTCTGATAACAGCTGACTTTCAAACCGGAGGAAGGGGGCAAAGGGGCAAGACCTGGAACAGCCAGGCGGGTAAAAATTTGCTCTTTAGTATTGTGCTTAAGCCTGTATTCCTTGAAAATCAGCGACAATTCAGCTTGAACAAAGCCATTGCTTGGGGCACCTGGTCGGCTTTGAATGAACTTTTCCCCAGCATCAAATGGGCAATAAAATGGCCAAATGATATTTATGCCAACAACAAAAAACTGGCAGGTATTCTGTCGGAAGCTCAATGGTATTCAAGCCATATTGTCAGTTTTGTGGCAGGTGTCGGACTTAACCTGAATCAGGAAGATTTCGGTGAATTAAAACCCATGCCAACATCCCTGAAAATACTTCTTCAAACTGAGATAGATGCAGAGCTGGTTCTAAGCGCTATATGTAGCCACATCGAATCAGCCTACCTGATGCTTAAAGCCAGGCACTACGATAAGGTTGACCAGTTATTTAATGCGAGCTTATGGAAGAAAAATGAAGTAATCAATTTCATACACCAGGCACAACAGAAGAGTGGCAAGGTGCTTGAAACCGACAGGCATGGACGGCTTGTAGTATTAGAAGATACTGGTCTTAAATACTACCAAACCGGTGATATAGCCTGGCTTATTTAACCCGTTCCATGTATTCGCCGGTGCGGGTATCAATTTTTATGCGCTCTCCTACATTGAGAAACAAAGGAATTGACACAGTGGCGCCTGTTTCAACGGTAGCAGGTTTAAGGGTTTTCGTTGCTGTATCACCTCTGATCCCCGGTTCGGTATAGGTAATTTCCAACTCAACTGTCTTTGGGGGCTCAGCATAGATGACGGTGTCACCTTCAAATGCAGCATTCACCTCCATGTTCTCCTTCATAAATTTTACCCCTTCACCAAAATAGCTTTCTTCAATGTAAATCTGCTCGAAGGTTTCATTATCCATGCACACCAGGTTATTGCCATCTTTATACAGGTATTGAAGTGGTTTCATTTCAACCCGTACTACTTCAATCTCTTCCCCCGAACGAAAACGATTCTCAGCCAGTTTGCCATTTTTTATGTTACGCATCTTGGCCTGATAAAATGCACGTAAGTTTCCTGGTGTACGGTGTTGCCATTCAATAATAACACACAAATCACCATTGAACCTGATAAATGTGCCTATGTTTACATCCTGTGTGGTTGCCATTAGAATATTGATTAAGGGCGCAAAATTAATAATTTGATTGATTTATTGCGCTGACTCCTGCATGTCAATTGCCTGATTTAGGAAATTAACCCAGGGACGCATGAGTTGAATGGCTTGCATTGCCTCATTAAGGAAATCTGAATGGCTTACCTGGACATCTGAAAATGATTGGCTGACGATAAAACTTTTTAGTTTCAGCCATTCTTCTGCCGGATGCCCTGATTCAAAGCCTTTGGGCATATTTTTCAAGCGTTCTCCTTCAATAGTCGGAAAAACTGTTTTGAAGTTCTTGTTTAGAACTATTCGCTTAAATTCATCAGGCTGGAAATAAATTTGTTGCCTGACCAGATGCAATTCGGTAGCTTCCGGCATCCATAGCCCTCCGGCAATAAATGAGGCTGAAGGTTGAATGTGAATGTAATAGCCTGCATATACTGATTTCTTCCCACCTTTTGCAAAATAGGCACCCATGTTGGTCTTGTAAGGTGCTTTATTGTGTGAAAAACGCACATCCCGAAAAATCCTGAAAAGGCAATCTTTTGCCTTTAAGCCGTCAAGCTCTGGCGCAATAACGATGCTTTTTTCAAGCAATTGCTCTGTAAGACCCAACATTGAAGCTTTTGCCTTTTGGTATGCTTCATCATGGGCTTTAAACCAAGTTCGATCGTTGTTGTGTTCTAATTGTCTGAGAAACTGAAGGACCGCCTTCACAGCCTCAATTAAAATGGCAGGTCGGTATCATCGCCTCCGCTAAGAAAGCTGTCTGACGCAACTGGTGCAGTTTGAAAATCAGCTCCGCTTGTTGATGGGGCAGCAGAATGTGATGCAGGAGCAGCCTGGTTTTGATAAGAACCTGAATGAGGGGCACCGGAACCAACTGGGTCAATCTTCCAGGCACGTAATTCAGTGTACCAACGTTCATTGTACTCCCTTGATTCAGGGTTCACGCTTACACGAATATCGTCACCTACCTGAAAACGTTGTATCTGTGAAATTTTATCAGACCATGCTGAAATGCAAACCTTCTTTGGGTATTGATCAGCAGTTTCAATGATAAATTCCTGCTTTGTCCAGGCGCCATTACGCCCCTCTCCTGTTACGGGTGCCATGATTTTAATCAGCTTACCCTGAATGTCCATTGCCATAATAAAAAAGATCTTGAATACTTCACAAAGGTACGCATTCAGTACAAGGTTAAATGCGAATTATGTCAATTTTTATCAACCTATTTGGTTAGTAAACCCAACAACCATCCCCCCAGCGCCATTGAAAGCAGCACAAATATCAATAAGGTATAGTGATTGAAAAAAAGAGGTAACTTCTGGCTTGATGCCGGCTGCGGCATATTTACCTGCGGCGTCTGAACGGGTGGAGGAGGGGCTAATGCTGCCGGCGGGTTTTCAGGAACTATCGGCGCGGGTTTTATATAGTTTTCCCAGGTAATTTGTGTGAAGCCAATCTGCAGAATATCACCCGGAAACAATTGCTGGTAACCTACCTTCTGATTGTTTACAAGTGTTCCGTAACGACTATTGAGGTCTTTAATCCATACGACTCCATCCGGCCATAATTCAAGAACAGCATGTTGATCATCGGCCAACTTGTCATGAACCTGGATGTTTTGAACCTGCTTACGGCCGATACTTAACTCAACCGGCATAGTACTTACTTCTTAAGGGTAAGCTCAACTTTCCCCAAGCGGATTTTGTCGCCATGCTGAAGCTGTTTGTTCCGGATACGCTCTCCATTGACAAAGGTTCCATTTGTGCTTCCTAAATCAGAAATGCTGATTTCCTTCCCTTTTATGTGAATTACAGCGTGTTTTCCTGTAACTGTTTGTTCAGCCAAGCAAATATCGTTGGATTCCTGTCGGCCTATGGTGATTTCGGGCTGATTTAAAGGATAAGTGGCGGTGCGCCCTTCAATACTTACCAACACCACAGGAACTGCAATTTCTTCGGATGCTTGTTTTGTTATGGGAGCCGCTTTTATGATTAAAGACTGCTTTTCCTGTATCAATGGTTTTACAAGAGGTGTAGTTTTGATAATATCTTCAACGATGTCAATTGATTCCTGTTTTTTACCTCTTCCGGAAAAAATATTTACCAAAATCATAATCAATACTACAAGCCCCAGAATACCGATGGATACCCATAAGTAAATCTTGTAATCATCAGGAATCAAGCTGTGATTGTTGCCATCAGAAACTGTTAGTATATGGCGTGCTCCTCTATAATTTAACTCGACTTTCGAAAAATTCAGGCCATTCTCTGGTTGTACCTGGAAAACCAAATCATAAGAAGCCTCCTGCATATATGCCGGTACAGGAATGCTGAAGAAATCAGACAAAGCATTGATAATCTCCATCTGAGAACGGGCAAGTATGTTTTTCCCTCCTGTTCGGATGCAAATTCTGTTCATCATCAGGCCGGCACTAAAGGCGGTGTCTGAAGGTGGGTAGGTGATGGCATATACCGGAATCTCAAGCTCTTTGGCTTTGGTTACGCAATCTGTTGATGAAATATTCGATTGACTGTTGTCGCGACCGGTTGAAAGAACGATAAACAACCTGTTTTTCGGTAGATTGGTCTGAGAGCCAATGTATTCAAGCGATGAAAGTATGCTCTTGAATAAATCAACCCGGTGCCCGGTATCTGCTTTTGCATTGATTTTGCTTAGCAGTTCACTTTTGAGGCTTTCATGGCTATTACTAAAGTTTTCATAAAGCCTATGGTAACCCCCGGCACTGCTATCAGTTTTTTCACTGCTAAACCAGGCAACATTAACCAAATCCTGCGCCTCAAGGTTGTCAAGTGAGCCGGATATACCTTCTTTCAATTCTTTTAAAGCTTTTCCATGGGTATTTCCCGACGATTCTACTAAAAAGAAAACCGAACGACCTTTTGCCGGAGCCGAGCCGGGTGAACTCTCTGCCAGCTGAAAGGCCAGGGGTTTACCTACCTGACTTATCTGTAACTCTGCCTGGTCAAATTTCTTTTTACCGGTATACAGAACAGTTACCTTTATTTCAGGATAACGACTTGAATCAATACTTGAAATGGTTAATTCCTGGCCAAATAAACCGGATGAAAAGAAAAACAAACCGGGTAAAAGCAAAAGTAACCGGAATGAAAAACAAGTTAGCTGACTGATTTTGTGTGCCAAACGCCGAAACAACATCTTTTTATTTAATCACTCCAAAAATGCAAAAATATGCAGCAGTGCCTTGACATTTACTTATGCCACTTATAAACAACCTTATTTACAATTTTAATCAAGTGGCATTTTCTTTTCCGGCTTAACTACTTTTAAGCCTAAGTCAGTCCATGCTTTAAAGCCCTTGTCTAAAATAACCGCATTACTAAATTGATTATCAATAAGATATCTCCCTAATTGATTGGGGGTTGATGTGTCATTGCTGTAAATATACACTGGCTCATATTTCTTCAGGGTTTTTATATAGGTTTCGGCTTCCTTGCCTGGCCATGAAAGATTTATAGCACCCTGAATGCAAGCATGTTCAAAATCTTCAGCGTTTCTTAAATCAAGCAAGGTATGCCTGATGTGTTTCATTTTTGCATCAAAAGCCATCGCATCCAGGTGTTCTATACGGCCCGACTGCGCTGAAAGGAAACTACAGCTGAGCAGCGAAAGAGAAAAAATGATATTCTTCATGAATTTAACAATACACGCAAATTTCCTATCCCATCTGTCTTGAAGAACACAAGTATTGTGTTTTTTTTCAACATGCCAGGCTCAAGAAAATGCAATTGATATAGAATGCTGATAAAGCCGTGGATTAACTAATTTTGCCGCCTGTGAAAATGCCCTGGTTGTTTTTTATTGGTTTATTATTTCCGGCCATTTTAAAGTGTCAGGTCACTACTAAAGTTGACTCTTCAGCTATAGGCAAAGATACCAGTCGTATCTGGCAGGGAACAGTTCAACTAACCGAAACCGGGGCAAATAGCCTCTTGCCTTTGTACAATGCATTAGACCGTTTTCAATTATATCAGCCTATATACCAGCGTGCATTTTTTAATACCAACCTGTCAAATAATGGTACCGCTTGGCAGCACCTAACTTCTCATCCCATTTTTAGTAACGGATTCAACCCCGGATTTCAAACCTTTGATATTTATTACCTGCGGTTGAACGATACCAAATGGTATGATTGTCAGTCGCCGTTTACCCATGCAATATATTTTCAGGGCCCCAAAGAGGAGCTTAATTTCAACTTGGTGCATACCCAGAATATCGGTAAACAGGTAAATGTTGGCTTGAACTTTAAACGAACTGCATCAGAGGGCTTGTATCAGCACCAGGCCCTGAACCATCAATCAATCTTATTGCATAGCTGGATTCGGCCACTTAAATTACCTTATCAGGCCCTTGTAGCCGCATATTACAATAACGGACTGGTGAATGAGAACGGTGGTCTCAGCACAGGGGGTGATTCGCTTTTCAGAGCAGGAGCTGAAAGTAACCGCCAATTGCTTCCTGTAAACCTGAACAACGCACGTCAACGTATTTTTGGCAACGGCTTCCTGCTCCGGCAAACCTATGACTTGAACAAAAAAGATGACAGTATTCAACATGGGTTCCTTCGTGTACAACATAACCTGTCATATCAGTTCAGGAAATTTCATTATGAAGATCAGCTTAGCAATCCAGGGTATTATGCATTTATTGCCGACTCTTCACTTACAGGTGTAAACTACTCATATCGCGCACTCGATAACGAAATTGCGTTGTTGCGACTTTTTTCAGGTGAGAAAAGCAATTCATTTGAAGCGAAGTTATATTTCCGTCAGCAATTAATTGATTTTTCTTCGTCGGTAAACACAGCCGCAAATCAATATGGCCTACATTCAATAAACCATTCAACAGGAGGGTTTGCATCATTAAAATTTAATCCAAAATCAGGCCTTCGCATGCAGGCAGATTATTTTCTTTCGGGGTTTAATCAGGGCGACACGCGGTTCACTTTAGAAAATTGGAATATTACTGCCGGAGGTATGCGCATAGAAACAGCCATTAACTGGAACCTTCAGGAGGTAAATTACCAGATGCAGCACTTTGTTTCAAATTTTGGCTCTTGGAATTTTAATAGCTCAAAAGTTTCCAATCTTTATGCGGAAGGGCGTATGCTGACTTCAAATGCTAAGTTTTATTTTGCATTTACCCTGCGCCAACTGAAGGGGTACACCTATTTGGATATCGGTGGCAAGCCAGTTCAATTCAATCAAGCCGTCAATTTGCTGGGGGCTTACCTGTACCATCGCCTGAATTTTGGGAAATGGAATTTATACTCTCGTGCCCAGTTTCAGTTAAACAACCAAAATGCGCTGATGCGTCTTCCGGCAGTGCAATTACAAGAAAGTATTTTTCGCGAAGGGCGAATAGGCGGCAAGACTACCTGGCGTGTAGGCATTGACATTTTTGCTGTTTCGTCATACCGCCCAAATGCTTATCAGGTCTATAGTGGTTTATTTTATTTGCAGGATACTTACTTGAACAAAAGTCTTTTTGAAGCTGATTTTTACGTTTCTGCTAAAATCAGGAGGGCATTGGCCTTCATTAAGCTTGAGAATTTCAATGCCGGATGGGGGGGCTACCGTGTGATACCTGTACCGGGCTACCCTCTGAATGATTTAGCGTTGAAGCTTGGGCTTAGCTGGATGTTTTTTGACTAAAAAAATACCTTTTGCTTAGTTTTCATGACGACTTACCGTGTTTACAAGTGCTGGTAAAAGCTCAGGGTTCTTTTCAAGTGCATTGCCTACAACCACAATATCAGCGCCTGCTGCAAGGGCTTCCGAACATTGCTTGCCGGAGCTAATTCCGCCACCTACAATCAAAGGGACACGCAAGCGCAATTTTACGTTTTGAATCATAGGCACCGGAACAGGCAGAGGAGCCCCGCTCCCGGCTTCAAGGTATATGAGCTTCATGCCTAACTGTTGACCAGCAAGAGCAGTTTGTAAGGCAAGTTTATTGTCGTTGCGCCCAATAGGAGTAGTCTGACTTACCTGCTGCACACTGCTGCTGCCACCATTTTCAACTAACAGGTAAGCGGTTGGGATTATTTCAATCCCCAGTGCATCAAGCTGTTCTGCTGCCCGAATATGCTTGCCGATAAGTAAATCAGGGTTTCTGCCAGATAAAAGTGAAAGAAGAAAAATGGCATCCGCATGGCTGGTAATCTGCGTTTCGTTGCCCGGAAAGAGTACCACCGGTTTTGACTGATTATCTTTTAGAAAGGAAGTACAAAACTCAGTTTCTTTTTGCCCGCCGGTACTTCCGCCAACCATAAAAAAGTGGGGCAACACGCTTTGCTGCAACAAAATCTTCCAATGTTCAGGCCCTGTTTTGCCCGGATCAATAAGTACTGCCAGTTGCGGACTTTTGCAAGAACAAATACCTTCAAGAAAACTCATGGAGCAATCCTGAACTTTTTCCAACGACCGTCTTCAAGTTTATAACACACCCTGTCATGAAGGCGACTCATCCGGCCTTGCCAGAACTCAAAGTATTCAGCATGCAACAAATAGCCCCCCCAATGCGGCGGGCGGGCAACTGCTCTGCCTTCAAATTCAAGCTCAAAGCGTTGCTCATGCTCAGTAAGTTCATCACGCGAACCAATGGGTTTACTTTGGGGTGAAGCCCAGGCACCAATTTGACTTCCACGGGGTCTTTGTGCAAAGTATTCATCTGAAATGCCTGCACTCACCGGGCTAACTTTTCCTTCAACCCTTATCTGACGCTCCAGTTCAGGCCAAAAGAAAGATAGGCTTGCATAAGGATTTGATGCCAATTCAACTCCCTTTCTGCTAAGGTAATTGCTGAAAAACATCAAACCATCTGGTAAGCCACCTCTGAGTAATACGATGCGTGCTGAAGGTTTGCCATTAGCATCAACTGTCGCCAACGTCATTGCATGTGGCTCTGGAAGTTCTGCTTTTAAAGCTTCCTGAAACCAGCGTTCAAATTGTTCAGCCGGATGAGCTGCGGTACTGCTTTCATCAAGGCTTTCACGGCTATATTCGTGTCGTAATTGGCTAACCAGTTCGTTCATGCGGGTAAAGGTACATGCATTTCACCGATGTTGAAAATATACAGACCCGTTTTCAGGCCTAATATTTGCAGAGAATTAGTAACTTTTCGTATTAATTGTCGTTAATAGTGTAAGACTGAAAGCCATGAGACGCAATATGCCCGTTCCGGCTACAGGCAGAATTCTGCTTTCTGAGCCGTTTATGAATGATGATTATTTCAGACGTTCGGTAGTTTTATTGGCCAAAAGCGAAGAAAAAGGCTCAATGGGATTCATCATGAACAAGCCAATTGGCCACAATATTCACGAGTTAATAAATGACTTCCCTGAATTCAATTGTCCGGTTTATTTTGGCGGACCTGTTGAAAGTAATTCGTTGTTTTTCATACATACCATACCACATCTGATTGAAACCAGTTTTGAGATAGAAGATGGTATTCATTTCGGGGGGAACTTTACGAAGGTCAAAAATTTAGCAGGCTTGGGTCTTATAAAGCCAAATCAAATCAGGTTTTTTGCCGGATATTCAGGCTGGGAGGAAGGCCAACTAGACCATGAAATTGATGAAGATTCATGGCTCATCTTCAATCGTCCGGAAAAACTGCTTGAAATGGATCCCATTACACTTTGGGGTGAATTGCTAAGGCATTCGAAAACTGAATTAGCTATCTGGTCGAATTACCCGGATGACCCATCTCTGAACTAAGCTGGTTTTTATTTGGAGAATACATCCTGTTAGTACAATACAGGATATGTGCCTGCGTTTTCGTATTATGAAATACTATGACACTTTAATTCGTATTATTTATGCTTTTAAGGTGCAAATTGATACTGCTGGCAATAGGGGTCATTCAAGGCCAAATGCTGTGGTGTAGTAAACCAGCGGTTTATAGAGCAGAAAACCTGAAACAAGTACTGAACCTGGCGAAAGTAGATTCTGTTGAAATGCTTCAACGAAAAGCTGCCTTGCATTTTCATCATAAACTGAACCTGTATCGCCATTCACTGAAACTCGATACGCTCGTATGGGATGAGGCCTTGTGGCTGGCTGCCATGAATCATTGCACCTGGATGATTGCCCATCATAATTTAACACATAATCAGGAGGAGAACACTGCTTTCTTTACCGGAGTAAGCCCCGGTGCACGTGTTGCATACGTTGCCGGGCAAGGACTTGCAGGATATGGAGAAAATGCATTATACAATTACAGTGTTTTCGACATGCCTCTTGATTCGATTGCAAAGCACATGGCAGTGAATTCATTTGAGCAGTGGAAAGCTTCTCCTGGCCATGATCAGAATATGCGCAGCTCTTATGGAAAACATGGGGTGGCGTTTATGCTTGACCACCGAACTTGCTGGGGGGTTGATATCTTCGCTTTTGGGGATGAACCAATAGTGGCTTTAGAAAAAAAAATATCGGAACAAAAACCCTCGGAAGTTATAGTTAATCAAATAAGCAGCAGTCGGAGCGTTGAGAAGCACTTTGTAAAATCATTGTACAAAAAATTTCCATCAAAAAAGCAGGAGGGCATCTATGTGAAATTACATCAAGCAGCTCAGAGGCATGCCCGCTATTTACTTTTACATCCCGAAGAACAATCGTTTGAGAAAAGAGGCGCATCCGGATTTTATGGCCGAACACCTTACCTGCGACTGCTTAAAGCCTCTGCCGGAATTTCAGTTTTTAGTAAAAAACCTACTGAGGTTTGCCTGGTTAAACATTACGAGCTAAACGACTTTCAGGCAGCACAGGAACTGGAAAAATTAATAAAGGAGATTGATGATTTGGGTGCCGGGCCGAATAAGGTGTTGGTTGTTGAAAAACAAAGAAAAAAGTCAGCACTCACGATTGCAATTGTGTTATCGGGGTTTGAGACAAAAGAATGATGCCGGTTACCGTATCAAGCTGGGGCACACTGAAAATCATTAGCGCAAGGCAATTGGCGGTGTGGCGAAGTTGATTTCAAGTGCCTTTGCAATATGCAGGATGTTAAGAAGAACTTCTTGTCTGCTTCGCAATTCTTCAGAGAAAATGCTTGTTGCAAAGTGCATGTTCAGGTAAATAATCAGGTTGTTGTTGCTGATATCATGAAGTGTTACTTCAAGTCCTTCTTGTTTTACCATCGGATGGGCAGTAATCATTTCGCGTACCTGGTTAATAAAGGTTTCCAGTTGTTCCGGAGTTGTACCGGGGGCAATTGTAAGGTGCGTGAGAAAGCGACGGTACCTGCGTCCACCAAGATTGTCAATTATCATGTCAACTACTTTCCCGTTAGGAATGCTTACAATCGAGCTGCCGGCTGTTCGGATACGTGTTGAGCGAAAGCCCACTTCTTCTACCTCGCCGGTAACCCCTTCAAGTGTTACAAGGTCTCCAATGTGAAAAGGTTTGTCAACAAAAATCATCAGTGAGCCAAACATGTTTTTGATGGTATCCTGTGCTGCCAGTGCCAATGCAAGACCTCCAATTGAAACACCAGCAATTAATGCAGTTAAGTTAAAATCGAGATTGTGCAACAGATATACAATACCAAATATAACCAGCACCACCTTTATGAATTTCCGGAAGAGGGGTACCAGTTGATCATCAAGACTGGTTTCAGTTTTGGAGGCACGTCGTTGCAGCATCAAAGCTACAACGTCAGCAAGGCGATACAATGCCACCGTGAGAAATACCGGCTCCATTATCCGGAAGACTAAGTTCACCAGTCTACTTGGCCCGGTTGGCAGCAACAATGAAGGAAACAGCCAGTCGAGCAGTAACACCAAAAACAGGTAGCTTAGGGGAATGGCCATCCGGTGAATGGCAATCCGGAACTCTTTTGAAACGCTGGTACTTTGGATGAGCCTGCGTGTTACGCGCTCAATAATCCATGTAAACAGCTTGTGAACAATCAATCCGGTGAGCAGCAGGAAAGCTACGCCAAACCATTGCCAGGTTTTTAAACCAAGCACTACTTTTGAGCCCTGCACAGGGAATAATTTCATGAGCCATCCGGCGCCAAAGGGAAAGATTTGTTGATGTAATTCAGGGATATATTCTTTAGTACCTGCCGAGAAATACCAGCGCGAACCTTTCTTTTCTACACTAATTGCCGGATACCTTGGAAAAGGGTGAAATTCATGCTTGCTAGAGATGCTGTCGGTATAGTCATCTTCTGTAGGGAATTGTGCAAATTTTGGTACCAGGCCTTTTCCATCAAGAATTTGTCGAAGCCAAATTGCAAGTTCCTGGTCTTCTTTGGTGGAGCTGCCAAAACACTGAGCTGCAATTGCAGGATGATAATTACCATCAGACAGATAGTAATAATGCTTGTAAAGCGTACTCTGGGGGCTTTTTTGGTCAACTGGAAAAAGCTGGCCAAAACAATTCCCAGCGTACAAACCAATGAAAATAAGAAGGTAAAGTTGACGCATGCGGCAAATTTCGGGTTAAAAAAGCAAGAAATTTCTTTTTAAGCAAAAATCAAGGCAATAAAAAAAGCCGCAACCCAATGGGTTGCGGCTTTTTTAAAAAGAATAACTCAGATGAATTATTTAATCAGACGAAGAACATGTTTTTGATCTTCTCCGGTAATAACTACCTGATAGATTCCGGTTTCAAGGTGAGATACCTGTAACTGATATTCAGTAACGGCCTCATCGCCATTGAAGGTTTTGTGCTCTACAATTCTTCCGGCTGCATCAACTACATCCAAATTCCATGTAGTACCACGGCTGGTGTTGCGCAGTTGAACCATAGTGAATTCGGCAGCAGGGTTAGGATAAAGGCTAGCGCTAACGAAAGCAGCATCTTCAGAAGCCATTTCTCCGTCAACAGCCAAACGACGTGGGCCATTAGCGCAGCCACCGTTGATTACAACAATTGCATCAACATCGAAACCATCATCATTACCACCAAATTTAGAAGCGTCAGACATGTCAGTAATACGGAAATACTGTGCCCAGCTTAAAGAACCAAGGTCAACTTCGCCATCAAGGCAAAGAGCGCCAAGGTTAGTCCAGCTAATAAGGTCTTTTGAAGCCTCAACGATAGCCTTTTCGGGGTATCTGTTGCAGGTAGGACTGCCAAAGCTGGTTTCGAATACTTTTACATCGTTTCCGGCAAGGTTGAATACAACGTAGTCAAAACCAAGGGTAATAGAACCACCGAACCCAAGAGCAGCGAAGTTGTAGGTGTCATTGTTTTGAGGTGCACCTAAAGCTTTGTTGGGGTCATTTCTGTTTCCGGCAACAGGCAAGCCGTTTTTACGCAAGCCTGGAGCATAAACAACTACTGATTGCATAGTACATGGCTCCAAACCATCATCACCTGGATCTTGAGCAGGTCCATTCAGACATTCAACACCACTTACATCATAGCCATCAGCACCGGCAGGGAACAGACTGGCATCAGAGATGTCAACAATTTTAATGAATTGAGCCCAGCTCAAAACACCAAGGTCAAAGCTACCTGTCATGCAAGAAGAACCAAGGTGTACATAAGAAACACCATCTTGAGAAGCGAAAACTTCAATGCTTTCAGGATAAGTTGCACAGTTATAGCCCCAGGTAACTTCTCCAATACGGATGTCATCGCCAGGACCGTTAGCAACAGGACCATCAAATGCTACGATGATTTCTCCGCCAAAACCAAGAGAGAAGAAATTAACTGTTCCGGGAATAGAAGGTTTGATAGCACCAAGAGCGTTAGCAGGAACACTTCTATCACCAGCTACTGCCCCACCATTTGAGTTAAGGCCTTGGTTGAAAGAAATTACTTCTGTGGCAACACAAGAAGGGATATACTCACCATGCAGACATTCTACTGCATCAACGTCGAAACCATCCTGAATTTGAGAGTTGCTGAATTGAGCTGGGTTGCTTACATCAACAATTCTAACAAATTTAATGTAATCGCCAAAAGCAGCATCGAAGTCAACTTCTCCGGTTTGAGAAATGGTACCTACTGAAACATAACCAAGACCATCTTGAGAAACTTCAATGGTTGATTTTTCAGCGTTAGGTGAAGCAGATGATTCCCAGATTTTGATGTCGGCACCAGGACCGTTCGCAATTGGGTAAGGAAAGCTTAGAATGATTTCACCGCCAAAACCTAAAGAAACGAAGTTCTGTACCGGAGCATAGATTGCAGGGCTTTGTCCATCTGGAGCACCCAGTGCATTGGTAGGGATAGACCGCTCAGCGTTTGGTGCTGTTCCAATTTTGGTAAGACCCTGGTTAAACAAAACAACTTCAGAAGCATAGCAACCGCCACCCTGATTACATTTGTTGATGGTTAAATTCAACGTTGCAGTTGAGTCACAACCAGCTGCATTGGTGGTGTTGAAGGTGTATATCCCTGACTCGGTATAAACCTCACCGTTCCACTCATACGAATCACAAGCAACTTCTGCTGATGATGAAGATGTGCTTTTGTTGATTGTTAAAATCAAGGTGTGTTTCACCGCAGGCACACAACTTCCCACTTTGTCACCATGAAAAATATGAATGAACAAAGAGAAGAAATCCACATAGATGGTTTTCACTGAACCATCAGGGTTTTTATGGCATACCTCGAATAATTGCAATGGATTTGAGGGGCCATTACCGTCTTTTACAGTGTGGGTGTAAGTACCTGATTCGGTGTAGGTTTCTCCGAACCATTCGTAGCTTTCACAAGCAGTAACGGTAGTACTGTTGTCGCCACCATTTGATTTTGACTGAGCAGCAAGCGTTCCCGGGCCGGAAAAGAATACTGCCAGCAGAAGTCCGGCGAACATGGAGCGTTTCCCGGCATTCAGTTTGGTTTTTGTTAGGTAGTTTGTCATATAGTTAGAGATTGGTTAAGGTTCCTGGTTAATTATTTTTCATACTACACCTGATGCTTGTACAAGGTGATATGATGTAAGGTTTTGAGTGGTAATTACAGAATGATACGGCAAACATTTTAAAATGGTTGCACTGGTAACATTGATTTTCTTTAATCCTAATTGTAATTGGTACAAGCGGAGTATAGTTAAGGTTGGTTTTGCAAAGGTATGCAATTTGATGTAAGAAAAGGCATCGAAGTGTATTTTTTTTGTTTTTGGAGATAAAAAAAGGCTGCCTCGCAAGAGGCAGCCTTTTAAAAGCACAATCTGAAGACTTATTTCACAAGGCGTTGGTTTAAGCGGTCGGTACCATTGGTTGCGATAATCTGGTAAATACCAGCTTCGTAAGATGATACATTCAGCATAAACTCAGTGTGAACATCGGTAGAAGGGAATGATTTCCGTTCAACCAGTCTTCCGGCAGCATCCATGATGTCAACTGTCCAGTTTTCACCATTACGTGTACCGTCAATTTTCAGAACAGTATATTCGCTGGCGGGGTTCGGATAGGCGTTGATGCTCAAAGCCGACATATTGGTGCTGGTGTTTTCGGCAAAGCGTGCAAAGTTTTTGCAGCCTCCGTTAATAACAACCACTGCGTCAACGTCGAATCCGTCGTCATTGCCACTAAACTTAGTGATGTCAGACACATCAGTTACACGAACATACTGTGCCCAAGAAAGCGGACCTAAGTCAACTTCTCCATCCAAACAAACGATACCAAGATCAGTCCAGCTTACAAGATCTTTAGAAGCTTCAATACGTGCTTCTTCAGGGTATCTTGAGCAGTTAGGACTTCCAAAGCTGGTTTCTACAACCTTGATGTCATTTCCAGAGAGGTTAAACACTACAAAGTCATAACCCAAGGTGATAGAACCACCGAAGCCAAGGCTTGCGAAGTTGTAGGTGTCGTTATTCTGTGGTGCGCCAAGTGCATTGTTAGCATCAGCACGTTCAGCAGCCAATGGAAGTCCGTTTTTACGGTTTCCTGGAGCATAGATAACTACAGCTTGCATTGTGCAAGGCTCTAATCCATCATCACCTGGATCTTCAGCAGGGCCGTTCAGACACTCGATACCGTTAACATCATAACCGTCAGCATTGGCTGGGAACAATGAAGCATCAGAAACATCAACAATTTTGATGAACTGTGCCCAGCTGAGTGAGCCAAGGTCGAAGCTTGAGGTCATACAGTTAGAACCAAGGTAAACGTAGCTAACACCATCCTGAGAAGCAAATACTTCAACAGTTTCAGGGTAGTTACCACAGTTGTATCCGAAGGTGATTTCGTGGATCTTGATGTCATCACCGCTGCCATTGGCAACAGGGCCATCAAAACCAAGTACGATAGAACCACCAAAGCCGAGTGATACATAATTTACCACATTAGGATCGGCAGCTTCAGGAGCACCAAGGGCCTGGTTAGCATCGCTACGCACTGCCAGCACATCCGAGCCATCAGCATTTTTCTTCTGATCGAAGGCAACAACACGGGTAGCATAGCAACCTTGTGGCACATAGTCGCCATTCAAACATTCAATACCACTGATATCGTAGCCATCTGCATCAGCAGGGAACTTAGAAGGATCGGAAACGTCAACAAGCTGGATGAATTTCGCCCATGCCAATGGACCTAAGTCCAAAGAACCATCGTGGCAAAGCTGTCCAATAGTTACAAAGCTAACACCATCCTGAGAAGCCATTACGTCAACTCTTTCTGGGTAGTTTGTGCAATCATTGTTCCAAGTGATTTCACCGATTTTTACGTCGTCACCAGGGCCGTTAGCAATAGGGCCATCGAATGCTACGATGATTTTACCACCGAACCCAAGTGAGAAGAAGTTCACAGTTCCAACAATTTCTGACTCAATAGGGCCAAGAGCAAGTGCCGGATTGCTTCTGATAGCGGTTACAGGACCACCAACAGCATTGGTTCCCTGATCAACCAGGATAATTTCAGTAGCAGTACATTTTGGTACATATTCACCGTGCAGACACTCTACAGCGTCAACATCGAAGCCATCCTGAACCTGATTGTTAGCGAACAATGCAGGGTTGCTGATGTCAACGATACGAACAAAGCGGATGTAATCAGAGAAGGCAGCATCGAAGTCAACCTCTCCGGTTTGAGAAATTGTACCTACAGAAGTATAACCAAGTCCATCTTGAGATACTTCGATACGAGCAGTTTCAGCATTTACACTTGCTGAAGATTCCCAGATTTTGATGTCGGCACCAGGACCGTTTGCGATGGGGTATGCGAAAGCCAATTGGATTTCACCACCGAAACCTAAAGAAACGAAGTTCTGAACAGGTGCATAAACAGGTGGATTCTGACCATCAGGAGCACCTAAGGCGTTGGTAGGAATCGAACGCTCAGGATTTGGTGCTGTTCCTAATTTGGTAAGACCCTGGTTGAAGTAATAAACTTCAGCAGCATAGCAACCCTCATTACAGTTGGTAATGGTGAGGTTCAGGGTATAGTCCTGACAGTTTGCACTGTAATTATATACACCTGAGGCAGAATAGGTCTGTCCGTTTACGGCCCATACGTAGCTATCACATGCATCAGCAGTTGTTACAATAGGAGCATTAGGTTCGCCGGTTACATCCCAAGCACATGTTTGTGCATTGAAAGTTGCAGTTTCGTAGCAAGCAGTAACAGGGCGCTCAGGTTGAGTACCGGTTACATCCCAAGCACATGTTTGTGCATTGAAAGTTGCAGTTTCGTAGCAAGCCGTAACAGGGCGCTCAGGTTGAGTACCGGTTACATCCCACTTACAAGTTTGAGTGTTGAAGGTTGCAGTTTCGTAGCAAGCAGTAACAGGGCGCTCAGGTTGAGTTCCGGTTACATCCCACTTACAAGTTTCATGGTTGAAGGTTGCAGTTTCGTAGCAAGCAGTAACAGGGCGCTCAGGTTGAGTACCAGTTACATCCCACTTACAAGTTTCGTGGTTGAATGTAGCAGTTTCGTAGCAAGCAGTAACAGGGCGCTCAGGTTGAGTTCCAGTTACATCCCACTTACAAGTTTCGTGGTTGAAAGTTGCAGATTCGTAGCAAGCAGTTACCGGACGAGCAGGCATATCGCCAGTTACATCCCATTGACAAGTTACATTGTTAAAGGTAGCTGTTTCGTAGCAAGCCGTAACCGGACGAGTAGGTTTCTCACCAGTCACAATCCACTGACAAATGTCAGAATTGAAAGTAGCTGTTTCGTAACATTCAACTACAGGAGGTTCAGTTTGAGAAC
>JAIBAI010000025.1 GCA_019695235.1 Bacteroidia bacterium | reverse complement strand
TGAGTTATGAGTTATGAATTAAGAATGGTGGCTGATGAAGGGTTAATGATAAAGGCTGATGATGGTAATAGAAAACCAGAAACAAGCGGGTAAACGTGTTGCTGCGCGAAGGACTGCAATGGAAAGCCCGAAGTGGGAAGGATTGCGGGAGACCGGACTTGGAATGAAAGGCCTGACCCGACCTAAGGAGGGACGCGCCCAAAACATTATCTGCTTCCTGTATGGCCTTATACTCTTATGACTCGTACTAAAAATCTACAATATGAGGAGGCTTGCTACATTCGAAAGCCTGCTGGTTCATTTGCGCAGCAATTATACAATAGGTGTTTCGGTTTCTTCTGGAAGTGTGGGACGTTTGTCTTTTTGAATCACTCCGGCGATAATCAAGCTGAGGATACCTCCGGCTATAAGGGAGACCAGAAAACGCTGAACCAGGTATCCTGCGGTGGAAAATTCCTTGATTGCATCTTTTTTCAAGGCTTCTTTCTCCATTAGGTTTGACAGATTTAGGCTATCAATTAATTCAAGGTGGTGATTATACATGGCCGTGAGGTACAAAGGATTAATCACCGAAATATAAAGCCATGAAAACAATGGCAATATCACCATACAAACTGCCGTTATCTTAACTCCGGTAACAAGTGCTTGCAAGAAATTAATCTTCCCTTCGTAGAACTTGTCGCGTTTCAGGCGTATAGCCCAATAATAACCTGTAATCGGAATAATCAGTACCAACCAGGTAATGAAAGGAAAGTAATCTATTCTACTGGTATGAAAACCAAGCTTGAATTCAAGTAATTGCCATAAAAAGCAGGCAATACTAATTGCCAGACCTGAGTTGATTTCTAATCTCATCGCGTATTTGGTACGAAAATACAAAAACATTTGTTCGCCTATAAGGTGTTAAAAAGCAGATTTTAAACAATTTCAATTCATACTCAAACAGATAGAAATAGCCTAAGGAGCTTGCATGAGGTATAAAATACAATGTATACCTTCGCCCCATGCGTGTTTCGATGGTGGTAAGCAATGACCTGGCAAGCGACCAGCGGGTGCTGAAGATGTGCCATACCCTGCACCAATGGGGTCATCAGGTACACCTTTGCGGAAGGCTTCGCAAGCATTCACCGGCTTTGCCTAAGTATCCATTTCAAACGCAGCGCATTTCACTTTTGTTTGAGAGCGGGCCCCTGTTTTATATTGCATTGCAGTGCCGCCTGTTTGTACACTTATTGTTCAGCCATCAGGATGCCATTCATGCAAACGATCTCGACACGCTGTTGCCTGCATGGTTGGTATCAAAAATCAAGGGTATTCAGTTAGTGTATGACACTCATGAATATTTCACCGGAGTGCCTGAACTAAGCAAAAGACCAATCATCAGAAAGATATGGAGGACAGTTGAATCCTTCATTTTTCCACGCCTGGAGAAAGTTATCACCGTTAACCAATCTATTGCCGCACTATACGAACATGACTACCAGGTGCTACCAAAAGTAATCAGAAATATACCATCAGGGCAAATGCATGTACAAGCAGTTGAACGTAAACAATTACAGCTGCCGGATGATTACTTTATCATGGTTTTGCAAGGCAATGGCATCAATGTTGACCGGGGAGCCGAAGAGGCCGTTGCAATGATGCAGCACCTTGAGAATGCGCTTTTGCTTATCATTGGTTCGGGTGATATTATTCAGCAACTCAAGCAATATGTTAAGGAATATCGGCTCGAAAACAAGGTGCGTTTTCTGCCGCGAATGCCCTATTCAGAAATGTTAGAGTACACTACATTATGCGATATCGGTCTTAGCCTCGACAAAGATAGTAATATCAACTACCGTTATAGTTTACCCAATAAATTATTCGACTATTTCCGGGCCGGGATACCGGTTTTGGTATCGGATTTACCTGAGGTAAGGAAAATCATTGAAGAATCCGGGGCGGGGCTCATCAGTCACAGCCATAAACCTGAACTGTTGGCTGAAATAATTTCCGGCTTACGCAGCGATATTGAGCGCCTAAAATTGTTACGTTCAAAGGCGCAACAGGCATCTGCCAGGTATAATTGGGATAGCGAAGTACAGTGCATCCGGGCATGGTATCAGTAAACCTGGTTAATATGTACTTTTGTCGGCGATGGCAAGAAAAGAAAGGAAGGAAGATATTCCGAAGGCAAAAATCACCAAGGCTTCATTACATAAATCATTCAGGCTCTTTAAATATATGGGGCCGGATAAGTGGAAATTTATTGTTGGTCTGGTATTTTTAGGGCTCACCTCAGCAACAGCATTGGTATTTCCAAAACTTATCGGTGATTTGGTAAATGCCCGAAAATTGCCTGTCAATGGCTGGGGAATTGACAAGTACGCAATGGCCTTGCTGGTCGTGTTGGTGCTGCAATCGGTGTTTTCTTTTTTCCGGATATATTTATTTTCGCAGGTAACAGAATATACCCTGCTCCGGTTAAGACAATCACTTTACAGTCATTTGATAAAGATGCCGATGGCCTATTTCAGCCAGAACCGGGTTGGTGAAATAAATTCGCGGCTTTCGGCTGATATTTCTCAGATTCAGGAAACCTTTACCACTACCCTTGCAGAGTTTCTCAGGCAATTTATTTTGATTATCGGCGGTATCATACTAATATCCATCATTTCGTTTAAGCTCACGCTCTTTATGCTTGCACTTATTCCGGCAATTGCTATTGTGGCAATTTTGTTTGGGCGGTTTATCAGAAGCATCAGCAGGCAGGTTCAGGACAAGGTAGCCGATTCGAATACCATACTTGAAGAAACCATGCAGGGCATTGTAAACGTGAAGGCTTTTACGAATGAGTTTTTTGAAATAGCTCGTTATGGCAAGGCCGTCGGCTCTATCACACAACTTTCATTAAAAAGTGCCTTTTGGCGTGGCATGTTTGCTTCATTTATCATTTTTGCGCTTTTTGGTGCCATTGTCGGCATCATCTGGTATGCAATGAGTCTGCAAATCAGCGAGGGCGATATGTTTTCATTTGTAATTTACACCGCATTTGTAGGTGCATCTATCGGAGGCATTGCTGAGTTGTATGCGCAGTTGCAAAAAGCCGTAGGAGCCACCGACAGGGTTCTGGACATTCTTGACCAACAAAAGGAAGATATCAGCCAGTTAATGCCCGGTCTTGCCTCTACGCGTCTATCAGGGAGGGTAGCATTTGAGTCGGTGCGTTTCACTTATCCTTCAAGACAAGAAATTGAAGTGCTCAAAGGTATTTCTTTTGAAGCGCTTCCGGGCGAAAGTATTGCCATTGTTGGCCCCAGTGGTGCAGGCAAGAGTACTATCACACAATTATTATTGCGGTTCTATGAACCCACATCAGGTCAAATCCTGATTGACGGGAAGCCTTCTACATCGTACAGTTTAAGCGAGTTGCGCAATCAAATGGCAATTGTGCCCCAGGATGTATTGCTCTTTGGTGGTAGCATTCGTGAAAATATATTGTATGGCAAGCCCGGTGCAACTGACGATGAACTCATTGATGCCGCTGTAAAGGCCAATGCTATGTCGTTTATCGAGCGTTTCCCTGAAGGGCTTGATACGATTGTAGGCGAAAGAGGTATTACCCTGAGTGGTGGGCAGCGTCAGCGCATTGCCATTGCGAGGGCAGTATTAAAAGACCCTTCTATCCTTATTTTAGACGAAGCCACCTCATCACTTGATTCAGAATCTGAACGTTTGGTACAAGAGGCGCTTGACAAGCTGATGCAGGGGCGTACTACATTTATTGTCGCTCACCGGCTGTCAACCATCCGTAATGCCAGTCGGATACTTGTTTTGGATGCAGGTGCAATTATCGAAAATGGAAGTCATCAGCAATTGATTGCCCAAAAGGATGGTTTGTATTCGCATTTGTCAAAATTGCAATTCGACCGGGAAGCTCCGGTAGTTTAAGGAAGGATAGTGTTTTCTATTTCTTAAATTTGGTTTATTTGAAAATGAGTTTTCTGTTCATTGTCAACATTCAACATAGCTTAATGAAAATAAAATGAGCAATTCTCATGATGTGATTAAACCCTGTTAATAATTTGAGTCTATCGAAAAAAGGAGAATTATGAAAAAAATCATTGCCCTGGGAATCTGGATGCTGGCAGCATTGCATTTACCCGCACAAGACGTGCAAACAAGACAAGATGCACCTCAAAACGTTCAACATGAAAAACTCACAGCAGAGCAACGTGCAATACGCAAATTCAGGCAAATGCACTCTGCAATAAGTCTTGATGAGGCACAGGCTGCAAAAGCAAGGCAAATTTTACTTGAATTTGAGCAAAACAAAGAAGCTGTTTTTGCACAATTTACAGGTCCTGCACGAAAAACCAAGATGCAAGCCTTGCGCAATGAGCGCGATACCAGGCTTACTGATGTAATGGGCAAAGAAAAATTTGATGCCTGGGAAAAGATTCGCAAAGCCAAGGCAGAAGAACATAAAGCTGCTGTCAAACAGAAAAATCAGTCTGAACTACCAAAAGAAGAATAATATTGCTGCACGGATGATGATGGCATAGATTCTTTTAAATTTGCCATAATGATGGCAGGTCGAATAACACTCTGTTTCCTGTTGGTTTCTATGCAGGCATTAGCCCAGCAAGGTGCTGAATTACTTCGTTTTACCAAAGAAAAACAGGCTGCTGATGGCCAGGTATATTTATATACAGGTATGCAGGATACCCAGGGAAATGAAATTATTCCGGCACTGTATGATTACATCTGGGATTTCGGCGGCGACAGCCTGACGCTTGCCCGTAAACTGCAATGGAATCCTATCACCGGAGCAATGGAATTTGCATACCAGGTAATTACACAAAATGGGTTTCTGTATTTCGATTTTGCAAAACATCTTGAGCCCATCAATAAAAAAGACGGGCTTATTTTATGCCTAAACCTAAAAAGTAAGTTGTACGGGTACCTTGATATGCAAGGCAATACCAAAATAAAATTCAAGTACAGCAAGGCAGGTTTATTTAATCAAGGTTTGGCTTATGCAGAAAATCTGAGTAACGGGAAAGATGGGTATATCAATCGTTCGGGGAGATGGATTATTCAGCCTACTTTTGACGAAGCATTTGATTTTTCAGATGGTCTGGCAGTAATAAAACAAGATAATCGCTGGTATTTTTCAGATACCCTTGGAAAACTCAAGCCTATTGTAGGGCGCTACACTGATGTATTTCAAATACATGAAGGGTTTGCAGTGGTACGCCAGCAAAAAGCTGACTCATTGCTGTATGGCTTTATTAACCGAAATGGTCAAGAGGTATTGTCGCCTCGTTTTGAGTTCCTCGACAATTTTGAACAAGGCACTGCGGTTTTTCAAGACCATAAACGAACCGGGATGCTTGACACACTTGGCAATGTTGTGGTAAAGCCCCTGTATGATGAATTGTATCGTTTCGACCAGCAGCATTATTTATTTCAATTAAACGGATTGCAAGGCCTCCTGCGGCTTGATGGCACGGTAGTCATACCTGCCCGGTACAGTGCAATAGGATACTTCTCTGAAGGTCTTTGTCCGGTTTACCGTTCAGGCAAATGGGGTTTTGCAGATACCTCAGGAGCAGAAGTGATACCATGTGATTTTGCTGCAATACAAGGTGGTTTCACTTCTGCTGGTGCCCGGGTACGTATTGCAGATAAATGGTGGATTGTAAAAGGAAACGACACGCTTGAATTGCCTTCTTACGATGAGGTACTCCCCTACTTCGGACAAACAGCGCCGTTCAGAATAGCCAACCACTGGGGGCTTTTAAACGAGTACGGTGAGGAGAGCACAGAGGCGCATTTCGATGAACTTGTGTTTAATAAAAACGGACTTATTTTCGCAAGGTTCAGGCAAACTGACTCTACAAATACCTGGTCGGTTTTCAGCAGCTCAGGCAAACTCATTGATGATGCAAAATATACAGCCGTTTCAAGATCATCTGAAGGCATAGCTGCTGTTCGTACCAATGCCGGCTGGGGCTTCATAGATGCATCCGGCATACCGATTTGTTCTCCGCATTACAGCGCTGTACGCAACTTTTCAGAAGGCAGGGCTGCGGTTCAGATGAAGGACCAATGGGGGTTTATTACTGCCAATGGCAACGAAGAAATACCTGTTTTTATTCCAATACCGGGGCCTGATACCACTCAAAGTTTGTCGCTTGATTCTGTTAGTCAAATACGTGAGACTTTCCCCTTATTTGGTTTGTGGCCGGAAGGTGATTTTAAAAATAACTGTGCCTGTGTATCAGATTTGTTAATCAAGCAGGAACATTTCAATTGTATAAACCGCATTGGTAAAGTTACTGAAAGTGTAGGCTGTACACCCTATACCAAACAAGCCGACCAACTTGCAGCCGGTGATTTTACTAATCGCTTGATTCAGATAATCCGGCAGCCGGGTTCCTGGGTGAATATCAACCATCAGGGTCAAATCATTGCTGTTGAAAACAAACAATAGCATTAGGTCATCGTTGAAAAAAGTATATTCGCAGCCTAAGTCCGTCGAAGAATGTATGTTTTAAAAATCAGAGGTACTGCCAAAATTCCGGATTACATCCAGCTTAGGTCAGATGACTTTACATTAAAAGCATATTTCAGGCTTGACAGACCTGAAAAAACACTTGAGAAATTAGGGCTTGAAGCAAGGAAGGATGAGCTGATGAAGTTTTTTCACGAGCTACCTTTCGGAAAAATTGTACAAATCACATAGAAATTCATGGCACTCGATACGGTTATAATGCTCAAAGGCGCTCAGATTTTTCAGCGCGATCATTTGATTTTAGCCGATGTAAACCTTCATCTTGAAAAAGGAGAATTTGTTTACCTGATTGGGAAAACAGGTAGCGGCAAAAGCAGTCTGTTGCAAACGCTATATGCTGAACTGCCACTCAAAGAAGGCGAAGGTATGATTGCCGGAGTTGACCTCAGGAAATTGAAAAAAAAGGACATTCCGTTTCTTAGGCGGAAGATTGGAATAGTTTTTCAGGATTTCCAGTTGTTATACGACCGGAATGTTGAGCAAAACCTACAATTCGTTCTGAAAGCCACAGGATGGAAAAATAAAGTTGAAATACAGACGCGCATTGATGATGTTTTGCAAAAAACTGGTTTACAAACAAAGAAACACAAAATGCCACATCAGCTTTCTGGTGGTGAACAGCAAAGGCTTGGTATTGCACGCGCACTTATCAATGACCCCGATTTGATACTGGCAGATGAACCCAGCGGGAATTTAGACCCGGAAACCACCGCAGAGATTTTACAATTACTGCTTGAGATTTGTAAAGCCGGAAGGACTGTGCTGGTTGCAACGCATGATTATTCTTTGTTTGAACTGCACCATGCCCGTACCCTGAAATGTGACCAGGGGAAGATTCTCGATTCAAACCTGCTGTAAGATGACCTTATCGGTCTTAATTCCCATTTACCAGGAGGATGTAAACGCATTGGTAAATGAATTATTTATTCAGCTTAGCAGTAGCAATATCAGTTTTGAAATTCGTTGTCTCGACGACCATTCTGATAAAAAATATCGAGAGCTCAATTCTCAGGTGGTGCAGGATAAACGAATAGAAATACATTACCGAGAGCTTGGCACCAATATTGGCCGGAGTGCCATCCGAAATCAGTTAGCTGCTGAAGCGCAAGGTGAATTCTTGTGGTTTTTAGATTGCGATGCGGATGCTTCGGTAAATGCTGAATTAGCAAAGAACTTTATTGACCGGATGCAGAAAGGCGAACTATTAAGTGGTGGGCGTATTTACCAAAAACAGCCTCCGGCTGATGCAACCAAATATCTTCACTGGTTGTGGTGTAGTGAGAGGGAACTGATTGACCCTGTGAAGCGTATGAGCGACCCTGTGAATAATTTTCTGAGTAATAATTTTGTTGTTCACAGTGAAGATTTCAGGCAGGTTCAGTTCGACACGACTTTTTCTGGTTATGGGTATGAAGATACCTTTTTCGCTTATGAGCTACTTAGCAAAGGCGTTAACATTGTACACATTCACAATCCGGTTGAGCATACCGGGCTTGAATCAAAAGATCAGTTTCTGCTGAAAATAGGGCAATCGCTCAATAACCTGATTTTATTGCGGCAAATTTGCATGCAACGCGGTATTGCATTTCCGGTAAAAAGTAAACTGGTGTACTGGTATCAATGGTTCCGGCGGCCAATGATATATCCTTTTGCATGGGTTTTCACTTTGTTGCTATTGCCAATATGCCAATGGCAATTGCGTCAGAAGCGTCCCAGCTTGTTCATACTCGATTTGTATCGGCTAACTATGCTGATGAAAATTTCGTAGAGGGAAAATCCCGCTTATTTTTGCAAAAAGAAAACTGATGAATCTGATAGAAGAATTGCGTTGGCGTGGCATGCTTCATGATATGATGCCGGGTACTGAAGAATTGTTGGCTAAAGAAAAAGTAAGTGCCTATATTGGCTTTGACCCTACAGCTGATTCGCTGCATATTGGCAGCCTGGTGCAAATTATTTTACTGATGCATCTGCAAAGACACGGACATCGTCCGGTTGCACTTGTTGGAGGCGCTACGGGTATGATTGGCGACCCTTCATTTAAAAACGAAGAGCGCAAGATGCTTTCAGAAGATACGCTTCGTGAGAATGTTACGGGCATTGAAAATCAGCTGAAACGCTTTATTGATTTCAATGCGGGGGCTGAATTGGTAAATAATTACGACTGGTTTAAGGATTTCAGTTTGCTTGATTTTTTACGTGATGTAGGCAAACACCTTACCGTTAATTATATGGCTGCCAAAGATTCGGTAAAGCGCCGTATGGAAACCGGTATCTCATTTACCGAATTCACCTACCAGTTGATTCAGGGTTATGATTTTTACTGGTTGTGGAAAAATAAATCAGTAAAACTTCAATTGGGTGGTACTGACCAATGGGGTAATATCGTAACCGGAACTGAGCTAATCCGGCGCATGAGTGGCGGTGAAGCCTATGCCCTCACCTGCCCTTTGATAACCAAGGCCGACGGCTCAAAATTCGGAAAAACAGAGCAAGGGAATGTCTGGCTGGATGCAAGTAAAACCTCTCCGTATCATTTTTACCAATTTTGGTTGAATGTTTCTGATGAAGATGCGGTGCGTTACATCCGGATATTCACATTTCTCGGTAAAAATGAAATTGAAGAGCTTGTAGCAGCACATGAGCAGGCGCCTCATTTACGCCAGTTGCAAAAGGCATTGGCGCGTGAGGTGACAATTCTGGTGCATGGCCAGACTGAATATGACAATGCCATTGCGGCTACAGAAATTTTATTTGGACAAGGTACAGCAGAGCAGCTAATTGCAATGCCCGAACAGGTGTTTTTGGAGATGTTCGAAGGGGTCCCCGTATTTGAAGTTTCAAAAGAAAAGTTAAATACCGGTATAAATCTTACAGACCTGCTGGCAGTTGACTCCGCAATTTACCCATCAAAAGGCGAAGCAAGAAAGGCTATCCAACAGGGAGCACTTAGTTTGAACAAAACGAAATTCCTTGAGCCCAATGCAAACATTACTACTGGCTTGTTGCTTAACCAGCGTTACCTTTTGGTTCAAAAGGGCAAAAAGAATTATTTCCTGCTCCGGGCCGTTTGATAATCAAGCTCTTTGTATTGGCAGGTTCACCACTTTGGGCTGCCAGATATAGGTGGCAATCATTTGGTATAATTCAGACGGCACGAATGGTTTACGCATATAATTGTTCATTCCGGCCTGAATATATTCTTCCTGCACTTCGATGATAGAAGAGGCAGTGAGGGCTATGATGGGTATTTGTTTGTAATGGGGTTCAGGTAATTGCCTTATCTTTTTGGTTGCCTCAAAGCCATCCATTTCAGGCATTTGCAAATCCATTAAAATCAAATCATAATGGTTTGCAGCAGCCATTTGTACTGCTTCTATCCCGTTTGATGCCACATCCACCTGCGCCCCCCATTTTTCAATAAAATTTCTGGCTACCAGCTGATTGATTGGATTGTCTTCTGCCAGTAAGATGGTGCAATGCAAGGGATGGTGTTCGGGTATGATCTCAGGCATCAACTTTTCTATGTCAGCTTCAGGAAGTGCCTCATAATGTACCGAGAAGCTGAACCGTGAACCCGTACCGGGCTTACTCCAAACCATCAGTTTGCTATCATGTAATTCTAATAATTTATTGCTGATGGCAAGCCCTAGCCCTGTGCCTCCATGTTTTCGGTTCGAATTGGTATTCACCTGGCTGAAGCGTTCAAAGATGGTTTCAAGCTTGTCGTCAGGAATGCCTATACCCGTATCTTCAACAAAGAAACCAATCGAACCATCGGCCTGCAGGTTGACATCTATGCGGATGGTACCCTTTTCGGTAAATTTAATAGCATTCTGTATAAGGTTATTCATCACTTGCACTAAACGGTTGACATCACCCATTAGCAGCTCTGAAATCTTATCGTCGAAATGAAGAATCATCCGTAAACCTTTAGCTGATGCTTGCGGTTCAAGGCCTTTATATAGATGCAGAATGGTTGCTTTTAGTAAAAATGGTTTTTTACTCAGGTGAAGCTTTCCTGCTTCCAGTTTTGAATAATCAAGAATGTCATTGATGATATACAGTAGATTATCTGCTGAAAACCTCAGCACTTCAAGCCGCTCCTTCTGATCTTTGCGTGGATGTTCTTCTAACATCAGATTGCTCATACCAATCACCGCATTGAGTGGAGTACGTATCTCATGGCTCATGTTACTGAGAAATTGCGTTTTCAGGTCGGCTAATTCGTTTGCTTTATCGAGTAGTTCCTTTAAACGCTTGCCTGCATTAATATAATTACGCACAATAAAATAAACCCCTATAATAGTGGTTACAAGCGCTGTAAAAAATGTTAGTAGGTTGAGTACTTTTGGATTGGGCGAATGCTCAGGAAATAAGGTATATAATCGGGGCGACATGCCCGGTATGTTGGTAAAGGTAAATACTAAAATCAGCATCAGGATACCTACCATGGGGAATACCCGTTCACGCTTTGAAAACAGCACGACATTCGCTACAAGAATCGGAAAGAAATCATAAGCGAAAGTATATGGCCCAAAGAAGCCTTCATCATAAATATATACGTTCAGCAATGGGAGTAATACTACAAAAAATGAGGCCCAGGCATATTTTTTCAATTTTACAAACAAAAAAATCCCGGCCAGGGGAACCAGATTTAAGAGTTCTATTTGCAGCAGTACGTCCCATCCGGTCCACATCCAGTAAGCATAATATGGCACCAGGGCAAAAAGCAATAAAAAGGCTATTCGGGTAATTAGTTTTGCACGTTTCTCAAGCATAACACTCTTACAAAATCAAACACATGGTGTTACGGTACAGCGTATGATAAGTTCGCTGTGATTTTGAAAGATTTACGCAGAAACTTACAAAGGCTGCTCAGTTTCTCCGAATTTCAAGCTGCCGCAAAAGCGCAGGCAGTTGCGCCAGGGTTTTCACTTCCGGTGTGTCAGTATATGGATGCTCAAGCTTTGCCGTATTGTATAATACGGCCTCCATACCTACATTCATTGCACCTGCAATGTCAACGAAGGGGTCGTCGCCAATCATCAGGCTATTGGTGTTCTTTGCACCTGTGTAGCTGAAAGCAAACTCAAACATTTCAGGAGCTGGTTTTCGGTGCCCCGCCAAGTCACTTGTAATCACATTTTTGAAAAAATGCAGGATACCTGCATTCTCTAATTTTTTCGACTGTGACTCTTCAAAGCCATTTGTTAGAATGTGTAATTCATAGCGCGGTGCTAAAAAATTCAACAATTCAACTGCCCCGGGGAAAAGTGCACCCTTATCAGACATTTCAAAAACAAATGCCTTTTCAACTTTTGCAGCAAGTTCATCATCAGGGTTTTGCAAATGATTAAGGGTCATTCTGAACCGGTCTCTTCTCAATTGTTCTTTGTCTATTTTATTGGCAGAGAACAGCGACCAGACAATATCGTTTTGAGTAAAGAAAGCATCGCAAAACGCATCGAAGCTACAATCTACATTGGGTTGAATAAAACCTTTAAAAATGCTGGTAAGTGCAATTTGACTATTGGTTTCGTAATCCCAAAGCGTTCGGTCGAGGTCGAAGAAAATATGTTTAAATTTTGTACTCAAGGCAGATTAGAAATTCAGATACTGTGAAAGTTCAAGGTATTGAGCGGCAAAATTCAGCAAAAACGACCAGCAAACAAGCCAAAAACCGGTATACATGAAAATACGCCATTTTGAACGGTACAATCCGGCTGCAACAAGCGTACCCACTGGTATTGAAATAATACAAGGAGTAACAAAGGCAATACCTCCCAAACCGAATCTGGTGCGGACAAAATGAATTATTCGGCCTTCTGGCTTTACTTTTTTTGGCATTTTATTTTCTAACTCACTGGTAGTTTTCTTTGAAAACAGCGCCAACACCATAGCTTTTAAGTGCCGCCATCCGGCAAAAAGTGCATCTCCTGCAAAAAGAAATGCGGTGATACCTGCAAGCCCACCCGATGTGGTAATGAGCATTGCCTGAGTCATGGTAAAGCCTTGTCGTTCAGCTTCAAAAGGCGCTAAAAGAAACTTAACACTGGCAATAAGAGCCACTTCAAGGCATTTTACCCAAAAAAGGGCATCAAAATCGGTGATATTCATACTTTTTTGCCAAAGGCCAAATCACCAGCATCACCTAAACCCGGGACGATATACGACTGTACCGTTAGCTCATCATCAACGGCACCTAACCATATTGTAGTATTTTCAGGCATGTGTTTTTTTACATATTCTACACCTTCCTGACTGGCGATGAGTCCAATCAGATGTATATGGCGGGGTTTCCCACGCCCGGTTAAGGCCTTGTACGAAAGCCACATAGAAGCGCCGGTTGCAAGCATGGGGTCACTAATAATGAGCACCTTATCACTTAGGTTCGGGCTGCTCAGGTATTCTACCTTGATGTCGAAACTGCCATCCTGATGGTGTTTCCGGTAGGCTGACACGAATGCATTTTCAGCCCGGTCGAAATAATTTAACAAACCTTGATGAAGCGGTAAGCCAGCTCTAAGTATAGTGGCAATCACGGGTTGATCGGCCAGTACAGGCAAAGTAGCTACGCCGAGGGGGGTAGTAATTTCTTTGGTTTGGTAATGAAGGGTTTTGCTGATCTCGTATGCAAAGATTTCTCCCAGTCGTTCGAGATTTCTCCTAAAGCGCATGCTATCAGCTTGAATAGAAACGTCACGCAGTTCGCCAATAAACTCATTGACAAGTGAATTTGCATTGCTTAATACATGATACGTCATAACTATTTTTTTAACCACCTGAGCGCTAAAGGTAGCTTGTTTTGTTTCAAATGTACGTAGTTCGCATGAATTGCCCCAAAACCGCCATAAAATCTTGCAAGACCGGGGTCGTCAGAACCTTCAAAATCAAATATTTTCACTGTTGCCGGGGCTTCTTTCATGTATTTATTGAGCAATGCAGGCAAAGCACCATATTCTTTACCTTGTTCTGAATTTCCAGAAAAAATGAAAGTGGCCCTGCCATTCCATTGCAAAATAAATACCCCGGCAATCATTTCGCCTACATGGTTATATGCCCCCAACGATACGCCTGAATTGCGCATCATGCACATATTATACAAACGTTCGAGTGTATTGTAAGTTTTAACATTCCATTGGGGCACATCTCCCCCCTTGTTCTGCATAAATAAATTAATCATGCTCCTGATAGATCCGGTACTCAGGCTGATAGCTGCTTTCTCAGCCTTGCGGATATTTCTATTGGTATTTTCATTGAATATACCCGGCAGTTCAAGCCGATTTTCAGGCAGTTCAAGTACCAGATTGTTGCGTTCTTTATTGACAAAACCGGGGAGGCTCGTTGGGGCATTCGCATAATTCAACTGATAGTCGGTCAATTTCACATTTGCGGCGATGTGTTTACAGAAATGATCTGTTAACGCTGGCGTAAACGGCCCGGGGCCAAAAATGCCCAATTGCTGCACAAAGGGCGGTGTGGGCAGATAAGTTATACCGGCCTTGCGTTTCAGCGGAATGGGCATTACCCAGCGAAAATCATCTGAAATGAGTGCATCCCAGCTTTCGTTCGTTACGGCATCTAAATACCAGCTTAATGCATACACCAAGCCATTAGAGCTGGAAGCGATACATTGATTCCACCTGATTTTGTTAATTGAACGGTGTGTAAAATAATTGAGTTTCGGTAGCTCATCATTCATAAACTGCAGCGTTGTCTAATATAAATTCATATACTTTTCTCCAGCCTTTCCAACGGTCGTTCTCGGCAAACGATTCATTGTGCCAGATGGTAATAAACTCCCCGCGTACCGCCTTCACTTCATCAATCAACTTTGTAATCAGTGGGTAGGTCTCTTCGGGCTGTAATTTCATATAATCTTTTAAAGTGCCATCCAT
Organism: Bacteroidia bacterium; assembly: GCA_019695235.1. Lineage (GTDB taxonomy): Bacteria > Bacteroidota > Bacteroidia > M30B66 > M30B66 > JAIBAI01. The sequence goes on along the minus strand of JAIBAI010000025.1, from coordinate 26,465 downwards.
TAGGCAGAACGGATGCAACTTGAGTGGGGTTTCTATTTCAAGATCGAGATCATAAAAAAAGAAGGGGGTACAAATACTGGCTCTAAAACCGGGCTGGTCAGGGTAACCCATCGTATAGTCGTCGCGAATATCAAGATCAATCAAACGTTGATACGTATGGGGCAGGTTTATACGGAGAAAATGTTGCCTGCTGCTGCGAATTTCCCTGTGTAGAATTCCTGAGAGGCGATTGATTTCTAATCTTAGTTTTAAAGGTTCCTGATTTGATGCGTAGGAAGGATGAATGCCGACCTCACCAAAGTCGGCAAGAAATTTAATAAGCGACTGAAAGGCCTTGTTCTGATATGGCACGTTTTTATCCCAGGTGGCGTAATCGCCCATTAGAATGAAATAAATCGGCTCGAGTTGATACCGGTGGATGAGTTCAACCTGATAATCATACGTATCATAAGGATCGTCTTTCATGCCCAGTACCGTATAGGTTCGTTCACGAAATTTTTTAAAATCAAATTGCAGCAAATCGGCAATCATCCCCCCGCCAATTCTGATAAATCCTTTTCTTTTGTAGGCCCAGGCATTGTCAATATCAATGGTGGGGATGAACCGATATACCGGTTGATATAGTTTTATTGATGGAAAATGTTGGGAAAGAATTTCTTGTATCCAAGCTGCCCAGATATTAACAAGTGGTTTTTGCATGAAGCCATGCAGCGATGCCATACTCTGTGTTGAACTGAAGCGTCCATGTTCGTCTTTTATATGCGGGAGATATTCTTCGTACCTGCTCACCAGAAAAAAAGCGGCTGCAAAAGGGTCAAAAGGCAGGGCTGATTTACGTTTTGCCGGATAGAAGCAAGGCAGCCCTCTGCATTGACTAAAGCTTATTTCCTGAACTACAATACCACTTTCAAACAACAAACCAGCAGCAAAAAAGAAAAGCTCCTCCCCGACCGGTTGACCTGCATAACTGAATTTTGGCCCTTTATAGGCAGTAAATTCTGCAATGTCGCTGCATAACCTGAAGTTCAACTGCAACATTTCCCTAAAGAACAACCTGAAAATGTATTTGCTCCTTGAAGAAATTTTAGGCGAATAAATTAGCAGCAGCGCTTGATCTGGCATCCGTGTTCTTGTAGGAGAAGAATTAGATTAAACATTAAAAATAAAATGATTCAGAATAAATTTAGCAGCATTTCCATCGCCAAAAACAGGAGGAAACTCCAGGTTTTCGTTGTTGTTAAAATACCTGAATGCCTCCATGATGCGTTCAGGGTCGGCATCGCATATCCGGGCGGTACCATTTTGTACCAGCTCTACCCATTCTGTTTCAGGCCGAAGGATGATGCATGGACGCTCAAAAAAGTAAGCTTCTTTTTGTACCCCTCCCGAATCGGTAAACACCATTTGCGACAATTGTTCAAGCACTATCATTTCTAAAAAACTGGCTGGTGGAACAATATGAATTGTGTTTTCAGACAATCTGGCTTTTAATTCAGGCTCCAGGCCGGCCTCCATCATCTTTTTAGTACGGGGGTGCAATGGCAGAATCATCCTTACCCCCGAAGTTTCTGTGATTTTAAGCAGGGTACCAAAGATGTTGTTCAGTCGCTCAGGGTCGTCAGTATTGTTATTTCGGTGAATTGTAGCAAGATAGAATGGCTTTTGTAGCAATTGCAACCTTTCGGCGATATTGGTTTTACTTCTGGCGATTTCACCATAATACAGGCTGTTGTCGTACATCACATCTCCGCAATGAAAGATACCAGGCTTGTCAATGGTATAGGGCGCAGAGTTTGTTATTTTAAAACCTTCTGAAATCAGATTTTGAAATCCAGTCTTCGTTGGTGTAAACAAAAGCGTTGACACATGGTCACATGCAATCCGGTTAATTTCCTCGGGCATTGATTTGTTGAACGAGCGCAAGCCTGCCTCAATATGTGCCACAGGAATATGAATTTTTGAAGCTGCAATGGCAGCAGCCAGGGTAGAGTTTGTGTCGCCGTACACCACCAGCCAGTCGGGTTTTTCATCAAGTAAAATTTTTTCAATGCCATCAATCATCGCGGCAGTTTGTGTTCCATGATGGCCTGACCCAACACCCAGGTTATAGTCTGGTTGGGGTATTCCAAGTTCACGAAAGAACACTTCTGACATTTCAGGGTCGTAGTGTTGACCTGTGTGCACAATAACTTCGTCAATGAAATTTTCGAAATCATTTATTTTCTTAATGGCTCTGCTTAGTGCGGCAGCTTTGATAATCTGCGGTCTGGCACCTATAACGGTAACTATTTTCATCCGGGTAAAAATAATTCAAAAGCAAGAAACATGGTTATACCATTATACCGAGAAAAAGAATATTTTGGTGGCATGAAAAACTGGATAGCCCGTATATTGGTTTCGGCATTAGCGGTTCTGATTACTACCTATTTACTTAAAGGGGTCACCCGGGTTGAAATCTGGGATGCGATTGTAATAGCTTTGGTTTTATCGTTTTTGAATGCCTTTCTAAAGCCGGTATTGGTTATATTAACCATCCCTGCTACAGTGCTTAGTCTTGGGCTTTTTTTGTTGGTTATCAATGCCTGTATTATTTTGGTGGCAGATGCTATGCTCGACCGTTTTGAAGTGGCCAATTTCTGGTGGGCCTTGTTGTTCAGCCTGATTTTGTCTTTTCTAAATGCGATACTCGAACGCATTTTTGGCACCAATCAGGAACCCAGATAGGCGCCCTCCTCGCCCCTTCGCAATTCAGTAACCTTTATGCCCTGTATCCGTATGGGTATTGAATCTATTTGCATGAAGCAATTGGTCTTGCGTATTTCAAATATTTACTGTGGCTGCTGAGCAATTGCATATTCTGATTGTTGAAGACAGCCAGGCTGATTATGCCATGATCAGGCAGATGCTGGAGGGCTTTTATGGAAAGCATTTGACTTATAGCCATTGCGAGACCCTTCAGCAGGCACTTTCTATCATTCAACAACAAGCACCTGATTTAGTACTTCTTGATCTGGCACTGCCGGATAGTGAGGGGAAAAACACATTTGAACAGGTAATGCTTGCCGCCGGGGCAACGCCGGTGGTGATTCTTACCGGGCTGAATGATAACCAGGTGGCGTTAGATGCTGTAAATCAAGGGGTGCAAGACTACCTTGTAAAAGGTGAATTTGACGAGAAATTGCTGATCAAATCAATGCTTTATGCATTAGAAAGGAAGAAAAATTTAGGGCTTTTAAGCCAAAGCAGAGAGACCTACCGTCTGCTTTTTGAAGAAACACCTCTTGCGACGCTGATTTGTGATGAGCAAAGTGGTGCTATTGTCAGGGCAAATCATTCAGCCATAGCCCGGTTTGGGTTTACCGAATCAGAACTTCAGGCGAAAAGCTGGACAGATTTATTGCCCGAAGGCACAGAAATTGTCAAACATCCGGCACCAGAACAGGTTTTGCTCTACCGTTTTGTTAGAAAAGACGGTACAAATTTGTACACAGAATGCCGGATACGCTCACTTTCTTATGAAGGCAAACCTTGCTTTTTACTGATTGCCGACGACATCACTGACCGGCGAAAGGTACAGAAGGAGGTAATGTTCCAATCGAATATCCTCAGCAGCGTTCAGGAGCCTGTAGCTGTGGTTGACCGTTCAGGTCATGTGATATACTGGAATGAGGCAGCAGCCAATACATTCGGATATAATGCGGCTTTTATGACCGGCCGTTCAATAGACTTGATTTATCCGGAGATTGATAAAGTGAAACTCAACAATGAATTAAGGGACAATTTAAGTGGTCACCTGGTTCAATGGGAATCGAAATTAATTACCAGCCAACACCAGCTGTTGTGGATAGACAACAAAGTGTCGTTGTTACACGGTGATCAGGGAGAATTGCTGGGGGTTATCCGGATTTTTAAAGATATAAGCAAAGAACGTCGTTCAGGCGCATTGCTTAAAGAGACGGTGGTAATGCTTGATTCGGTCTTCAACAATGTAATTCAGGGTATTGTGTTACTTGATGAGTATTTCCGGATAAAAACCTTTAACACCACAGCCAGCCGCCAGGCATCGTACCTGATGGGGATGGAGATGCAGGAGGGAAAACCTTTGTTAGATTACCTAAATGCTGAAATGCACCCTGAATTCATTAAGAAGCTCGAAGATGTGATGCAAAATACACGGGTTAGCTGGGAAATGAAGTATTCGTTTCAAGGTACCGCAAGTCATTGGTTTGAATTCGGTTTAAGTCCGGTAACAGATGAAAACAGCGGAAAGGTGCGTGCCATCTGCCTGAGCATGATTGATATTACTGACAGGAAAATGGCTGATGAGCGATTTATGGCGCAGTTTGATGAGATTGAACGTGCCAATCAAGACCTTGACCGTGTGGTAAAGATTTTATCACATGATTTAAGGGCTCCCATGAATTCGATAAGTGGGCTTATTGGCCTTGCACGTGAAGAAAAGAATCCGTTAGAGTTCAATAACTACCTGAACATGATGGAGAAAAGCATTCAGAAATTAGAGCGTTTTACCTCTGAAATTATTCATTCATTAAAAAATCGTGGCCAGGAATCGGGCAAAGAAGACATTGATTTGATGTTATTAATCAATGAAATTTTCGAAGAGTTGAAATTCGCCAGGGATGCTGCTACTGTTCAGTTACAAAACCAAATTCAGCCCGGAAGCATTGTAAGAACTGAACCCGCACAATTACGCATCATTTTGGCTAACCTGATTTCTAATGCAATAAAGTACCATGACCCCCACAAGGTGAACCCGTATATTCGTTTAAGGTCATTGCCCGGAGCGGGTTATATCGAAATATTTGTTGAAGACAATGGAATTGGTATTGCTGCTGAGCATCTGAATCGCATTTTTGATGCCCATTATACGATTGCAGCCTCCAGTGAGCAGAGCAAAGGACTTGGTTTGGCGAATGTTAAGCATGCAGTTGAAAAGCTGGGGGGTACTATTAGCGTGCAGTCGGTGCCAGGCAGTGGCAGCACCTTCAATTTAAGACTTCCACAATAGTTCATTGATTCGAAGTATATTCGGCCCTTTATGGCTGAATCATTTTTAAAGTCAATTGCCGAAACAATTTTAGAGCCCTTTGGAGCAGCATCAGGCGATGTATGTGTTGTATTTTCAAACCGCAGGGCAAGGCTGTTTTACCAGCAGGAGCTTCAACGACTTCACCCCTCAACACAATGGCTACCAGCCTTGCTTTCGATGGAAGAATTTGTACAGCAGCTTACCGGTTTCAACCTGATTGACCCTATTGCGCTTCTTTTTGAATTCTATGAAGTATATCGTGGGCTTGAAAGTGAAAAGGCCGAGTCGTTTGAGCAATTCAGTTCCTGGGCCACGCAATTATTGCACGATTACGAGGAAGCCGATTTATACCTGCTTGAAACTGCTAAATTTTTCAGGCATGTTGACCAGGCTTATGCACTAAAAAACTGGTCGCCCGACGGCCAAACACTTACCAGCAACCAGGAGCGCTACCTTGCATTTTGGTCGAGAATGGGCCTGTGGTACAGTGCTTTGCGTGAGCAACTGCATAAGCAAAACAGCCCAACACAAGCCATGGCTTTTCGACATCTGGCTGAAAATGCACAGGCATTGGCAGCATCTATCCCCTGGAAACATATTGTTTTCGCAGGTTTTAATGCTTTGAATCAGGCCGAACAACGCTTTATCAGGGCTTTCGAGAAAATTGGAATGGCAAGTCTTTATTGGGATTCCGATAGCTATTATCTTGATAATGTGCAAAATGAAGCAGGTTATTTCATGCGTCAATTTAAGTCGAATTACGGACTTTCAACCTTGAAATTCACCAATCAATATTTCACAGAAACAAAAAAAACGATTAACATCACAGGGGTTTCGCGCAATACAGGTCAGGCTGTATTTGCCGGAAGTCTGATACAAGGCCTTATGCAATCGGCATCCGATTTAAAAGAAACAGCGCTTGTATTGTGTGACGAAAGCCTTCTTATACCAGTATTAGAGCAATTGCCTGCCGAAACGGGGCAGGTAAATGTTACCATGGGTTACCCCTTGCATTTGCTTTCGGAGGCCACATTTTTTCAGATATTGTTCGACCTGCGGGCACATGCCAAAAAGGGCAAAAATTCAATAGCTTGGTACCACAAAGACCTGTTGCGTTTGTTTCAGCACCCGCTTACTGCGCAGTTATTACCAGGCTCATTTTTAAGACAATGCCAGCATATTTTGAGTAAAGGGCAGTTGGTGTTTGTAGGCCTTGAACGTATTCAACGACTCAGTAAAGCCAGCGAACAGGAACAGGAGTGCCTTGCAATGCTGTTAAGCGACTGGAATGCGGATTCAAAGACAGCAATAAGCAATCTTCGTGAAATAACAGAAGCGTTGAGAACGGCACTTTACCAGGGCACTAATGGCAGCCAAATTATGCGACAGGAGGCGCTTTTTGCGCTAAGTAACTTGTTCAACAAGCTTCAGACCTATCTGGATAAATATCCGGCGTTTGATTCGTTAAAGACCCTTCAGCGGCTTTTTGAGCAATTGCTCAGGCAAAGCAGTTTGCCTTTCTATGGCGAACCGCTTGATGGCTTGCAGGTGATGGGTTTGTTAGAAACCCGGAATCTTGATTTCAAGAATATTATCCTGCTTTCAGTCAACGAAGGCATACTTCCTAAGGGGAGAAGTCAGAATTCTTTCATCCCAATTGACATAGGGGCTGCTTATGGTTTACCCGGATATCGGGAGAGGGATGCAGTTTATGCATGGCACTTCTACCGTTTATTGCAACGTGCTGAAAACATCCATCTTGTTTACAACACCGAGCCTGATGAGTTCGCCAAGGGAGAAAAGAGCCGATTTATTGCCCAGTTGGAAGAAGAACTGAAGGTGCAAGGCACGATAATACAACATGATATTTGGGTGCCGGATGTAAAAGCATTTACCGACCCTGAGATAAAAATTGAAAAAAGTAAGGCATTGATGGAGCGGCTTTACAAACGTTTCGGAAAAGAAAATGATAAGTTCCTCTCCCCTTCTGCACTCAGTCTTTACCTCGATTGTTCGCTCCATTTTTATTTCAAATACCTCAGTGGCTTAAAAATCGAGGACGAACTTGAAGATGATATAGGCGACGATGTTTTGGGAATCATTGTACACAAAGTGTTACAGGATTTCTTTGAGCCTTTGAAAGGGAAAAAGGTGCAGGAATCCGATTACATTGAAATGCTGAAAGCGCTTCCCGTAAAGATTGCTGCTGTATTTGCTGAAAAGGTTGACGAAGAAGTGCTGATGCAGGGCAAGAACTTTTTGATTTTCAAGGCTGCTGAACAGATGCTTGGCAATTACCTGAGAGAAGAAATGCGTGTATTTAATGCGCAGGGCCAGGCACTTGAAATTATTGAACTTGAATTACTGATGAAAGATGCCATGCAAGCTGAAAGTGATTTAGGGTGCTTGCAGATTGGAGGCTTTGCTGACCGCATTGATTTAATAGGCGACAAGGTTATTCGTATCATTGACTACAAAACGGGTATTGTTGATGCAAAAACCTTAAAAATTGAATCCTTAAATGATATTTACGATAAAGACGGTATGGGCAAAGCAATGCAGCTGCTTCTGTACAGTCATTTAGCAAAAAAGGCATTTCCGGGTAAGCAGATTCAGGCTGGTATCATTAGTCTAAGAAAGCCTTCCTCCGGGCTGCTTGCATTTGAACACCAACTGGCTGATGTAGAAGATGTTAATTTGTTTTTCGAAAAAATGGCAAATAAATTGGTACAAAACGATACTTTCTTTGAGAAAACCGATGATTTAAGCAAATGCATTTATTGCGATTTTCAAAAAATCTGCAACAGAATAAGCAGCTAATGTGCTGAAATTGAATAGAATACAAAGAACCAGGCTTAACCCATCTGCGTTCGCCTTAATTAAATTACCATGCGCATCATTGATTCAATACCCCACCCTCAACTGACCATCAGCATCTTCAGCATGAATGAGAAATTTTTGGTGAAATTTGAGGTGGGTCCTTATGAACAGACCTATAAAGTCAGTCAGGGCGATGTTGGCAGTCTGGCCGATCTGAAGGCAAAAATCACCGAATCATTTTGTGATGAGGTGATTGCCATCTTCCGCAAGATGCATGTATTGGGCTCGCAATTAGGCGAATAGCTCAGTTATTATCTCCATCAAAGAGATTGCCTAAACCGCCGAGAATGCTTCCCTCCTCTTTGCCACTTCTGAGTGCGCCCGGTGCATTTGCGAGCACACGGCCAGCTAAGCGGCTAAATGGCAATGACTGCACCCATACCTTGCCCGGGCCGGTAAGGCTTGCTAAAAATACACCTTCGCCACCGAAGAGTGTGTTTTTTATTCCGCCCACGAATTGGATGTCGTAGTCAACCTGTTGGGTAAACGCTACGATACAGCCGGTGTCTACTCTTAATGTTTCACCCGCCTTGAGTTCTTTTTCAAGAATGGTGCCACAGCTATGCACGAAGGCGAAGCCACTGCCTTCTAATTTCTGCATGATAAAACCTTCACCTCCGAAAAACCCGGTACCAAGTTTGCGTTGAAATTCGATGCTAATAGACACCCCTTTGGCAGCACATAGAAATGAGTCTTTCTGGCAAATTACTTTGCCTCCCATCAGTTCAAGGTCAATAGGGATGATTTTACCCGGATATGGTGATGCAAACGTGGCATGTTGCTTGCCCATACCATGATTGGTGTACACCGTCATGAATAAACTTTCACCGGTGAGCACCCTTTTACCGGCGCTGAGTAGTTTTCCGAAGATTCCTTGCTGTTGTCCTCTTCCATCTCCAAAGATGGTATCCATCCGGATACCACTTTCCATCATCATCAGCGCTCCGGCTTCAGCTACAACTGCCTCACCCGGATCGAGTTCAATCTCAAGGCATTGCATTTCTTCGCCGATGATTTTGTAATCAATTTCGTGTGCCTTCATTTATCAGTCAAAATCTATTTCTTCTTTCGCAACTTGTTCGTCGTCCATCGCATTGAGCTCCCGCCCCATCTGGTTTTGTTTATTTAATGTCCAGAAATCAGATGCTGTGGTTTCGAGCCAGGTATGGTTTCCGGATTTACGAAACACCTGTACTGCAAGTCCGTACTCACGTGCAAATGTTTGTTCTAATTCAGCTACTGTCATGTCTTCGCGAATTGCCAGCTTGCCTTCTGCCCCAGAGGTACGGCAGTCTTGTACTTTAATTGAAGTATCCAGACGGGCATCCTTAGCAGAGCTGCCTCCCCGCTGGTGTGTACCTGCAAAGAATTCGATTTTCAAATAAGGGAATGCCCCTTGGAAATCAGCATTTAGTTCTTCCAGTCTGCGCTGGTTATTGATTGATATCGTCATTTGTTCAAATTTTAAGGAAACAGAAGGTGGTCTAATGAAATAACATTCCACTCAATCGGAATAATTAGCAAAAAAATCAGCAGCACCAGGCGTGGAAAAACGAACTGCATATCCCAAAGAGGGCGCATCAGGCCAAAGGTAATTGCAACAAACATCAAATCAAGTCCGAGCATATACAATGCCAAATGGGTAAACAAGCCCAGAATCAGCAGAATACCACCAATTAACTTTGCCAGCGATGTGTACCATGAACCCATGGTTAGTAGGAAACGGGGTACCCCTTTGTTTTTCAGGGGATACTCAAATGTTTCTATAACTGCCGGAATACCAAGCCTGAACAAAGCATCATATCCTTGAAACAAGAACAATATGCCTAAGAAAACCCTGGGGATGAATGCCGCTGCATAAAGGTGATATTCTGAAACATCCATATTTTTTCGAATGTTCTGCAAACCTACTTTGATTTCCTCAATTTGCAAAGGAGATTAGTCAGAGTATGACAAAAATCAAACTCATCAGTCATTTTATCTTAATTTTGCAAAAAAAAACAATGAGTACCCCCAAAGTGATAGTATATGCAGAGGCTACGCCCAACCCAGCTTCGATGAAATTTGTTGCCAACCGTCTGATAATTCATGCTGACACCCCTGTTGAGTATCTCAATGCAGCCGCAGCCACTGGTTCGCCGCTGGCACTTGAATTGTTCAAAGGCAACTACGTAAAATCACTCTATTTCTTCAATAACTTCGTTACAATTACCAAAACTGATGTTGCTGACTGGTCAAAACTAACCCAGGCCATCAGAGAGTTTTTGCAGGATTACTTAAGCAACAACCTTCCTGTGATTGAAACCTATCCTGAAATTGAACCACTTACCCAATCAACACTGCCGCAGGCAACAATTTTACCCGGAAGTATAGAGGAATCAATTCAGGATGTGCTTGATCAATATGTTAAGCCAGCCGTTGAGCAAGACGGCGGCGCCATCCTTTTCAGGTCGTTTGATGAAGGTGTGGTAACTGTATCATTGAAAGGCTCCTGCTCTGGTTGTCCTTCTGCAACAGTAACACTCAAGGCGGGTATAGAGAATCTATTGGTTCGGATGGTACCTGGTGTACGTGAGGTAGTAGCAGAAGAGGTCTGATTATATTTTTTTATATCTTTGCCCTCCTTTTTTAGTTCCTGTGACTAAAGCACTTGACCAGTATATCATTCAGTTTTCCGGGCTTTCCGTGGGGAAACATGCGTTTGATTTTCAAGCGGATGAGCAGTTTTTCGCTGCCATTGAAGGCACTATGATTGAAAATGGTCAGCTTCAAATTGGTCTGGAGCTTGAAAAAACCACCCAGTTCATGAATTTCCAGTTCAACATCTCAGGTACTGTTGAGGTAGCTTGTGATCGTTGTGCAATTAACTGGCAGTATCCATTGGATATCCAACCGAGGTTGATTCTTCGTTTTGCAGAAAATCCTATCGAAGATGCCGATCCGGACATAATATACATCAGCAGGTCAGAGTACCAGTTCAATATTTCTCATCATTTATATGAGTATATTGCCACTTCCCTGCCCTTTCACATCGTTCCTTGTGAGATTTCAGGCAACCAGGCATTGTGTGACCAGCAAACCTTGGCAAGGCTGAACAATCACCAGGGCGACAGCACCTCAGAGGGGAGTGATCCACGCTGGGATGCCCTAAAGAACCTATAAGCATTTAAAGAAACAAAATAAAACACTGAAACCATGGCACATCCTAAACGAAGAATTTCCAAAACCAGAAGGGATAAGCGCAGAACGCATTACAAAGCTGAATTACCTACATTGGCAAAATGCCAAACTACAGGTACAGTACATCTATTTCACCGTGCATATTTTGTTGACGGTGATTTGTATTACAAAGGCAAACTGGTTGTTCCTGCGAAAGCTACAGCCTGATTTCCGGTAATTGTTTTTGCTGGAATCAAGCGCAAGAATGATAGTCGGATTAGACGTCATGGGTGGGGACTTTGCGCCCCGGGCTACCCTACAGGGAGCTATTTTAGCTTCAGAAATGTTGCCTGAACAGGTTCAGATTGCCCTTATCGGGCCTGAAACGCTGATTAGGGAGCATTTAGCATTGGCCAATGTGCCTGTAAATCGTTTTTTAATCATTGATGCCCAGGAGGTCATTGAGATGGGTGAAAACCCAACCAAAGCTTTTACTCAAAAACCGGGTTCAAGTATCTCGCTTGGTTTTCAATTGTTAAAAGAGCAAAAGATTCAGGCCTTTTGTAGTGCCGGAAATACCGGTGCTATGTTGGTTGGCGCTGTATTGAGTGTAAAACCAATTGAAGGAGTTCAACGCCCCTGCATCATGTCGTTAATGCCCAAAGTAAGTGGCGGTTACGGTATTTTGCTTGACGTAGGCTCGAATGTTGATTGCAAGCCGGAAACTTTAAGCCAGTTTGCATTTTTAGGTTCGATGTATGCTGAACGTGTACTGGGCATAGATACCCCCAAAGTAGGTTTAATAAACATTGGTGAAGAGTCAGAAAAAGGGAATGCTGTTGCTCAAGCTGCCTTTCAGTTAATGAAAGATGCTGACGATTATCATTTCATCGGTAATATCGAAGGGCGTGATTTGTTTAACGACAAAGCAGATGTAATGGTTTGTGATGGTTTTACCGGAAATGTAATTTTGAAAATGGCTGAAAGCTATTTCGGTCTTTTCAAGGAGCGGGAATTACGGGATCCTTTTCTCGACCGTTTCAACTATGAGAATTACGGAGGCACCCCAATTTTGGGCATCAATGCTACCGTTATAGTAGGTCATGGTATTAGTAGCAGCCGTGCAATTGCAAATATGCTGGTACTTGCCTATGAAATTGAAAATGCAGGCTTAAATGACAAGATAAAAGCAGTATTACATCATGAGTAAAATCCAAGCAGCAATCACCGGTGTGGAGGCATACGTTCCTGAGTACCGGCTCACCAACCAGGAATTAGAGAAAATGGTTGACACGACTGATGAATGGATTGTTTCACGTACAGGAATCAAAGAGCGACGGATTTTAAAAGGAGAAGGCTTAGGGGTTACTGACATTGCCCTCCCGGCGGTACAAGGATTGCTTAAAAAGACCGGAACCCGTGCGGAGGAGATTGAGTTATTGATATTTTGTACCGTTACAGCTGACCTTATTTTTCCGGCCTCTGCAAATATCTTATGCGACAAAGCCGGCTTAACAAAGGCCTGGGGCTTTGATTTGCAGGCTGCCTGTAGTGGGTTTATCTATGGCCTGACCACGGCTTCAAAATTCATCGAGTCGGGTACTTACAAAAAAGTAATTGTGGTGGGGGCAGATAAGATGTCGTCAATCATTGATTATACTGACCGCAGTACCTGTATCATCTTTGGTGACGGTGGCGGAGCAGTATTGCTTGAGCCCAGTACAGAAGGTGTAGGTATTCAAGATGCTGTTATGTTTTCGGATGGTTCAGGCAGGCAGTATCTTCATCAAAAGGCAGGAGGTTCGGTAAAGCCCCCCAGCCATGCCACGGTTGATGCGCGGGAGCATTTTGTATTTCAGGATGGTCAGCCCGTATTTAAATTTGCAGTAAAAAACATGGCTGATGCAGCAGCATTGATCATGGAGCGCAATCAGTTAAGTGCTGAGGATATCAAGTGGCTGGTTCCACACCAGGCCAACAAGCGTATTATTGATGCCACTGCTTCGCGCATGGGCATTGGAAGCGAGAAAGTAATGCTCAACATTCAACGGTATGGCAATACAACCAACGGAACGATTCCATTGTGTTTGTACGAATGGGAGAAGCAATTAAAAAAAGGAGATAATATTGTATTGGCTGCTTTTGGTGGTGGTTTTACCTGGGGTGCCATCTGGGTAAAATGGGCCTATAACAGCTAATACTTCAAACGATTGGTTAAATTAAACCCAAAAAATTATGGACATTCGTGAAATTCAAGACCTCATTAAATTTGTTGCGAAATCTGGCGTTTGCGAAGTTTCGTTAGAGACAGATGAATTTAAACTCACTGTAAAGACTGAAAATCCTGCAAGCAAAGCCAAGGAAACCATTATTTATCAGGTTCCGGCCGAGCAGCAGGTTGCGCATGCACCAGCACCAGTGGCTCCTGTAGCTGCACCTGCGCCAGTGGCAGCTGCACCGGTGGCTGCCAAACCAGAAGCAAATCCCAATCAGACAATCATCAAATCGCCAATGATTGGTACCTTCTACCGTTCAGCGGGGCCTGACAAACCACCCTTCATTAATGTTGGTGATGAAGTTTCAGCCGGCAAGGTGATTTGTATCATTGAAGCCATGAAGTTATTCAATGAGATTGAGAGTGATGTAAAGGGTCGCATTGTAAAAGTATTGGTAGATGATGCAAGCCCGGTAGAGTATGACCAGCCTCTCTTTGTGGTTGAGCCAGCCTGAAAAACTTAAATCGGAACTGACGTGTTTAAAAAGATTTTAATCGCCAATCGCGGTGAAATTGCCCTTCGTATCATTCGAACAGCTAATGAAATGGGCATCAAAACAGTAGCTGTTTACTCAACTGCCGATAAAGAAAGCTTACATGTGCGTTTTGCCGATGAAGCTGTTTGCATTGGTCCTCCGACAAGCAAAGACTCCTATCTGAATATTGCCAATATTATTTCGGCAGCAGAAATTACAAATGCGGATGCAATCCATCCGGGTTATGGTTTTCTTTCAGAGAATGCCAAATTTTCGAAAATCTGTAAAGACCACGACATTAAATTTATCGGGGCTACATCGGAGCAAATTGAGAAGATGGGCGATAAATCTATGGCGAAAGAAACCATGAAATTAGCCGGTGTTCCTACCATTCCAGGCTCTGAAGGTTTACTTGGCAGCATAGAAGACGCTAAAAAGATTGCAAAAAAGATAAAGTACCCTGTAATAATTAAGGCTACTGCCGGAGGTGGTGGCAAGGGCATGCGTATTATCTGGAAGGAAGATGAAATGCAACATGCATGGGAGTCGGCACGCCAGGAAGCAGCTGCTGCTTTCGGCAACGATGGCATGTACATGGAAAAGTATATTGAAGAGCCAAGGCACATTGAAATTCAGATAATTGGAGATCAATTTGGCAAGGTGGTGCATTTGAGTGAGCGTGATTGTTCGATTCAACGCCGTCATCAAAAACTGGTTGAGGAAACACCTTCACCTTTTATGACACAGGAACTGCGCGATATGATGGGTGATGCAGCGGTGAAAGCTGCTGAAGCAGTAAATTATGAGGGTGTAGGAACAATCGAGTTTCTGGTAGATAAGCACCGGAATTTTTATTTTATGGAGATGAATACCCGAATTCAGGTTGAACATCCCATCACTGAGGAGGTTATTGACTATGACCTGATCAGAGAGCAGATAAAAGTTGCAGCCGGGATACCTATCTCCGGTAAAAACTATTACCCCCAGATGCACGCTATTGAATGCCGTATCAATGCTGAAGATATATACAGCAACTTCAGACCATCACCCGGCAAAATCACTACCTTTCATGCACCGGGTGGGCATGGAATACGCTTAGATACCCATGCGTATCAAGGCTACACCATCCCTCCGAATTATGATTCGATGATAGCCAAGCTGATTACCATTGCCCAGACCCGTGAGGAGGCTATAGCCAAGATGCGTCGTGCCTTGCGTGAGTTTGTTATTGATGGTATTAAAACCACCATTCCGTTCCACCGGAAATTGATGGAAGACCCTTCGTTTTTAGAGGGAAATTACACCACGAAGTTTCTTGAGACTTTCGATTACGGTAAGGCCGATTAAGGATTACAGAAAATCTTACGGGTAATTTTTGTGCCCTTATCGCCGGTTACACTCAAAAGGTATATTCCGGCAGGAAGGTTTAAATCGAGCCGGTTTGTACCGGGCAAAAGCTTTTTTGTAAGGACTGATTTGCCTGTTATGTCGGTGAATTTTAACGCAAGGTGTTCATTTTCTTGCCTATAAATAAGGTGTGCGGCACTCAGTGAACAAGGAAAAACTAATACCGTTTGAGGTTCCACCTGTGTCGGATTGATTGCCACAGGCTCATGGTCGCGAAAAAGCCATGTATAGGCCTGTCCAAATACACTTGCCCAAAATTGCTCATTATGGTTGCCACCGGGTACTACCTGGTAATACACATCACCCACCTGTTTGCTCAAAAGCAAGTCGCGCATCTGCTGCATATCTGAAACCATTGTTGACGATTCATTGCTTCCGGCAATAAGATATACCCATTTACCTGGCGCATTTTCAAGACCCTGCCATGAAAACAATTCGGGCTTATTAATCCAGAATGCCGGTGATAAGACACCTGCCTTCCCAAATACATCCGGGTATTCTAACATGGTATAAAGTGAGATGAGCCCCCCTAAAGAACTGCCCATCAAGGCGTTGTTTTGTGGTGTGGTAAGGGTTCGGTAATGTTGGTCAATATAGGGCTTTAAGGTTGCAGAGAGAAACGCTGCATAGGCACTCCCCTGCCCGCTTTCATAAGTTTGATTGACCCAGGGTGTATATTCCTTTATACGATCAACACCGCCATTATCAATGCCCACAACAATCACTCCCGGGTCGCCCTGGTCAAATAGTTTTTTAAGCGTTTCATCAACTTTCCATTCATTGCCACCAAAACCGTAGCGGACATCAAATAAATTTTGCCCATCCTGCATATAAAGTACAGGGTAGTATTTTGAGGTATTGGTTTCGTAATCCGGGGGCAGGCAAATCCAAATTCTTCGGTTGGTGTTTAATTGTGGCATGAAGAAATCATCATCCAACAGCTTTACCGTTGGCAGTGCCGTTCCTGGTTGACTGTTGAGGTCTTTCCACGAAAGTACCTTTAATGCCAAAGAATCACCTGCCTTAACATTGGCGGTTCGGTTAGCAATCTCTCCCCCATTTTGGCTGCCTTCAACTGAATTCCAGCTGCCACGCGTGAATTTGAACGCAATATTACCTGATAGGTTCAGGCTGATTTCAAATTTGCCTTGTGCATTTTTTACCATGCGATAGGCTGTATTGCCCGGATCCCAGTTATTAAAATCACCTGCAATATAAACCGAATCGTTTGCTGGGGTATTTGCCGGAAGCTCAGCAATAACAATCTTAACCTGCCCAATCGTATAAAATGGAATGAGTAGTGCGAGGATGAATAAGCAGGAAAGGCGTTTCATATCATAAAAGTATTTGAAAGTTATCGGCGCTGGCAGCAACCGGAAACGCTTCACGAAAATCTTTCAATGCTTTTGCTGAAAGTGCAATGGTTTCAACTTTGTCGCCAAAGCGTTCGGTGAGACTGATTTTTTCTCCCTGGAAGTTGAAGATTCCAGAGTCGCCAGCATAATTAATTTCGTTGCCATCCATTCCTATCCGGTTTACTGCTGCCAAATAGGCCTGGTTCTCAATTGCACGCGCTGGCAGCAGTGACTTCCATGCGAATGAGCGCTTCTCAGGCCAGTTTGCTACATAAATCAGCAAATCGTAATCGCAACTACTATTGTTGAGTGCATTTCGTGACCATATTGGGAAACGTAAATCAAAGCATATAAGGGGGCAAATTTTCCAGCCTTTGTAAACTACAATAAGTCGGTGCTGGCCTGCTGTATAATGAAGATGTTCACCGGCCATGCTAAACAGGTGCCGTTTATCGTAGCATTCAAAAAAGCCATCAGGTTGCATCCAGACGAGCCGATTAAAACAATTATTACCCTCACGAAACATGAGGCTTCCTGTGATGACAGCGTTGTGCTTTGCCGCCATATCTGCCATCCATTGAAGCGATTTTCCATCTTTTGTGTCAGCTTTACTGGTATTCATAGAAAAGCCTGTATTAAACATTTCAGGTAAAATGATAATATCAGAATTACCATGGAGCTGGGCTAATTTTTCAGCCAGCCACTCAAGATTTGCCTGGGGATCTTCCCAGAACAAACGGGTCTGTACCAGGGAAACATAAAGGTTTGGGGTCACAATTTCTGAAGTTTTAAAACGGCGCGTTCAAGTTCTTCGTTGTCTTTTGCAAAACAGAATCGAAGCTGTTTTTGTTCTGGTGCATGGCGATAAAATGCAGAAACCGGAATAGAAGCTACACCATTTTCAATGGTTAATTTACGGGCAAAATCAATATCATTCTCATCACTCAATTCTCTATAATCAAGTAACTGAAAATAGGTCCCTGAGGATGGCTTAACTTTAAAGCGCGTACTTTGAACAAGATGATTAAAGAAGTCACGTTTTTCCTGATAAAACAACGAAAGGTAGTTGTAACTACTGGCATCGCTGAGATATTCAGCAAAAGCGTATTGCATAGGCGTGTTTACAGAAAAAACAAGAAACTGATGTACTTTTCTGAATTCTACCATTAATTCTTTAGGGGCGATGCAATAGCCTAATTTCCATCCGGTTGTGTGAAATGTTTTCCCGAACGAAGAAACAATAATCGAACGTGTAGCCAATTGCGGATTTCGTGCTACACTTTGGTGAATTTGATTGTCGAAAGTGATGTGTTCATAAACTTCATCGCTTAGAATCACAATATTCGTATCCCTTGTAAGCAATTCTAATTGCAAAAGGTCATTTGCCGACAGGGTGCTACCAGTAGGATTATGCGGAGAATTCAACAGAATCATCCGGGTATTGTCATTTACCAAGGCGCGTAGTCTGCCCCAATTGATTGTCCAATCTTCCGGATCGAGCTGAAAAAATACGGCCTTCCCGCCCGCAAGTTCAATGGCCGGCACATAGCAATCATAGGCTGGTTCAATTACAAGCACTTCGTCGCCTGGTTTTACCAATGCAGTAATTGCTGTGAAAATTGCTTGTGTTGCCCCTGCGGTGATGGTTACTTCTGTTTCCGGATGATAAGCTGTGCGGTAAAGACTTTCGGTTTTTTCAGCAATTACTTCACGTAAGGCAAGCACACCTTGCATTGGGGCATACTGATTAAGGCCTTTGCGCAGGTATTTTTCAACAAGCGAAATTAGCCCGGCAGCGCAATCAAAACCGGGGAAACCTTGCGCCAGATTAATTGCCTGATGCTCTGTTGCCAATTTCGACATCTGTGTGAAAATTGTCAAGCCCACGGTTGGGAGTTTTGAACTTACTAAAGGGGTAAACGAAGGCATAAGCGGCAAAACTAAAGAACAAATTTCACAAACAATAACAAAGGTGCATAAGCCCGAATACATTATTGTATACCTTTGAACAAAAATCAAAATACTTTATGATCGTCAGCGACAAAACAGTAGTATCAGTGAATTACAAACTAACTGTAAGTAATGAACAACATCCACAGGAAGAGTTGGTTGAAGAAACCAGTGAAGCTAGGCCCTTCGTATTTTTATTCGGTACAGGCGGCCTGCTTGAAGAATTTGAGAAAAACCTCAATGGACTAAAAATAGGTGAATCATTTGATTTTATTATAAAATCTGAAAATGGCTATGGAGTTTCTTCAGATGAAAACATTGTACAACTTCCAATAAATGCCTTTAAAGCCGAGGGCGAAGAACTTGATACAGAAATGATTAGAGCAGGAAACTTTATTCCCATGGTTGACGACCAGGGCCACCAACTGCAAGGATTGGTTGTTTCTGTGTCTGATGACCATGTTCTGATGGACTTTAACCATCCACTGGCAGGAAAAGACCTTCATTTTCAGGGTAATATAAAAGACGTTCGTCAAGCTTCAGCCGAAGAACTTGCTCATGGCCATGTGCATGGTGAAGGTGGTCATCACCATTGATTTTTCTTTGAAATATTACCTGAAACGCGCTTAGGGCGTTTATAGGTCTTCATTTATTCTCAACCATTTTAATGTAACCTTAGCAGGTTACGTTAAAATGGTTTTTTATTTTAATACAATTTGGCCAGTTTTACAATTTGCAATATGCTGTATATGAGCGTATTGCACTAATTTCTATTGAGCAAACTGAGCATTAATGCTCAGTTCTTACACATTGCTGCCACTGGCCTTGTATGGCCTGCATAGGCAGACGGACGGAGGTAGGTTTGTTGCGATAAAATACAAGCAACATGAAAAAAACCTACTTTGGCTTTTCATTCGTTTTTTTAAGTCTACTGCTTTCAACACAAGTAAATGCACAGACAGGTGATGTATTTGTGCAGAGCGAAACACAGCCTGGCTATGAATTGCTAAGTGCATTTACCGATAAGCAGACAGCCAACAAACTGCTTTCAAAAACCATCAACACTGATTTAAGTATCCGTGCATCGAGTTTGATCATTGATCTGGCCTCAGAACAGGAGGTTGAATTTGCCGCCAACTCGTCATGGGCGAATGAGTTCGTATGGAAATTCGGAGATGGGAGTTCATTAAGCGGCTTCAGGAATGTATCACACAAGTTTTCAAAGCCCGGGAAGTACCAGGTGGAAGTAATTGCAAGCAATAAGGATGAAATTTCACGTAAAACAATTGAAATTGAGGTAGTTGACCATTCTGCACCCTTAGAGCTTGAAGAAATGGAACATTATATTGTTTTTCCACATGATAATAAGCTTGAGGTTGATGTGCGCTTAAATTTACCACGCCGGGAAAAGAAATTGCATTTTGAAGTACAGGATGTTCAGGGTAATCAGGTATATCAGTTTGAAGTTGGACGTGTACGTCGGAAACAACTCATTCATATTGACCTGCAAAATCTTGAAAGCGGCAAATATTATACCGTACTAAAAGGCAAACGCTTTTCAATGGTAAGTCGCTTAACTGTAGCACGTTAGTCAGTAAAAATCTTTTATCTGCACACTAAGATTTAGCTAAAATTCGGTATTGAATCAGTTTATATGTGCTAAAAAGTAAGGCAGCGCTTTGCCACAGGCATTCAAAAGCAAGTTTGTCTGCTTATCTTTGCGGTTTACATGTCTTCGATGATTCAGATTACCCTCCCCGACGGTTCCATACGTCAGTATGAATCAGGTGTTTGTGCACTTGATATCGCAAAAAGCATCAGTGAAGGATTAGCCCGGAATGTGCTTGTTGCTGAGATAAATGGCGAAGTTTGGGATGCCACGCGGCCTATTGTACAAGATGCCGCTGTTAAGTTGCTCACATGGAATGATGTTGACGGAAAAAGAGCCCTTTGGCACAGTTCAGCACATTTGATGGCAGAAGCACTGGAGGAACTTTATCCCGGCATCCGGTTTGGCATTGGCCCCCCGATAGAAAATGGTTTTTATTACGATGTTGATTTAGGTGAGCAAAGTATTTCATCTGAAGATTTTCCGGTAATAGAGGCAAAGATGAAAGAGCTTGCCCGCAACAAGCGTACTTTCAACCGACAAGAAATCAGTAAAGCAGATGCAATTGGTTATTTTACCGAAAAAGGCGACCCCTATAAGTTAGAATTGTTGCAAGACCTTGAGGATGGCAGTATCACTTTTTACAAGCAAGGAAATTTCACCGACTTGTGCAGAGGTCCGCATATACCTGACACCGAGCGTATTAAAGCAATTAAATTGCTAAATATTGCCGGAGCTTACTGGAAGGGTGATGAGAAGAACAAGCAGCTCACCCGTATTTATGGAATCACTTTTCCAAAGCAATCAGAACTTGATGAATACCTTCATTTGCTTGAAGAGGCAAAAAAGCGTGATCACCGTAAGTTAGGCAAGGAGTTAGAGTTATTTATGTTCAGCGACAAGGTAGGACAAGGTTTGCCGCTTTGGTTGCCCAAAGGAACTGCATTGCGTGAGCGCCTGGTTGACTATCTTAAGAAAGCCCAGGCTGCCACAGGTTATGAGCAGGTGGTTACCCCGCATATTGGGCACAAAGACTTATATGTAACTTCAGGGCATTACGAAAAATACGGTGCTGATTCGTTCAAGCCCATTCATACACCTGCTGAAGGCGAGGAGTTTCTATTAAAGCCCATGAATTGCCCGCACCATTGTGAGATATATAAACACAAGCCACGTTCGTATCGTGAACTACCTGTTCGTTATGCTGAGTTTGGTACTGTGTATCGTTATGAGCAAAGTGGTGAGTTGCATGGTTTAACGAGGGTGCGGGGCTTTACCCAGGATGATGCGCATATTTTCTGCCGTCCGGATCAGGTAAAAGAAGAGTTTAGCAAAGTAATTGACCTTGTATTGATGATTTTCAAGGCACTTGATTTCACAGATTTCACTGCCCAGGTTTCGCTAAGAGACCCGGAAAACAAAAGCAAATACATTGGTTCGGATGAAAATTGGGAGAAGGCAGAAAGGTCAATTATAGAAGTAGCTACAGAGCGCGGACTGAACACAGTTATAGAATATGGTGAAGCTGCATTTTACGGGCCAAAGCTTGACTTCATGGTTCGAGATGCTATTGGCCGGAAGTGGCAATTAGGAACCATTCAGGTTGATTACAACTTACCTGAGCGATTTGAGTTGGAGTACATGGGTGCTGATAATCAGAAACACAGGCCGGTGATGATTCATCGGGCACCTTTTGGTTCTATGGAGCGTTTTGTAGCTGTTCTGATTGAGCATTGTGCCGGAAAATTCCCGCTTTGGTTGGTGCCCGAACAGGCAATTATTCTGCCTATTTCAGAAAAGTATAATGAATACGGGAAAAAAGTTTCACAACTACTTAAAAATTACGATATTCGCGCCGCCGTTGACGAACGTGACGAGAGAGCGGGCAAAAAGATACGGGATGCTGAATTATCTAAGGTTCCGTATATGCTAATTGTGGGCGAAAAGGAGGAGCAGAATGCCTCTATTTCGGTCAGAAAGCAGGGGGAAGGTGACCTCGGAGAGATGTTACCCGAAGCTTTTGCCCAATTGATTTCACAGGAAATCAGCAGCATGATTAGTACTAACAACTGAAAGGAGGATAAGCCATAGCATTACCACCCCGCCCGCCCAGGCCATTCAACCGGGGCCCGCAAAAGAAAGAGGAACTGCACCGGATTAATGAAAAGATAACCGGGGTTTCACAGGTTCGTATTGTCGGAGAAGACATTGAATCAGCCGTTATTTCATTTGATCAGGCACTTCGTATTGCCCGTGAGAAAGAATTGGATCTGGTAGAAATTGTTCCCAATGCTGAACCACCCGTTTGCCGGGTTACTGACTACAAGAAATTCTTGTATGATCAGAAGAAAAAACAGAAGGAAATGAAGGCCAAAGCCTCCAAGATTGTGGTCAAGGAGGTTCGGTTCGGGCCCAATACCGATGAGCACGATTTCAATTTTAAGTTGAACCATGCCAAGAAATTCCTTCAGGAGGGTTCAAAAGTGAAAGCCTTCGTGTTTTTTAAAGGCCGTTCAATACTTTTTAAGGACAAAGGGGAGATATTGCTGTTAAAATTTGCTGCTGAACTTGAAGAATATGGTAAAGCCGAGAGCTTACCCGCCCTTGAAGGAAAGCGAATGATTATGTTCATTTCACCCAAAAAGAAAAAATAACCAAAACTAAATACCGCTCAGATGCCTAAAATGAAGACAAATTCGAGTGCAAAGAAGCGTTTCAAGCTGACTGCATCCGGAAAAATCAAAAGAAAGCATGCTTTTAAGCGGCACATTCTAACTAAGAAAACCACCACCCAGAAACGTCGTCTGACGCACTCAGGTTTGGTTTCTCCGTCAGATGAAGGCCTCGTAAAGCGTATGCTTGTAATCGGAAAATAATCATTTGTTTAACCAGATGCCCAGCATAAAGCTCCCGAATTAATCTAAGGACGCTGTTCATCAAAACACCCATCAAACATGCCACGTTCAGTGAACCATGTCGCCTCTAGGGCGAGAAGAAAGAAAATCCTAAATCAGACCAAGGGGTTTATAGGTCCCCGCAAGAATGTCTACACCGTAGCGAAAAATATTCTTGAGAAAGGTCTAACCTATGCGTACCGCGACCGCAAAACCAAAAAACGGAATTTCCGTTCACTTTGGATTCAGCGTATCAATGCAGGTGCACGCCAGCACGGTCTTTCCTACAGCGAACTGATGGGAAAGATTCACGCTAAAAATATCCAACTCAACCGTAAAGCATTGGCTGATTTAGCCATGAACAATCCGGATGCGTTTAAAGCGATTCTGGATGCTGTAAAATAAACGGTTAAATCCTTTTATTTAAAGGCTGCCCCCAAAAGGCAGCCTTTTATTTTTTCATCCAAGTACTTTGAAGAATACCGGAGTTTCCGGTAAGACGAATCAGGTACAAACCGCTTGCAAATTCACTGGTATTCACTTTAACTGTGCTTAGCCCCTGGGCGACAAGCTCCTGATATACTACCTGTCCACTCATAGCGATAATAGTTACCTGCTCAGGGGCAAAGCTTAAATTAGTCGCAGCAACAACCATGTAATCATCACCCGGGTTAGGGAAAACATTCAGATTTTTGCGGTGTGCCATCTCATCTATGGCGAGCACAGTAATCTCCGCACATTCTGATGTATCAACGCATGCCCCATTGGTCAAAATCAGGGCATAATTACCTGAAACAGTTACATTGAATACCGGGTTGGTCGCATCACCAACAATCGAACTGGTGCTACAATTATACCATTGAAATTCACCATCGTTGACAGCAGTTAGCTTTAAACCTTCTGTAGTAAATTCGGCATGATTCTGAGTAATGGTTAGATCGAGCGTTAAAATAGTGTCGCCCCTATCTATTACATAACTATCAGACACCGTATAGGTTGAATCGTAAAGCGTATAGCTGTTGCATGCGCTCACTTCGCGCGTTATTTCAACCGGTGGTAGCTTTACTTCATTTATATAAATATTGTCAGCTCCACCGCCAGGGCGCGATGCTGCACCAACGACAACAAAACGCTCACCTGTATATAGCATGTTGAAATCGCTATAAAAAGGAGAATAGGTACTGCTAAACACCTTACATCCTGCAGGTGCCCAGTCAATAGTGGTTCCGTCATCGTGGAGCTTATGGGCAACAAGGCCTCCGCTTGCATGCGCAATACACATGGTATTGTTTGAATCAAGATCAAACTCAGGGTATGGAATATATGTATTCAGGTTGGCTACCTGCACCCCATTCTCCTGCCAGAGTACTACCCCATTGATAGTAAATTTCTGGGCATAAATAGCTGAATTACCAATAACACCGGGCCTACTGTCGGCCCATGTGATGTAATAATTTGCTCCAGATTTTTTCAAGTAAAAGTTACTTTGATTTCCCTCCGCAGCTGTGATTACTTTGGTTGAGTTATTCCAGCTTTGCCCACCATTGCTCGCCAAAAACCTTCTTGCATAAATGTTTGTTCCTGAACCTTCAGTTCCTCCTCCTACCCATACGAAGGTAATGCCCTGCTCGTCGCCGATAGCACTGTAATTTCCACCTAAGCCCTGGCTGAGTATAGTTACATTTTCCCAGTTTAACCATTGATTCACCAAATCAGTAGTACCACCAATTAACATGCAATAAATCCCCGCCCCCAAACCATTTCCGGTGGTTTTATACAAGTACAGCTTCCCCTGGTTATCCGGCGAACAACCAAAAGAACCATAGCTACCAATAGAGCCAGGCGATTCAGAACCACCAAATGGCCATAAAAGGTTGCCATCAGCATCTATCTTATTGATTTTCACCTGATTTGCCCCTCCAATCAGGTTTCCTTGGGAAGCAACAAAATAAGTGTCCAACGACTTAACCAGCCGCACTCCCCCAATTGAATTGGGGTAGGAAGTCTGGTTTCTCAGCTTAACCGTGTCTTGCCAAAGCTTCTGGCCTTCTCCGTCAAAACGTATTGCATAAACACCGTTCGATTCTCCCTGCGGACTATTAATAACTGACCATGCAATTAAAAAAGAACCGTCACCATGGGCAGCAGCCTGATAAGAATTTACTGAACCCCGGTAATCAATAAGTAGCCTACCATTCTTCTCCCACAGTGGCAGACCGGCTGCAGAATAATGCTGCGCATACACATCATTATTCTGATATACGGCGCGATCATCCGTCCAAAAAACGTATACCCCTCCTGCCCCATCTTTCAGTGTCTGCACTCCCTGCTGCTGATTGCTTGTGTCACAAACAACGGCCGGCGCATTCGGGTCACTGGTCCATTGAGCATGTAATGAACCCATAAAAATACTTAGCAAAATGGATAGTTGATATTTAAACATACGGCTAGAATTTGTAATTTCAAGCTAAATTAAGCAATGTTTTCATTTAATAGAACAAGCCCAAATAGGTAATTAAGTTAATATGAACTTTTTTCGCAAAAGGCTGTTTGTGTAATTTGAAATCTAAAACCAAATTTGACCATCAAACCCAATATAAAAATTGGCCAAATGCTTCTTAAATGTTAAGCCGCACTGATTTTTTAAGATTATTAGCTTCAATACCAGTCACTGCTATGACCGTACAGTTAAAAGCACTCGGAGAACTACCCGGTGCAAACCCAATTGACGTAATGCCTGTACTGTTTATGGGTCATGGAAGTCCGATGAATGCCATTGAAGACAACGAATTCACACGTGGTTTTCGCCAGATGGGTAAAAACATCCCGAAGCCCAAGGCAATTCTGTGTATTTCAGCTCATTGGGAAACAGAGGGTTCATTCGTAACCGCAATGGAACGCCCAACAACTATTCATGATTTTGGAGGATTTCCGCAAGCCTTGTTCGATGTGCAGTATCCGGCCCCCGGCTCACCACAACTTGCAGAAGAAATTAAAAATCAGATAACGCAGCTGCCCATCAATACGAATTTAGATTGGGGCTTAGACCATGGTGCCTGGAGTGTAATAAAACACCTCTACCCTGCTGCTGATGTTCCTGTTGTTCAGTTGAGTCTTGATTACCGGATGAGTGCTGCCCAACACTATGCTTTAGCTGGTGAGTTGGCCTGGCTGCGACGAAAGGGTATCCTGATTATTGGCAGTGGCAATATTGTACATAATCTACGTATGGTTGCCTGGAATAAATTGAATGAACCATTCGGGTTTGACTGGGCATTGGAGGCACAACAAATAATCAATCAACTAATACTATCCGGCGATCATAAACAGCTTATAAATATCAGGTCGAAAGGAAAAGCGTTTGAACTGGCTATACCCAGCCCCGAACATTATCTGCCGATGCTGTATGT
>JAIBAI010000024.1 GCA_019695235.1 Bacteroidia bacterium | reverse complement strand
ACCCTTTTGGTGCTCTGAACCTCCCGATAGCTATCGGGATGAGCTAAGCTCCCAATATTTCAATGAGTCTTTCGACCCTTTTGGTGCTCTGAACCTCCCGATAGCTATCGGGATGAGCTAAGCTCCCAATATTTCAATGAGTCTTTCGACCCTTTTGGTGCTCTGAACCTCCCGATAGCTATCGGGATGAGCTAAGCTCCCTTTGTTTGAGGGATGCAAATATATCTATTCATCTTTATCATTTCAAAATTTTTTTAAATTTTTAAGCTGCTATTTGTCAGCTAGATATACTTTGTGTTTTTGGAATACTCTTTGTAACTTTGAAAGTATGACACATAAAATTAAATTTATACTTATTTTCCTTAGTGTGCTTACAACAAAATTTGTCAATGGTCAAAGCTTTGAAGCACACATAAAGAAAGGCTTTGAATATCACAATTTAAGTCAGTACCAATTAGCAGTACTTGAATACACAAAGGCCATGCATTTTGACTCAACATGCACCATCCCCTGGAACCTGCGAGGCGATGCAAAAATGGATTTGTGTGACTATAAAGGTGCAATTCTTGATTTCAACCGGGCTATAGATATTGCCCCATCTGAACCTACCGCTTATTTTAAACGTGGGCAGGCATATAGTTCACTCGAAAACTTTCAGGCAGCACTTAAAGATTTCGACAAAGTAATCGCACTAAACCCAAAAGATGCCGATGCATTATATAACCGCGGGCTTACCAAACTAAAATTAGATGATGCAATTGGTGCAATAACTGACTGTAACAGGTCTGTTGACCTTGCACCGAAAGATGGAGAAGCCCTTTTTAACCGTGGGCTGAGTAAATTCAATACCGGAGATAGGGTCGGAGCTTGTGACGACTGGAAAAAGGCCGCTCTTAAAGGTCATAGTGAAGCAACAAAAAAGGTCGCTTTAATTTGCAACCAAAAGACAGAACCTTAACGCAAGGCGCAGAATAAGGTGAACTCTTAAATCCAGTAATTCATGGCTTTAACGTACCAGCAGAACTGTCCCTTCGAGTTTTTGCCCCTGCCCCTCAAATAAAAACAGATAGGTTCCTTCTGGTAAGTCACTGCCTTGCTGGTTCTTGCCATCCCAACATCCATCTTCAGTTTCGATGCTTTCGAATACTTTAAACCCCCAGCGATTGAAAATATGCAGTGAAGTGCACCGAATAAAATTTTTGTCATCCGGTGGAGGCAAGTTTTGTAATGCCGGACTGAAGCATTCATTCTCCCCGTCACCATTAGGTGTAAATACATTTACATCGTGAATCTTAAAAAAGGTGTTGAGGTCCTTTAATGGTTGAATAAAATCAAGGGTGTCACTACAAACATTATTCGAAACAATAAGCTGTACCTTAACCGTATCCCCGTATTGGTAAACCACTTGTGGGTTTTCTGACTGACTTTGTTCATGCCCAAAATCCCAATGATTTGATGCAGCCAATTCGCTTTTATTATGTATCAACACTTTTACTTCCGTGCAACTGGCAAGCATCTCCACCTCGAAATCTGCAAGTGGAGCACCTTCAGGGATAATTATCTGTAACGAATCTATCCCCGGACAGCCACCACTGCTATCCTTTGGAGTGCGTAGCAATGTAAAACAGGTAGATGCATCTGCCGAAGCAAGCGGCATGGTGGTATCAACCTTATTTAACAACGCTTCCGGACTCCACACATAAGCATACTGCGTTTCATCTCCCGGCATTCCTATATTCACTTGTTGACCGCGACAGATGTTTAAATCAGGCCCTGCATATACGCTGTCAAACTGCACCTTTATATATTGGTCAAGTGTATCTGCACAACTGCCCAATTGCAATAGTAGGCGGTACATTGTGCTTTTCTCAGGGCTTGCCAATGGGCTTTGAATAGCCGGGTTATCAAGACCTGTACTGGGCGTCCAGTTGACTTGGTAATATGGATCAACGGGAAACAAAGGCCCGATCTTTTGTGAACTTAAATAACAAATGCCCAAAGTGTCGAATACATCATAGGTAGATGCAACAACCCGAATATATTTTCTAAATGTGTCTTGCTGATTGCAACTATTTGGGTTTGATGCAACCAATTCAATCAAATACTGTCCTGCCTGCGTAAAGGTGTAGGCCGGGTTTTCTACATTAGAAAATTCCTGTCCATTCACCCTCCATGAATAGCTTATTGCATTTGAACTACTATTAGAGAAATTGGCAGAAAATGGCATGCATCCAATAGGCGGTGAGGTAAATGACGCTACTGTAGCAGGCAGCTGGAAATCAAATTTAAATACCCCATTGTTGCATCCACTGGTACTGCCATTCACGTTCGACCATACCCCGGGAGTGGTAGGGAAATCATCGCGACCACCGCATCCGGCACAAACAGATTGATAAACAACCCCTCTGCGGTCAAATCTACTAGTGCCTCCGTCAACATGCTCTGAACTTCCAGGGCCGCCAAAGAAACTTGCATACACCTGACGTTGCTCGGTTTCGTGTAATACCATCAGATAAAAATCGCTGTTATCAGTAGTGCTTTGGTAGGCATCCGGCGTTACTGATAATCCACTGGTACCCCCAAATTGCCCGCCATCAGGTGATGAATTAGAAGCGCCACCCCAGCCACAAACAAAAATCTGCCCGCAGATATCTACAGTAAACGCAGATGGGGCAATATCTGGTTTGGTTTTACCTGTTCCGAAACTTGTTGACCAGATGCGTGTTGTGAGCTGATTATTGAACTTGCTAATAAATTGCTTCCCGTTGGTTTCTTTCCAATTAAAATCCTGCTGATATATGTTGCCACCCTTTTCCGTCTGCCCATACACATAAACTTCGTTTTGTCTGTTTGTTGCTACAAGGTAAACCTGGTCGTAGGTGTCACTACCATAAAATGTGGAAGCGAATAGGGTTTGCCCGTTTGGCCGGATACCACTGATAAAACCATCCGCTCTTCCACCACCGTTGGCAGCCTGGTATGCATTGGTACTTAAAGGGAAATTAGCTGAGGTGGTGCCCCCACAAACAAACAAGTTCCCCGGCTTGTCAAGCGTAATGGAGAAAATACCATCAGCACCATTACCTCCCAAATAGGAGCTCCAAAATAATCGTGTGAGGTTCATGTCCATCTTAACGACCACCCCATCCTGCAGCCCCCCACCATAGACCGTTTGAAAAGCGTTGCCTAAAACGGGGAAATCGGTTGAACTGCTGCTGCAACCTACATAAACATTGTTCTGATCGTCAATTATAATGGCTCCCCTTTCATCATCTGCATAATTGTATTTCAATTCAGAAGCAACATTTAAACCATCATTCTTGCTTCCACCTATAAAGGTTGATGCGAGCAGCTGGCTTCCCGACTCTGAAAACCGACAAACAAATAAATCAGTACCCTGCTCGAAACGAATACCATTGTTTAAGATAGAAACTGTTTCTCCGCCTGAAAATGAACGGCTATACGCTGTTGTTGTGGTGGGGAAATCTGCTGAACCAGTCGTGCCGAAAAGAAATAACTCGTTGTTAGTGCTTACCACGAGACTTTGCGGCAACTCATTGCCGCTTCCACCAAGATAAGTTGAGTATAGGCGCTTGCCGGTTGGGTCGTATTTTATTATTCCGATGTCAACCGGTCTGCTACCATGACCACCGGCAAATTGTTCCTGGTAAGCCCCGGTGCTGATAGGATAACCAACACCGAAAACAATGCCTGCCGAATAGGTGTTGCCCGAATGGTCATAGGTAGCTGTAAAGCCCCAATTGTCGGCTGTTGAACCTGAATAAGAGCCAAAAATTAATTGCGGATCAATTATAAGTGCGTATTTTTCATTGTATTTTCCTGTTTGAAATGTTATTTCTTCCCTGTCGAGCCGGAAACGACATTGTACACTTACTTTCTGACCATCAATCACTTGCCAGGCAATGGGAGCTTCTTCTATTATTTTACCTATGCTGGTATGGATATTGAGCTTTCCTGACCTAATTTCAAGCTTGTCGGCTCCCTGATATTTCATGCGAATAACTGAAGGCGCTGACCCGGGATGAACCACAAGGTCGTATTTAAGACCACGCTGATTCGAATAAACTTTCCAATCAATGCCGGGGTAAATGTTTTCAATAATACTGGTCTTAAATGATAAAACATTCCCAGCCCAGAACTGCTGATTTGTACCCCGAAAATAATTGCTGTACCCATCAAGCACTTGCTCTGCTCTAATTGTTGAATGCACCGAAGCTCCCGGAAACTGCATTCGAATCACATGTCCTTTTTGCTGAATGTTTGCAGGTGCATGATGACCATCTGCTCCTGCTTCAGTGAGATGCCATGTCAGACCTGATTTCTCGATAAAAACTGCCCCGGAAGGAATGTCGGCCCGAAAAGCCACCTGGTCAGGCCATTGACCTTTGTTTTCTTCAAAGCGGGCAAATTCCTGCGCATAAATCCCTGCACAGGGTAATAAAAAACATAAGACTGCTGCACAAAGCAGCATAAAATATTGCCTAAACATGGAAGCAGTCCAAAATTACTGGCCTGCACCCATACTCAAACAAATTACATTATGGTTTATTAACAATGAGAGGTCGAATAACATTCTGACCATTTTCTTCGGAAACTTTTACCAAATAAAGACCAGCGTCTAATTGAAGCGCCGCAAGTGAAATGAACTCAATTGCCTTGCCGGATACAACCTTCGCCCTTTCTATACGATGAACCAAGCGCCCGTCAGCTGATATGATTTCATAAACCATGCTGCCTGATTTTTGACGCTCCGTTTCAATCATTACAAAGTCACTTGCCGGATTAGGATATATATTTATCTGAGATGTGCTTGCTTCTACTGGGTTGACACCGGTGTCAATTTTTTTATAGTCACGGTACACAATTCTACTTGGTATCTCAAATCCAACCACAGGCAACTTTGTAGTAGTCATTTCAAGCAATGGCATACCATAATTTTTGGCTACCCATTTGTACTTTACTTCTTCGGGCAACGGAATACGCAAGCCCCGCCCAATCGTGTCTAAGGCTATAGTATCACTGGCCTGCATTACAGAACGAATACGCAATACATCAAAAGTACCGTATGCAGTTTTGAGGGTTCCCCAACCGTCAACATGGTTCGTTTTGTGCGCTTTCCGGCCATAATAACCAATGCCGGGCAAACTTACTTCATAGGTATAATCAGAGGTATCGCGGTGATCATACGTCAGTGGAAAGGTGTAAATCTTTTCTGGTGAACTGAAGGGCACAGGAATGGGAATGCCGTTCAGACTGGCGCCAAAACCTTTCTGTACAAATGCATTGGCAGTATTTCGGTAAAAATTATAAACATCACTAAACTCAAGCCCGGTCTGGGAAGGCAAACTCGGCCCGTTGTTTTCTGTTTTGGCAAGGTTACAGAAATTGTTGCCGGGTAAACCAAAAAACAAAACATATACCAGGTTGGTTTGATTAACGGCACTTACCTTGTCAACATACTGTGAGGCAGCGTTCAAGACTGTGAAATCCCAGGTCTGATCGGCCCCCTCTGAACCCGGAGAATTAAACATAGGCATACTTGCTACACTGTAGAACATCGAATCACCGGCAGCAGGGATATCCTGTGTTTGAAGTGTGATTTGAGCTTGACTGCGACCTGCACATAGCAGTGCAAGCAGTAAGGTAATGTAATGTTGGCGCATGTAGTGGTATGGTTTATTGAAATGCAAAGTAAAGCAATTGACATACAAACTATTTAATTAGATCAAAAATTTCTGAAGCCATTCACTTAAATTCGCAGCCATGACTCCATTTCTTTCCTTTCTTTCTGATAAACAGCTCCCAGGTTGGGCATTGCTACATAATGCACGTATTGCATACCATTTACGCGACGGCCACACAGTTAGTGCATACGACGATATACATTGGTCAGAATCAATTGCAGAACTTAGGTCGAAAATTACTGCACCAACACTGCTTAACTCAAAGGAAGCAAGAGAAATGATGCATTTCAGGTACTCTCCGGAAGAAATACATACGAACAGCTTCAAATTTGATGATCTTCCCTCGAGCTTAATGAGTGAATCAAGTGATTGGGAATTGTTTGGCGAATCATGGGTTATCTTCTGGGTGGTACCTGCCGACAAAGATTGGGTGGTGAACTACCTGCTTGCAAAAGCTGAACGCGAAGCTGCCGACCAGATAAGCGCTGAGCAAATCAAGGAAATTTGGGACGATTACCTCCACCGAATATTTTTTCAACACCTGGGCGAAGAAGATGTTGTAAGATTAACACTTTTGTATGATGAAGTACAGGAGGAGTTAATGGAACGCATGAATGCTTCTGATAAAGCACCTGAAGAGTCAGCCTGGGAAATCCTTGATGAAGAGACGCTACTGGGCGATGATGATGACTGGTGAGAAACTGACTGAAAACGAATTATTTACCTTGCTTGAAGAACGCGCTGATTTCTATAACCGAAAAGCGTTTATTGAACCAGACCCTATTTCAATTCCCCATAGATTCAGTCGCCCGGCAGATATTGAAATTGCGGCCTTCCTCACAGCAACTATAGCCTGGGGCCAAAGACGCACCATCATCAAAAATGCGAACAGCCTGATGGAGCGTATGGATAACGCCCCTGCTGATTTTATACGTTCCTTCGGGCCAACTGATTTGAAGCCATTTGAGCAATTCGTGCATCGCACATTTAACGGACAAGATTGTCTTTTTTTTCTTAGGGCACTACAACACTTAATTAACAAATACCATTCACTTGAAAATGCTTTCCTGCCTGTTCAGGCTAAAAGAACAGAGGAAACTCTTTTGTACAATAATATTTTGTTGTTCAGAGAACGATTTTTGGGTGAATCTGCTCCCGTACATGTAGGCAAACACATATCAAACCCAGCACGAGGCGCTGCAGCAAAGCGCTTGAATATGTTTTTACGCTGGATGGTACGTAAAGATAAAAGGGGAGTAGATTTTGGTATCTGGCGCCAGCTGAATATGTCGCAACTCATGATTCCGCTGGATGTACATTCAGGTCGCGTTGCCAGGCAACTGCAACTATTGCAGCGAAAGCAGGATGATTGGCTGGCAGTGGTTGAATTAACTGAACGTTTGAAACAATTCGACCCCAATGACCCGGTGAAGTATGATTTTGCTCTTTTTGGGATGGGTGTGAATGCTGCCTCCTAAATTATTGCTCTGGCGCTCAAATCACTTCTACGTCAGAAAGTAAAATCCAACCTTCATTGCCATCTGCCGTTCTGATTTTTACCCAGGTATCTATTTGGTCACTGATTTTTACCTTACTTCCGGCATGCAGTAAAAATAGCCCTGTACTGGTTTCCGTTGGAGCACTTTTTACTGAAACACTTCCGGCAAAAACAATTGCCTCATTTTGCAAATAACTTGCCCGATGGCTTGCCCAGCTTAAAGCGAACACGCCTATACTCATTAATAGACTGAAAATAGCCCCATAAAAACCTGCCTTTTTTAATGTGCTCGTTGAACCTAATACAAATACAAAACCTAAGGCTACCGTAATTGACCAAAGAATCAGGGTTAAAACAGCCCAAAAACCTGCGTCAAACATGCTGTATAGTCCCCTGAACCAACGGTAATAAAACAACTCAGGGATGGCAACAATCTGGTCTTCTATTTTTTTATTGGCCAAATTCAGATTGAACAATACATCCTCATCTCCGGATGATAATTTTAATGAACGTTCATAATTTAAAATAGCATTGGGGTAGTCAGTCATCTTAAAATAACAATTACCCAGATTAAAATAGAGCTCAGGGCTTTTCAGGTGATGCTCCTGCAAAATTTCTTCAAAGTTCAGAGCAGCATTCTTGTAATCGCCTTTTAGAAAAGATTGATTGCCCTGATCAAAAAGTTTCTCAACCGGGGCAGAAAAAGCATTTTGACCAATGCTTAACCCAAGCCAAAAAACAACGATGATAATCCGATAAATTGCTGTCATATTTCAACGTTTCTCTAATCCGGTAATTACCTCCGTGGTGTCGTGATAAACTTCGTGCATGCCCTGAACAGCCGAGGGGGCATAGCGTGCCATTTCACAAGTGTCAAGTACCTTAAAAAGCTTGTTTTGCAACTCCGTATCAGTCTGATGTTCTGTTAGTTTCTGCCTTATTACGTCGCGGCTAAGATTTGCCACAGCTATTTGAAATTTATCGCCTAAATAACCATACAAAGCCTTGAAAATTTCCTCATAAAAAGCATCATTATTACCCGATGATTTCAGCTCATGTGCACGTTGAAGTCGCTTTCTTGCCAGATGGCCCGCATCTCTTGTTTTGTATAAACTACGGTTCGCAAACCTGTTTTGCTGGTAACGTTTGTACAACAACAAACCAATAAAAGCCAGTAAGGGTAGGAGTGCCCACACAAAATATCCCATTGAAAACAGAAAACCTTGCTCATTAAGAGGAGTATATGCCTTGACAAGGGTTTTATTGTATCTGATATCTGATGCTATCACCTTTGTACCTGTAGCGCTGCCAGAACGGTTTGAAGCCGGTTGCTCGCCTGCACTCTTTTCTACTTCCAGTCTAATGGCAGCTGAGCTAATTGTCTGATATGACTTTTTTTGAGGGTCAAAATAAGTGAATTGAAAGGGGCCAATCTCATAAGTGCCTCCTGCTTGTGGTATCATTAAATAATCAAACGATTTGCTGCCCGACATGCCTCCGGAGCTTACCTGAGCAGCATCTTTGATTTGTGGGTCATAGAGTTCAATCTCAGATGGTACATTTATTTTAGGTGGGTCAATAAGCTTTATATTCCCCTTGCCCTGAATTTTTAAATTTAAGTTAAACGCATCCCCGGCTTTTAGTTTGGTAGTACTTGAACTAACATCAAAACTGAATTGTCCCACCCCGCCTGTGAAATCTGTTGGTTTACCCGCAAGTGGAAGCGGCAAAACCTCTATACTCAACGGAATACTTTTTACTTTCACTTCGGTATCACGGTAAGAACCACCTAAAATTTGGTCAAAAATACTTTGAGGTGCTACCCGCTCACGTACTATAAAACTGGCATCCAGCGTAGGGATTTCTAATTTCCCTGTTTTCTGTGGAATTAGCAGGGTGCGCTTTATTTCTAAGGTGGTGTACTGAATGCCACCAACTGTCTCAGAGACCCCCTTCCCGTTTTTATCCAATGCAATTTCTTCTGTATAAAATCCGTTAAACGATGGGATTTTTACATCTGAGAAATTCACCATCGGATAACGATTATACACTTTGTATATAACCGTGACGGGCTCGCCCAGAAAAGCCGTTGATTTGCTGATATGTGCCCTGATGAACAAGTTGTTGCCTTGCCCATTGGATGCTGCACCAGTTGTGTTGCCCTGCTTGTGCTGCCCCTGGTTTGCTGGTTGGCTTGCGTTACTTACTTCAAGTTCGAGCGTGTTTGACTGTAAAGTTCTGCCGCCAACATTTATCCTTGCAGCACCTATGGAAATTTTTCCCGGTTTGCGTGCAGATAGGTGATAATAATAGGTCAGCGATTGGGTAAGCTGCCCATTTACATAATTCGTTGTGAAGGTCTGATTGGGGCCGGTATAAACATCAAAAGCCGATAAATCCGGCCCATTAAAGGTGCTTGCATTAGTATTGATTGAATAACTCAACTGAAAGCGCTCACCAACAGATACCTTTGTTTTAGATACAGTTCCGGAAAATTTAATCTCCTGAGCCCCTAACAAAAGGCTTGAAAATAATGCTAAAAATGATATGTACAAATGCAATTTTTTCATCTGTTTCTTCTACCAGTCCTTACCTGTGGCGGGCTCATGACCCTTACCTTCTTTCTTATCTACCCGTTTACGCAGTTCTTTTTCGTCCTGATTGAGTGCATCCAGCACCCGCTCAGCTTCTTCACGGCTGATTTGCTGTTTTTTATCCTCCTGACGCTCTTTGTTGTTCTCTTTTTTCTGCTCCTGTTGCTTTTGATTTTGTTGTTTCTGCTGCTGTTGCTGTTGTTTTTGCTGTTGCTGCTGTTTTTGCTGCTCCATTTTTTTCATCGCATAGGCCAGATTGTAGCGGGTGTCATCATCTTTTGGGTTGGCCTTGAGTGCGTTTTTATATGCTTCAATACTCTTCGAATAATCTTTGTTTTCAAGATAGCTATTGCCCAGATTGTGATAAATTTTCGCCTTTTGGGCTGCTGTTGAAGCATCTGAAGCAAGCGAATCAAGTACCTTGCCAGCTTCATCGTACCGCTTTTGCCTATACAAAGCGTTGGCCAGATTGTAATTCCCTGTCCATGATTCAGGCTGCTTCGACAAACCTTTCCGGTACTCAATCTCAGCATCATTAAACTTCCCTTCTTTGTATAACTCGTTCCCCTTGCGAAAATGACTCCTCGTCTGTTGTCCGCTTAATGGAAACAGGCCTGCGATAAGGCTTAAAAATAATAGCAATAGGCCGGATGTTTTCATGCTTTCTTGGTGCCGCTAAAAAGATTAACTCTTCTCGATAGCGCAGTTTTTCGTTCGTTAAGCAATAAATCTGCCAAAAGTAACAACAGTGCCAGTGATAAAAATACAGGAAATCTGTCGGCATAGTCGGTAAATGTTTTGTTGCCGAAATCTGACTTTTGCATGGCATTAATTTGATTGAACAAATCATCGAGCCCAATGTCACTTGCACTGGCTTGCACAAATTTCCCGCCGCCGGCTGAGGCAACTTCCATTAAAAGCAAGGGACTCATTTTGCTGATTACCGGGTTGCCTTGTGCATCTTTACGGTAACCCTGTAGTTGACCGTTTGTAAATATCGGCAATGGTGCGCCTTGTTCGGTGCCGATACCCAGTGTGTAAACATTGATGCCGGCTTGCCTGGCAGCGGCAGCAGCCTCGGTGGCGTTGTCTTCATGGTTTTCACCATCCGAAATGACTATTATTGCTTTGCTTCTTTTATCTCCTCTGGGCAATGCACGCACAGCTGTTTCAAGAGCCGCACCAATTGCTGTACCCTGCGATGCAATATTTGTTGTGGATACATTCCCCAAAAACAATTTAGCTGCTGCATAATCCTGCGTGAATGGCATTTGCAGATATGCCTCTCCGGCAAAAACAACGATGCCTATCCGGTCATCACTAAACTTCTCCAATAATTTCCCAATTGCCTGCTTTGCACGTTCAAGGCGGTTGGGCCGGATGTCTTCTGCCAACATACTGTTTGAAACATCCAATGCTATTATCAAGTCAACTCCCTGTCGCTTTACTTCTTCATACTTAGAACCGATCTGCGGATTGGCAAGTCCAATCACTAAAAACAGAAAGGCACCTGCCAATAAGAAAAACTTTAACCTGACTTTCCCGTTCGACTGATCGGGCATAAGTAAACTTACCAGCCTGGGGTCGCCAAACCTCCGGATAGCCTTCTTCTTCCAACGCATCCGTAAGAAAAATAACAAACCGAAGAATGGAAGCAGCAGCAGCAGCCAGAGAAAATCAGGATAGGCAAATCGAAACATACTTCAGGGAATTGAACGCATTAAAGTATTACGCATAAGCCATTCGGCTACCACAAACATAACAGCTAAAAGTGCCAGAGGCCAAAATTCTTCCTTTTTCTTGCGATATTCCTTTACGTCAAAACGGGTTTTTTCCAATTGATCAATCTGCTTGTAAATTGCTTTTAAGCCTTCGTGGTTGGTGGCCCTAAAATACTGTCCCTGCGTCATCTCAGCCATCTTTGTGAGCAATGCTTCATCAATGCGAACCTCGGTGTATCCGAAAACATATTCTCCGTTTACACGTGTAACCGGCGAATAGGCCATGCCTCTGCTGCCAACGCCTATGGTATAAAGTCGAATGCCGAATTCTCTGGCTATTTCAGCCGCCGTGAGAGGAGATACCGAACCTACATTGTTTTCGCCATCTGTAATAAGAATAATCACTTTGCCAGCAGATTTACTTTCACGAAGCCGGTTGACTGCCGTAGCAAGACCCATTCCGATAGCAGTTCCATCGGCGAGAAAATTTGGCTCAACTGTACTCAATAAGTTCTTTAAAACCGAATGGTCTATGGTTAGCGGACATTGCGTATACGCTTCACCAGAAAATACCACAAGGCCTATCCGGTCAGAAGGGCGGCTGTCAATAAATTCAATAGCAACCGACTTGGCTGATTCAAGACGATTGGGCTTGAAATCCTTGGCTAGCATACTCGCTGACAAGTCCATCGTGAGTAAAATGTCAATACCCATTGTGTTCATGTCTTGAACCGAAAGCCTTGTCTGAGGCCGGGCAAGGGCTATGATGATTAAGGCAATTGAAATACAGCGAAAAACAAACGGCAGGTGCATCAGGCGCACTACCGCAGATTTGCGGTTGCCCACAAAACCAGATAAGCCAGAAATTGTGAGTTCCGGCTTTGTGTGATGATGACGGCGTACATACCAAATTACCAGCAACGGAATGATGCACAGTAGCCAGAATACCCAGGGATGTGCAAAACTAACCTCTGAGAATGCCGGTAACCTGAACCTACCTTCGTCAAACAAGCGGAACCTCCTTTCTTTCTGAAATGCTCTGAGTGCTTTGAACAAATTCAAACGCAAGTGTCAGGCTATGTTCATGCTCAACCGGCAAAGGATTTGCTTTTGCAAATTTCACTAAATCAGCTAACTGCAATACTTGTTTCAGCCTTAAAGCATGTTCCTTTAGAACAGCATGCCTACTACTCATCATCAAAATATCTTCACTGGTTGACTCAAGCGCAGGCAAGCCAAATTGTTCTTCGATATAACTGCGCAGGATATCTGTTAGTGATGAGTGATAGCGCTTTTCCTGGCCATTTAACCAGGCACGTTCTTCGCCAAGTTTTCTTAAAGCAGCCAATGCCTTCTCTCCAGGTGGTACAGGTGGTGCCTTTGGGGCAACCGGCTTGGTAGGTTTCCGCCTTTGCAACCATAGATAAATACCGCCTACAATCAGGGCAGCAATGGCTATTCCGGCAAAAACCCAGGGAATATACTCCCGCAATTCAAAGGGTATGTCTTGAACGCCTTTTATATCTTTTATGGCTTGAGTGGTGTCTACTGCAACTGATTTTACTGCGATTGTTAAAGCATCACTTACAATAGAAGTACTGTCGCCGTTCGACTGAATAAATGTAAAGGCAAATACCGGAAGTGTGAACATTCCGGTGTCAAACGATGTGATTAGCAGACGTTGGCGATAACTTTGATTTCCGGAAACTGAATCACGCAGGGTGTCAATTTTCTCCTTCGTCACAATATCAAAATATGGCCCTAAAGAGTCGGTTAATATTGGCCAAACAACTTTTTCGTTTTGCCGTGGCTTGGCTTGAAGCGTAATCTGTGTTTGCTCTCCTATTTTTAGCGAATATGTTCCCGCTGAAGCACTGGCTTGCTGCGCATCTATAGTGAGGCGAGTAAATAACAAAAGTATAGCCAGCAGCAATCTCATCATCCCCTTTGTTTAAACAGGTTGCTCAATGGTTGAATATAGCTCCGGTCGGTATGCAGCACAGCCTGGTCAACACCGGCACGCGCAAAGATGCTTTTAAGCTGGTCTTCGTGTTTTCTGAAATTGAGCTCATAAGCTTTGCGAAAAACACGGTCGGAAGTGTCAATCCACCGCCGTTCACCTGTTTCGGCATCCTTAAAATGTACCAGGCCAACATCCGGCATCACTTTCTCACGCGGGTCACATATCCTTAAGGCAACAATATCATGCTTACGGGATGCAATACGCAGGGTGTCTTCAAATGGCCCTGAAATAAAATCAGAGAGTATGAATGCCGTACACCGTTTCTTGGCCACATTGGTTAAAAATTTCAATGCTTCCGATAAATTGGTAACAGTATGCTCAGGTTTAAAGTCTATCAACTCACGAATAATGCGCAAGACATGTGATTTCCCCTTTTTGGGAGGGATGTATTTTTCAATGATATCACTGAAAAAAATGACACCAATCTTATCATTGTTTTGCATTGCAGAAAATGAAAGAATGGCACATACCTCAGCTACAAGTTCTGATTTAAAGCGCTCCGCAGTGCCGAACCCCTTCGAACCACTTACATCAACCACCAACATAATGGTCAATTCACGTTCTTCTTCGTACACCTTCACAAAGGGTTGATTTAGACGTGCTGTTACATTCCAGTCAATGGTGCGAACATCATCGCCTGCCTGATAAGGCCGTACTTCACTGAACGACATACCCCTGCCTTTAAAAGCGCTGTGGTACTGCCCACTGAACAATTGGGCAGAAAGGCCGCGACTTTTGATTTCCAGTTTCCGTACTTTCCGTAACAGTTCCTTGGTTTCCATACCTGTGCTTTTAAGGCACTTCTACTGTATTAAGTATTTCTGAAACAATCTGTTCTGATGTGATGTTTTCAGCTTCTGCTTCGTAAGTTAATCCGATACGGTGACGGAGAACATCCATGCATACCGCCCGTACATCCTCCGGAATTACATAGCCCCTGCGACGAATAAATGCGTAAGCCTTGGCAGCCAGCGCCAGGCTAATCGAGGCACGGGGTGATGCTCCGAAACTTATCAGCGGCTGGTATTTTGCCAGGCCATGGTCTTTCGGATAGCGGGTAGAAAAAACAATGTCAACAATGTACCGCTCAATCTTTTCATCCATATATACTTCCCTGACAACCTTTCTGGCGCGGAGTATCTGATCCGGACTGATGACCTTGGCAGGTTTGGGAAATTCGGCTGCCAAATTCTCACGAATGATACGCTTTTCCTCCTCTTTATTTGGATAGTCAATCACTACCTTGAGCATGAAACGGTCAACCTGGGCTTCCGGTAGGGGATAAGTACCTTCCTGCTCTACAGGGTTCTGAGTGGCAAGTACTAAAAATGGTTCTGGTAAGGCAAAGGTGGTGTCACCAATCGTTACCTGGCGCTCTTGCATAGCTTCTAAAAGTGCACTCTGAACCTTTGCCGGAGCACGGTTGATTTCATCAGCCAAAATGAAATTTGCAAAAATCGGACCTTTCCGAACCGTAAACTGCTCCTGCTTCTGGTTGTAAATCATCGTCCCGATTAAGTCGGCCGGTAATAGGTCAGGGGTAAACTGTAGCCTGCTGAACTGCGCATCAATCGCCTGAGAAAGACTCTTAATGGCCAATGTCTTTGCCAGACCCGGCACCCCTTCTAATAAAATATGGCCGTTGGCCAACATGCCAATCAGCAGACGGTCAAGCATGTAACGCTGACCAATGATAACTTTATCAAGCTCGAGGTTTAACAGCTCAATGAATGCACTCTCACGCTCAATACGCTCATTGATTTCTCTTATTTCGGTCATGAATATAATTTTTGGGAGCGCAAATTAATCATATTCATTGTCAGTGGTCAAGTACCAAAAATTTAAAAAATGTTAATATGCCTTTACCTCAGCCATCAGAATGAACCTTTTTGCCCGCATTTCGTATCTTTGTAGTCTGATCAGGCTTTTTATGAGAAAATTACTCTTTGTCTGGCTACTCGGTATCCTCCTCTCTGCAAGCAGCTTTGCCCAATCACTACCCGCTGGTTCCGTGGCCTTTATTGCAATTCAAGGGGATCATCCGATAGCCTTCGCAATAATTAATACCCGGCCAATTCCGGCAAATACCCAAATAAGTTTTACCGATAATAAATGGACCGGCTCAAGGCTGCTTACAAATGAAGGTACTGTGGTGTGGACAAGCCCCGACACCGTTTTACCTGCCGGAACAATCGTGAAATTCAGAGATGGGGGTGCTGGTACCGGAATGACGATTATAGGGCCCGGTACAGTAAGCGGTCGTATTTTTTTCTTCCTCGGTATGGGTGACCAGATTTTGGCCTATACAGGCACAGCTGAGGAGCCTTCGTTTATTGCCGGAATCAGTACCAATTACTGGCGAAGTCCTTGTGATACTATTTCATTCTTCGAGTTCCGTACTTGTTTGCCCGCCCCGCTGGTGAACGGCCAGACAGCTATGTGCTTTGTAAACGTTACTACCTACAATATTGATAACGGTTATTTTGGAGTTACTCCCATCGAAGGAGTTGGGCCAGAGATTTTACCGCTGATTAACAACGTAAACTACTGGCTTTTAGATAATGGCGAATCTGCTGGTTACAACAGTTGGCCTGACTGGAGCACAGGTAATACACAACCTTTTGCAAGTACCATTCAGTTCGCCCAGGAACAGATGACGCTCACCGAGGGGGGCCCGGTAGGGAATGTTGAACTAAAAATTAGCGTTCCACAGTTTGCGCCACAAACGGTGGTGCTGTCAGTGCTCCATTTTCCGGGAGTAAGTTCTTCTGATTACAGTACCTCGCCTCCTGTGAGTGATCAAATGACTATCAGTATTGAAATACCGGCAAATGCAACCAGTTATATTCTCCCAGTACAGGCCTTGGTGGATGGCTTCCCCGAACTGGATGAGAATCTGACACTTGCAATCGGTGCCTTGTCTGGTGGCCTGGTAAAAGGGGCCAAAGATGCAATTGCCATTACCATCAAAAATACTGATAACGAGAACCTTTCATATATTGAGTTTGAACGCGACACCGTTATGATTACCGAAGGAGCAGGCGGGAAAGATGTTAAACTCCGGATTGTACCTCCTGTACCCCCCCAGTACTATGTGATTCTTGATGTACAGAACGGGCCGGGTGTTTCAAATGATTACATTTCTACTCCCGCAACTTCAAACCATCAGATTTTATTAGGGCCAACAGCACCAAACACCAGCGAATTTAGCTTTAATGTGTTGCCAGTCAACGATTTTCAGATTGAGCCGGATGAATTTGTCCGAATGACAATTTCTGTAGTCACACCAGCTGGTTTACTTACCGGAAACCGCAGCACAATGACACTTGTGATTCGCGACAACGATGCAGTACCACAATACCTCCCTCCACAGGTGTATATCAACGAACTGGCTTATTTTAACAGTGATTTTCCTGATGAATTCGGTCAGAACGACCCCTGGATTGAGCTTTATAACCAGGATACTGCTGACGTGAACCTTTCTGGTTATTATATCAGTAACGACCTTAACAACCCTGTTAAGTTTAAGTTCCCGCAACTGAGCAGCCAATTGACCATCGGCGCAGGGCAATATTTCGTCCTTTGGGCTGATCAGCAAACAACCCAGGGGGCACGTCACCTGAATTTTAAGCTCACCCAGAACGGGGGCTTCGTAGGTTTATATGCACCCGACGGCGAATTGCTAATTGATGGTACTTATTATTCGCCCCAAAGAGAAGGTTTTTCTTTCGGCAGAATACCAGATGCACAGGGCGAATTCAACATTCTTCATCTGCCAACACCAGGTGCGGAAAATACCGACAGCATTCCTTTAATATTGATTCCTGAGCCCCTCGGGATGTCAAAACAAAACATAAAGGTATTCCCAAATCCGACACAATCTAAGAAGTTTGAACTGCAATTAACTGATTTGCAGCATGGTGCGTTGTTCCCGGGTGTTAAACTATTCGACACCGCCGGAAGAGAATTTTCTGTATCCCTCCATCCGGGTAAGAATTTTAACAGTAGGATAGTTGATGTTAGTTCACTACATGAAGGCTTTTATCTTATCAGGTGTGGCAACCAACCTGCTGTCCCCTTGCTGATTGCTCCTTGATACGCCTTTTTGAAACTGCTGACCAAAGCACCAGCCTCTTTCACGAGGAGCTGCAGGAGACTTACCATTCAAAACATGGTGCGTTCAGTGAATCCATGCATGTTTTTATCGAAAATGGCTTGCGTTTCTTGGCCCCATCTTCAAAGCCTGTTCGCATATTGGAAGTAGGCTTCGGAACGGGTTTGAATGCCAGTCTAGTATATCAGGAGGTGTTTGGAAATCAATCACTAAAGGTCAATTACACAGGCCTTGAACCTTTCCCGCTCCCGGATGAAATCCTGGCTCAGGTGCGCTTCGATGGTTTAGACAAGGATGTTTTCAAAAAAGTACATGATGCCTATAATCAACCTGTTGAACTGGCTGAAGGTCGTTTCACCTGCCGGGTTTTCAAACAGGGGCTCGAAGATTTTCAGGAGGATGAGCTATTCGACCTGGTTTTTTACGATGCATTTGGGCCTGCTGTGCAGCCTGAATTATGGGGCCGTGATGCCCTCGCAAAAACAATTGCTATGATGAGCCCTGCAGCCGTTTGGGTTAGCTATTGTGCCAAAGGTGAAGTGCGC
The DNA here is from genome assembly GCA_019695235.1 of Bacteroidia bacterium. Classification (GTDB taxonomy): domain Bacteria; phylum Bacteroidota; class Bacteroidia; order M30B66; family M30B66; genus JAIBAI01. The sequence goes on along the minus strand of JAIBAI010000024.1, from coordinate 23,129 downwards.
CGCATCCTGACAAGCGAAGGTTTGAAGGTAAGCCGACTGCCAGGGCCTGCCTTTAAACGACACATGCTCCGTGCAGTGAAACCGCAGGGAGCATGTGAATAATACCTAAACGCTGAATTTACCGAATGCTGTCAAATACTTCACGATTTACATCCACCTTGTATTTTGCACGCAGTTCCTTTATCCACTCCTGCTCTAAGAATGATTGGTAATCGGCAGTGATAAGGCCTTTGGCTTCCTGAAGTGTTTTGGGAGCAGGGGCAAGTACATTGCGGATTTCTACAAAACTTACAGAACCATTATCGCTCTTCGCATCAGGACTGATACCGACAATCCAGCTTACTTTGTCAACTGACTCGTTGTCACCTTTTGAATAGGTGCCTTCTTCAGTTTGTAGGTTCAGCTCAGATTTTTCGTTGATTTTCTTTTTGATGGCATCGGTGCTGTATCCTTTTTTTGCACGTTTCTCAACCATTTTACGCACAGCCTTCGCTGTTTTCTCGTCCTTACACTTATAAACTACTGCCTCCACACGGTCGCCCCACATGTATTTCATTTTGTTCTGTTCATGAAAAGCCTCAAGGCCAGCAGTGTCTTTCAGCGCTTTTGACCAAACCAGCTGGTCTGTGATATCGAATAACAGTATGCCATCATGGTACTCCTGCATCAACATTCTGAATTCAGGATATTTCTGCTCCAGACGGGCATCTTCATAAGCAATAATCCGGTCGTCGCGGAAAGCTTCATAAGCCTTACGAACCAGGGCTTCAACTGATGCATCTTTCGGATGGCTTGTCTGGTTCTCAGCAATGAATTTGGCAAAATCCATCTGGTAGGTAGGCTCGGTGCCAACACTAAACAAAACAGCACCAGGATTGGCTACCTTGTCAGTTGTCCATTTACCCTTCAGATATGATGTGTCAACCTTGCTAATCAGTTCGTTCAGTGCTTTGGCCTGCTCTGTAAACCCTGCCTCTGCTTTAACACGGTCAATTACTGCGTTACGACTTACCTGTGAACGGGAGTCTTTGGCAATCTTTTGTTTGAGGTCGCTTTTTACCTCTTCAAACGATTGAACTGGCTTTTTACCCAGAAGTTTAATGATATGGAACCCATAAGGTGAACGTATCGGTTTTGAAATATCTCCCACTTCTTTCAGCTCAAACGCAGCATTTTCAAACTCCGGTACCATTTTTCCGGCACCAAACCAAGGCAATTCCCCACCATTACGACCCGAAGTGCGGTCATCTGAATACGTAGAAGCCAGCTTTGCGAAATCTTCTCCGGCAATGGCTTTTTGATAAATCTCATCAACTTTCTTGCGAACCTTCTCAACTACTGAGTCAGAGGCATTTTCACGTATCTGTACCATCACATGTGCCACATGAACCTGGCCACGGGCATCACGTATATCTGCAACTTTTAAAATATGATATCCGAATTTGGTACGTACAGGCATACTGATTTGCCCTACCGGGGTAGTATAAGCAGCATTTTCAAACGGGTAAACCATCATCATAGAGCTGAAATAGCCTAAGTCACCATGGTTTTGCTTTGCTGAGGGGTCGTCTGACATGGTTTCGGCCAATTTGCTAAAATCCTCTCCTTTGATAAGACGATTACGGATTTCAATTGCCTTATTCCATGCGGCAAGGGTATCTTTTGGAAGTGGATCGGCAGGCAGTTTCACCAGTATATGGCTTGCACGAACATCTTTTTTCATACGTTGGTACGCCTCATCTATCAGGTGCTCCGTTACCTGCTTATCATTCAGGTAAGGTTGTGCCAATTGCTTACGATAGCCGCGAAGCTCTGATTTAAAGCCTTTTACGGTGTCTTTTCCTAATTCTTTCGCAGCCTTAACCTTCAATTTGAAATTGATGAATAACTCAAGGTATTCTTCTAATGCTTTACGGTCACTTGGACTGTCTTTTTGATTGTTCTTGCGATAAATACTCTCAAATTCACCTTTACTTACCGGATCTCCTCCTACTGTTAACAGTACCGGATCAACGGGTGCTACAGGCTGTAACACAACCGGGTCTTTCTTTTGTTTTGCTATGGTTTTCTGAACCTTTGCAGTTTTGCCGGCCTGGCCTTGAACAATGCCTGCCGAAAATATTAGCAGGCAAACAGGTAAACAAATGCTTCTGAGTGTCATTTTCAAAAAATTAAGGCTGCGAAAATAACAGAACATCAGCGATATTCAAAGAAATATAAGCCTTAATCAGGATTCAGTATTTAGGGTATGGATATCCCAAAGCATGACAATACGATCATCTCCTGTTGAAACCAGTAAGTTTTGGTAATCTGACCAATACAGACTGTTTACTGAACGTTGATGCCCCTCATGGGTAGCATGGTCTATGCGCATCAGAAATGAAAAATCAATAGTATTCCAAAGTTTAATGGTTTTGTCACGACTGCCGGTAGCGAAAATTTTAGTGTCCGGATGAAAAACAATTGAATATATGGCGTAGTTATGTGCCGGAATTTTACAAATCGCCGTTCCGGGAGCCTGAAGGTCCCAGACGTTTAAATGGGCATCCTTCCCGCCACTTATCAGAATGTTTTCTTCCGGATGATATACTACTGCATTCACTGAGCTTTCATGCGCCTGCCATGCATCCATCACCTGAAAAGTTTCACTTGAAAGTATCCTGATAAAGCCATCACCACAGGCAAGCGCTATTTGTTGCCCGTTTGGGTGCAGCGCGATATCCCTCAATTTTCCTTGTGCGAGATTTGCCTGAAAAATACACTTGAAGTGATGGGCATCCCAAACTGAAAATACCCCATCGCCTCCTAAGGCATAAAACTGCGTGCCATCAGTTGAAACTTTCAACCGAAAGACACCGTTGCGATGGGCAAGTAAGTATTTTACTTCCTGTTTCTGTGCCAGGTTAATTACATGGATGCCACCATTTGCATTGCCTACCAGCAATATATTCTCTCCGGGTAAAACACAGGCAGTGTATATTACTCCCGGAGTCTGGCAAATTACACCAGTGTTCATGCCAGTTTCAATGTCCCACTCAACCAGCATGCGATCGGAACCGCCAGAATAAATATGTCGTGCCTTAGCTGAATTGCCTGTAAAATACACCGGTGCTTTGTGCCCCTGAAGCTGTGCATGCCTTTGTACATGTACTTCCATCCGGCAAAAGTAGCCAAATTGCGCTGCTTGTATTGTTCTCAAAAGTTGACAAAATGGCAGTTGTTTAATAATGGCACAGGCTTTGAAATTTGCGAGGAAAAATTTGTAACATGAGTAGCGGAAAAATCAATGTGAACACGGAAAACATATTTCCGATTATTAAAAAATTCCTTTACAGTGACCATGAAATCTTCCTCAGGGAACTGGTTTCAAATGCAACCGATGCCAGCCAAAAACTTAAAACCCTGTCGGCAACGGGCGAAATGAAAGGTGATTTGGGCGAGTTAAGCGTCAGTGTAAAAATCAACAAGGAAAATAAAACACTGACCATTTCTGACAAAGGCATCGGAATGACAGCCGATGAGGTAGAAAAATACATTAACCAGATTGCCTTCTCAGGGGCAGAAGAGTTTGTTGAGAAATACAAGGATAAACCAGAGGCAAATGCTATGATTGGCCATTTTGGCCTGGGTTTTTACTCTTCTTTCATGGTGGCATCAAAGGTCGAAATCATTACACGCTCGTTCGTAAATAAGGCAAAGGCCGTGCGCTGGGAATGTGACGGAAGCCCTGAGTTTACCCTTGAACCTGCCGAAAAAGCTGAAAGAGGAACGGATATCATCCTGCATATTAACGACGATTCGCTCGAATTTCTTGAAGATGCACGGATTGAAAATCTGCTGAACAAATACTGTAAATTCCTGCCTGTACCTATCTTCTTCAACGAAAAGCAAGTCAACAATACCCATCCGGCATGGACAAGAAAACCGGCTGAGCTTTCAAATGATGACTACCAGGCGTTTTACAAAGAATTGTATCCCTTTTCAGAAGATCCATTATTCAATATCCACCTGAACGTTGATTTTCCGTTTAATCTTACCGGAATTCTTTATTTCCCTAAGTTAAAACGAAACTTTGAGGTGCAGAAAAACAAAATACAGCTCTATTCGAACCAGGTTTATGTTACCGATTCGGTTGAGGGCATCGTTCCAGATTTTCTCACCTTACTGCATGGCGTTCTTGATTCTCCTGATATTCCACTGAATGTAAGCCGCTCCTATTTGCAGGCAGATGGCAATGTGAAAAAAATCAGCGCACATATCACAAAGAAGGTAGCAGATAAGCTGGAAGAGTTATTTAAAAACGATCGCACAGATTTTGAAGCCAAATGGGAAGACATTAAGATGTTTATCCAGTACGGCATTCTAAGTGATGAGAAATTCGCTGAACGTTCATCTAAGTTCAATTTGCTGAGAAGTACTTCCGGAAAATTTTATACAGTGGAGGAGTATATCAATACAGTGAAAGCGGCACAAACCGATAAGGACGGAAATACTATTCTGCTGTATTCTGCCAATGAAAAAGAACAGCATGGCTTTATTGAGCAGGCTAAGGAGCGGGGATATGATGTATTGGTGATGGACAGCCCTCTGGATGCTCACCTGGTAAATCATCTGGAGTCGAAGCATGAGAAAACACGCTTTACAAGGGTTGATGCCGATACTATTGATAAGCTGATTGCCCGGGATGAACCACGCATATCGAAGCTTAGTCAGGAAGAACAGGACCAATTAAAACCATTGGTAGAAAAACAAATTGACCCGGTACGGTTTCATGTGCAGATGGAGGCACTCAGTGAGCAGGATGCCCCATTTATGATTACCCGCCCTGAATTTATGCGCCGCATGAAAGATATGTCAATGGTAGGCGGCGGCAATGATTTTATGCGCGATATGCCGGAGAGCTTTAACCTGGTAGTCAATACCAATCACGCACTATTTGGCAAAATCCTCAATACCCCTGATACGGATAAACAAACCAGGCTTATTGACCAGGCAAAAGATTTGGCAATGCTGTCACAAAACCTCCTGAAAGGTGAAGAGCTTACCCGCTTTATCAAGCGCAGTGTGGCATTAATTGACCAGGAATAAACCCAGGGTACTAACAGAGAAAATGGTCGGGCTAAGCCCGGCCTTTTCTGTTTTTATACACCATATAGCCAAAGCTGCCCAAGATAATGTAGGGAATGGTCATTAGATAAAGAATGCCATTGTTTAAACCTTTACCGATGGTTTTCTCACCCGACAGGTTTGATTCTACAGTGGCTTTGCACATAGCGCACTGCGCCATTACAGAACTGCCCGGTGCGGTTATTATCAGAAAACAGCTGAGTGCGATAATCCGGAAGGTTTTCATAAGGCAAAGATATTGAAACTAATCAGATTCTTGCTGCAAAAAGGCAATGCAGCTTCCTGAGGGCTCAGTTGGGGTAATAGGGTGAAATCATAAAATAGACCAGAACACCAGAAAAGGTCACATAGAGCCATATAGGCCAGGTGTACCGGGCAATTTTCTTGTGCCGCTCATATTTGCCGGTAAGCCCTCTGATATACGTTATCAGCACCATCGGTACAATGATTGCCGAAAGTAAAATATGTGAAATAAGTACCACATAATACACTGTTCGCATGGTTCCGGTGCCACCATAAGGGGTTTCAACAGCAGCTGCATGGTACAGAATATAACAAACCAAAAACACAAACGATAATGCTATGGCACTTGTATTTAACCGTTTGTGAAGCAAAACCTGCTTGTTCCTGATGGCAATAAATGAGGCTATCAGCAACAGGAAGACTGTTCCATTAAGTACCGCATTGATTAATGGCAGGCGGTAATAATTAAAATCACCCAGAATGCGGGCTTCCGGAATATAAGCAAGGATGGCTACTACCACCGGTATCAGAATGGCGATACCTACAATAATCGGCTTGTACTTGCGCTCCGGATTTACATTCATTTCCTGTTACTTAACCGGGTTGGTATTGCCTTTTTTAGCTGAATTATATCCGGCAATTAATACCTTTATCTCGTCTATCAGGCGCTTTACATCGGTTAAAGAAGTGCCCTGGTAAATGCCCCGGATGTGCTTGTCACGGTCAATGAGGAACAATAAGTCACTATGCAGGAATCCACCAGGAGCAAGGCTGTCTTCCATTGCATTTGCCAGATAACCTTTATAGGCTATTGAATATATTGAGTCTTTTTCGCCGGTAAGAAACTGCCACCTGCCCGGGGTAGCCTGCACTCTTTCACTGAATTGACGCAATTTTTCAGGTGTATCACGTGCAGGGTCAACGGTGAAAGAAACCAGTTTGAAATCTTCCAACTTTGTGAAATTGTCATCATCATGCACCTTCTTCATCAGCGTTTGCATTTCAGTGCAAATCGAAGGACAGCTTGTAAAGAAGAAGTTGGCTACATAAATCTTGCCCTCAAGGTCCTTACTACCGTAAGGCTTCCCGTCTTGATTTGTCAATTCAAATGCCGGAATACTATGGTATATGGTATCACCGGGCTGCTCGCCTGGTGTTTTGATTCCATAATAAGGTAAGTCGCGGAAGTTGTGCTTTCCCTGCGTGAAAAGAAGATATGCTACTGTTGGGAAAATCAGTATCAGTAGCAATAAAATGGTTTTCTTCACGGCTTATTTCAGCACGCTCTGGAGGTACTGAACGATGTCATTGCCTTCGATGAGCATTATCCAAATAAAATAGATTATCAGAATGAAGGGCAATAAGATGGTTGTACGCAGGCTTTTGCTCTCATCACCCAGGTGCATAAACACCAGGACAATATATCCGGCTTTGATCAACGTTAATACAATGTAAGTGTATTTAATCAGCTGCCAGGTGCCAGATGTTGCGCCAACATGGGTTTTTGACCAGATGATGCCAACCGCTACTTCGAAGATGGTAATCGCCGACAAAAGCAAGGTAACCATCAGAATCTTTTTGCGAACCGCCCTTGATTGCTCAGGAGTTCGTGCGTGCGGTTGGCTATACTGAAATGACTGATCTATTTCCTGAATCATGAGTTCGAATTAAAGCAGATAAAAGAAAGTGAATACAAAAACCCATACTAGGTCAACAAAGTGCCAGTAAAGGCCAACTTTTTCAACCATTTCATAATGGCCTCTCCGTTCAAAGACACCGTTATAGGCCTGAATCCACACAATTGCGTTGAGTAAAACGCCGGTGAATACGTGAAAGCCATGGAAGCCGGTGATGAAAAAGAAGAAATTGGCAAACAAGGTATGCCCATACTCATTGTACTGCAAATTGGCTCCATGTACGGTGGCCATTACTGTCTGCCCCTCGGCATTCACAATCTGCATCAGTTTGCCTTCAGGATTGCCTACGATAAAGGTGTACCATTCCCAAGCTTGTGAGCTTAAAAACACCAAACCGCCTATTACGGTGAGACCCAGCCAGAACAAAACCCCTTTTTTATTATTGGTATGACCTGCATCTACTGCCAACACCATTGTAACGCTGGAAATAATCAGAATGAAGGTCATCAACCCTACATATAACAGGGGCAAGTGCCCATGCACAAAAGGGAAGTGGTAAAATACATTCTCTACAACAGGCCATGCGTCGGCATGTACATACCGGGCGTAACCCAATGAAATTAAAAGAGATGAAAAAGTAAATGCATCTGAAATAAGGAAAAACCACATCATGAGTTTTCCATAGCTGGTACCGAAGGGAGAAGTCCCGCCGCCCCAAAGCTTTTTAACAGGCATTTCTAAAGAAGCGCTTTGCGACATGTAAATTCAGAATTTTCGTTGCAAGTTTACTTCAAAAATTTCATTTCTGAAAAAAGCTTTAAAAAAAAACATGCTGAAGCTTTGCACGATTCTTGATGAACAACCCTTTACTCAATCTATATTTGCCGCATGTCTATGCGTAATTTCCTACTTTTTACTATTTGTCTTCCTCTTTGGTGTTCGGCTCAAGATATTCGGCAACAAACCGGGCTAAACGCTTGCTCGCACCTGCACATACCTGAAAACCAGCCTGAAATTCTGGCCATCAGTAAAGCACATGCAAAAAGACAAAATTATTTTGATGTAAAATTCTATCATCTTGATTTACAGATTGATAACAACAGCAATGACATTTCAGGTAATGTGCTAATGCGTTCTCTTGTACGTCAACACTCAACCGATACCATTGCATTGGAGCTGCATAACAACCTCAATATTGATTCTGTAGTTACTGCACTTGATGCCGGTGCGTTTCAATTAGCGACAATAAGTCGGAACAATGCCGAATTAAACATTATCCTACCCTTTCAGGCCGACAGTGGCCAGCAGATTCAAACCCGTATATTTTATCACGGTAACCCTCCGGTTTCAGCCGCTTTTCCAACTTCCGGCTTTTTCTCGCTGAATAACCATAAATTCTCTGCCACCCCCCCGTATAATGCCTATACCTGGTTTCCATGCAAGCAGGATTTGACCGATAAGGCCGATTCATCATGGTTCTTTATTACAACTACCAATGATCTTGAAGCGCTTTCGAATGGTCTGCTTACCCGGGTGGTACCGCTGCCCGGTAATAGGCAACGTTGGGAATGGAAATCATCGTACCCCATTGCATTTTACCTGATTTCTTTTGTTGTGGGCGATTATCAGGAAAATAGTTTTTACTGGAAACCTGAAGGGCGATCAGACTCAATGCTGATATCCTATTACAACTATACGAATTCTGAAACTCCTGAGATTTTGCAGGTATTTAGCAATCTGTTTGGTTTGTATCCGTTTTACAATGAAAAACTAGGCATGGCAGCCATTTCGCTTGGTGGAGGCATTGAGAACCAAACGATGATCGGAATGGGGCAGGGGGCACCAGAACCCCATGAAATCATGCATCAGTGGTTTGGCGACCACGTTACAGTGGCATCATGGAAAGATATCATGCTGAGCGAAGGTTTTGCTGAATGGGGTATTTCAATTTATGATGAGTTTAAAACAGGTGTGTCGAACCCCAATGCACGCATTGCACGCTGTAATGTTTATGAAACCAACGCCTTGACAAATGCCTCAACGGTTTATGGCCATACAATGGATACCACAACCGTAGAAGGGGTATTCTTGCGTAAAAATCTCTATTACGACAAGGCTGCAATGATTATCAATACCATGCGCTTTGAAATAAACAACGACCCTTTGTTTTTTGAAGGCCTGAGAAATTATCTGAACGAGTACGGGGGTAGCACTGCAACAGCAGTTAATCTGAAGCAGGTAATGGAACAAACTACCGGGCATGACCTGAGTGATTTTTTCGACGATTGGTATTATGGTGCCGGATATCCTCGCTTTGATGTTCGATGGAACAATGCACTTGATTCACTTTACCTTCAAATTGTAGAGCAAACAAATGCTGCAACCAACCCACTTATAAAAACTTCACTTGAAATAAAGGTGCAACGCAATGAAGGCGATACAATACTGCGGTTTTATATTGACAAAAATACCAGCTTCTTTAAGTTCCCTATGCATGGTGTTGTTACTGGTTTAGTGGTTGACCCGAATCAATGGATTCTCAACGGCAGTGGTTCGGTTGCCCGTGATGCAGCTTTATCTTACGGCTTTGAGCCACGCAAATCAAGCTGGTCAGTTATGCCCAATCCGGCAAATAAACAAATGGCGCTTGTTGCTCAAGGGCAGAATGGCAAACAAAATTTCCTGCGTATTTACGACCTTTCAGGCAGGGAGATTAAAGCCCTCAGTATCAAAATGAATGAAAGTTTTTCTCTTCCGGAATTAAACCCCGGAATGTACTTGTTAAGCATAGGCGATGGCCATACTGAACGGGTGATGATAATACCTAAATGACAAACATGATTATTTGCTAACAAGCTAGCATAAGCCTTGTTAACTGATTATATTTGCATAGCATGGAAAATTTTATTGTTTCAGCCAGAAAGTACCGCCCTCTTACCTTTAAATCTGTTGTAGGTCAGGAGAATATCACTTCCACCTTGCAGAACAGCATCAGAAATAACCTGCTGGCTCAGGCGTTTTTGTTTTGCGGCCCGCGGGGAGTCGGGAAAACAACCTGTGCCCGGATTCTGGCAAAGACCATCAATTGTTTTGCCCTGAATGCTGAAACTGAACCATGTAATAGCTGTGAAAGTTGCCGTTCATTCAATCAGAACGCATCTTTTAATATTCATGAATTAGATGCTGCTTCAAATAATTCGGTTGATGATATCCGTGCCCTGATTGATCAGGTACGTTTTGCACCACAGGTAGGGAAGTACAGCGTATACATCATAGATGAGGTACACATGCTTTCTTCTTCGGCATTTAATGCATTCTTGAAGACCCTGGAAGAACCGCCTGCCCATGCTATCTTTATTTTGGCTACCACCGAACGACACAAGATTCTGCCAACTATCCTGTCGAGGTGCCAGGTCTTTACCTTCAACCGTATCAGGGTAGATGATATCGCCAAACACCTTGAATATGTTGCCGGATGTGAACAAATTCAGGCCGACCCGGATGCCCTGCACGTGATAGCCCAAAAGGCTGATGGCGGCTTGCGCGACGCCCTCTCAATGTTTGATCAGATTGTGAGTTTTTCAGGAGGTGCCGGAATAACTTATGAAGCCGTCATTGATAACCTCAATGTGCTTGATTACGATTATTATTTCCGGTTGACTGATTATCTGCTTGAAGCCAGTTTCAGTAATTGCCTTTTATTGTTTGACCAGGTGCTGGCCAAAGGCTTCGACGGAGGGAATTTCCTCTATGGTTTGGCCGACCATTTTCGTAATCTACTCGTTTGCCAGGATACGGCCACCCTTCCATTGCTTGAAGTAAGTATGGGAGTTAAAAGCCGCTATCAGGCCCAGAGCCTGCAATGCAAGCCGGTGGTGCTGGTGCGTGCTCTTGAACTTATCACCAAAACTGAGCAAAGTCTGCGCTCAGGGAAAAACCAGCGCTTGAACATTGAGCTGGGGCTGCTGCAATTGGTATTGCTGATTCATCCTCCGGTAGTTGAGGCGCCCGCAAAAGGCAATCTTCCGGTTGCTGCAGCAAATCCTGCCCCCGTTCCTGCCCCAGAGAAAAAAACAGTAGTCAACTTTCGGGCAGGAAACCCGATTCGTACGGTTTCTATTCAACAACACCTGAAAAAACCAGGCATTGAACCTGAAACTGAACCTGTTAATGACCACTCGGTAAAAGAGGCCCTGCCGGAAGAGCCAGTTACACCTGAAGCATTGCGTAATGCATGGAAAATGTATGTACAGCAGGTGAAAAATAGCGGTAGGGTTGCCATGGCAAGTGCTTTGACGCTTGCTGAACCACAACTAAATGCTGCATCGTTAATACATTATGAGGTGCAAAACGACAGTCAGTTGTGGGAACTGGAGCTTGAGAAAGCCAACTTGTTGCTTTACCTTCGGAAATCGCTCAAAAATTATTCACTTAGCATCCAACTTATAAAGGCAGAACAAGCCCCGGAAGGAAAATACTTTACCCAGGAAGAGAAAATCAAAGCACTGGAAGCCCGTAACCCACACATCGCTGAATTACGCAAAAAACTGGGCCTGGAGCCTGAATAAGTAAGTGCCTCATAAGTGAGAGCGCTCTCACAGGAAGTGGGTGCAACCGTATTGGAAAAAGCCCTGACGCAGCAATACAAAAAAGAACGTATCCCCCCTATAAGCTGGTTTTTAAATTCATCATTCCATGAAGAATTCTTGCAACTTCAATTTCGCCTTTTGAAATTATAGAGTAAAAAATAATATGCTCCCCACATTTATTACCAAGTATTCCTTTGGTCAAAATGTTGTAGTTCTTACCAAGTTTCGGGTTGTTTGCTAAATCATTACATGAGGTCAAAATCAGATCGTAATACAGTTCAGCTTGTTTTATAGACCAGTTTTCGAGCGTATAATCCCAAATTTCAGATAAGTCATCAACTGCCTTATTTGTAAAATAATATTTAGCCATTTGCCTTCCTCTTGGCTTTTAAAGATGCAAGATGTTTCTTTGGATCAAAATCTGCGGCACGCCCGCTTTCAAGCCCTTCATTGATTTTCTTTCTCAAAGCAATTATTCTATTTTCTTCATCTTCTAAAAGCCGAAGCCCGGCCCTAACAACTTCGCTTGCATTATTAAATCGCCCATCATTAATACTTTGTTCAATAAAGCTTTCAAAATGGTCTCCAAGTGAAATGGATGTATTGCGTCCCATAAGTGCTGAATTTTAGCAAAGTTACCAAAATATGGTAAGATTCAAATTTGCGGAAAGTTTTTTGAACCACTTTAAGCCAGCCCGCCTGCGGCAACTGCAGCCTTGAAAAGGCAAACGCTGCGAAGTTAAAGTGTCTATTTGAACAACTCGCTGATTGTTATATCTTTACAGCGTGTCAGGTCTGTTTCGTACAATAACCATTCTGCTCCTTTTCGGAAGCACTCTTAAAGGACAGCAAGTCAATTACGATGATGTGGGAGTGATTGTCAATATCAATGACTCCGCTTCGGTATTGATAGCCGATTATTTTATGGCTAAACGCGCAATACCACAGGGTAATAGAATCAATATTCGGGTGGCTGCACGTGAAGAAATCAACCAGGCTGAGTTTGATAGCCTGCTATTACAGGTAGAAAATGCACTGGCAGACCAGGAACTTTCAGGAAAGTTGAATTACCTGGTAACTACCAAAGGCGTCCCCTTAAAGATTCTTCGGAAAGACCCCGACGACAAAGGCTGTAATGCTTCGGTAGAAAGTGAACTGATGCTTTTGCATCCACTTAACCGTTTATACATTGGTGAATGTACAAGCGGAACACAAATATTTACGGGAGATTATTTCGGAAACCCCTATTTTAATCAGAACGTTAATTTTCAGGCTTATCTGTTTGGGATGTATTTGGTAACGCGCCTTGATGCCTTTACGGTTGAACAGGTCAGGCAATTGATTGACCGCAGCGGCCCGCTAACATTGGTTGACAGTACAAGTTGTCAGTTTGTATTTGACCAGGCAGAAAATTTCAAGACCAACGAACTGAATCAGGCATTTGTAACAAGCAGTGAATTGTTGCGCAGCCGCGGTTGGCAGGTGCACCTAAACACCGATTCTGTATTTGTTACCGAACAAGATGATGTGTTAGGCTATGCAAGCTGGGGAAGTAATGATTCGTATGCTGATTCGTTTACAGTGCATGCCCGCCCCGGCTTTTCATGGGTCAACGGTGCAATAGCCGAAACCCATGTAAGTACCAGCGGACGTTCGTTTACGCCCGGTACTACATACGGTCAAAGCCTCATCGCTGACCTTATCGAAGAAGGAGCATCCGGGGCAAAAGGTTATGTGTATGAACCTTTTACAAAAGCAATAGCAAAATCTAATATTCTCTTTGAACGATACAGCCGTTTCAATGACGAAGGGGCACCAAAGTTTAATCTGGCAGAAAGCTATTTTGCAGCGTCAGAATTGATTGGTTGGATGGATGTTGTGATTGGAGACCCCAAAACATCAATTACTGCTAATAAATTTCTTACCACCACGAAGGTACAGAGGCAAAAACATGGGTTTAACATACAACCCATTCCGGCAATAGATGTTGCCACCTTGCGTTTCGACCAGGTACTCCATGATACACCTATAGAAATCAGAGATATGGCAGGGCGTTTATTGTACTCCGAACGCTTTGACGGCAGCATTTGTCAGCTCAACCTTAGCCAACTACAAAATGGACTGTATCTGGTTTCTTGCCGGAATGAGACCCGGAGACTGCTGAAAGTATGCCCCTGATCAATCCTTCCAAAGAAAGGGAAAGAGCACCCAGGCCAGGGCGAGTACAATAAGGTTCATTGACAATAAGCCAATGATGTAGGGGTTTTGAACACTATGGGCAATACCGTCCACTGCGTTTTTCGAGAAACGTATAAGTACAATAAGCATAGGGATAATCACCGGAAAACTGAGAATAGCCATCAGGGTTACATTATGTGTGCGGCCTGCGATTGAAGCCATCAATGTGAGAATACCTGAGAAACCCAGACTGCCTAACAAGATACCCAACATAAAATAGGGTTTGTCTTGCACCAAATCACCTATAAGTAGCATATAAATAACATATCCGGCAAGTGAAATAACCAGCATCAGCAGGCTATTGTAAATTATGCGTGCGAATATCACTGAACGGGCCGAAGCCAGTGTATAATAGTAAATCAGCCTGCCACGGGTTTCGGTTGAGAAGTTTTTTGTAGCCGCCTGCACGGCGGTGAATAATAAAATAATCCACAACAAGGCGTTCCAGGTAGGAACATCGGTCAGGCGTTTAAACGACAGATAGCACACAAACACGGTGGAAACAACATACAACAATAAACCATTGAGGGCGTATTTTTGCCTTAACTCAAGTTTTATGTCTCTGCGTATAAGGGTGCTAATCTCTTTCCAAAAGGATGTTTGCATCATATTTCAAATTGTGAGCCCAGGGTAGGGATTTCAACATGCCGGTGCCCGGCTTCTTCTAGCTTTTCTTTAAATACCTGCTGCGCCGGGTAGTCACCATGAACAATGAAGGTCTTTTTGATAGTCTTGGCATCCTGGCAGGCAAGAAAAGTTAACATTTCCTGCTGGTCGCCATGTGCACTCAGAGAGCTTATTTCTTCAACCTGTGCATTTACCTGGTAGGTTTCTCCGAAAATTCTCACCGCTTTGTTGCCCGCTACCAGTCGGCCTCCCAGTGATTCGGGCTCACAATGTCCGACAATCAATATAGTATTGTCGGGGTTAGAGATATTGTTGGCCAAATGGTGCTTCACCCTTCCGGCTTCTGCCATACCTGAGGCTGAAATGATAATGCAAGGTTCTTTGAGGTGGTTGATTTTTTTCGACTCCTCCGCTTCACGCACATACTCAAGACGGCTGAACCCAAACGGATCGGGGTCTTTTAACATGTATTCTTTCACCTTTGCGTTGAAGCAATCACGGTGTTTTCGCATGATTTCAGTGGCATTGGTAGAAAGCGGACTGTCAACAAACACACGCACTCTGGGCAGACGACCCTGTGTTTCAAGCTGGTCAAGTGCATAAACAATCTCCTGGGTACGGCCTACACTAAATGCCGGAATGATGAGCTTCCCTTTTCGTTTAACGCAGGTTTCAACAACGATTCCTAACAATTGCTCCATGCTTTTTTCTTCTGCCGGATGCAAGCGATCGCCATAGGTTGATTCGGTAATTAGGATGTTGCATTGCGGAAATGCTTGTGGCTCACGGATAATATTGGGATGTAGGCGTCCGATATCTCCGGTAAATGCAATCTTTTTTTCATAATGGTCTTCCTGAATACACAGGTTTACCACTGCTGAGCCGAGAATATGGCCGGCATCAGTAAAGCGCAGCACAACATCCTCATCAATCTGATAATCATTTTCGTAAGGTATTTGCACAAATTGATTCAAACATTGCTGAACGTCGTCAACGGTGTATAAAGGCTTATAGGGTGCCAACCCTTCTTTGATACGCTTGCGGTTGACATAAGTGATATCTGAAGCCTGAATATGTGCAGAGTCGAGCAACATAATTTCACAAAGGTCATAGGTAGCCGGGGTGCAATAAATTGGCCCTCTGAAACCATCCCGAACCAATGCCGGAATCAGGCCACTATGGTCAATATGGGCGTGCGATAATACCAAAATGTCAATTGAATGTGGCTCAAAGCCAAAGTGCCGGTTAAGCAGATGCCCGCGATCACCAAGCCCTTGAAACATACCGCAATCGAGAAGGATGCGCAAGCCTTTCCTGGTGCTGATAAGGTGCTTACTGCCGGTAACGGTTCTGGCAGCACCGTGAAAACTTATTTCCATAAATTGAATACCGGGCCAAGCTACAAAAAAGAAAGTAGTTAATTTGTGCCATGAAAATTGATATTCTTGCCTTTGGTGCGCACCCTGATGATGTAGAAATTGGGATTGGCGGTTTATTAATCGCTGAGGCACTGAAAGGTCGTACAACCGGAATTGTTGATCTCACAAGAGGCGAGATGGGTACCCGGGGTACCCCTGAAATCAGAAGCCTTGAAGCGGATGAAGCTGCCCGCATCATGGGGCTCAGCCTGCGTTTAAATCTGGGTTTTGCAGACGGAAAATTCGAAAACAATCACGAAACCCGGCTAAGGGTGATTGAGGTTTTGCGCATGTACCGGCCTGATGTGGTAATTGCCGGAGCACCAACTGACAGGCATCCGGATCACGGCCGGGCTTCGCAATTGGTGCTTGAAGCCTGCTTTTTGTCGGGCCTGCGAAAAATCCAACTGCCTGAGCAAACCGATCCATGGCGCCCAACCGTGATGTATCAGTACATGCAATTTTATCAATTCAAGCCCGATTTGATTTACGACATTAGTGAGGTGTTTGAAAAGAAATTACTGGCCATCAAAGCACATAAGTCACAATTCTTTGATCCCGATTCAACAGAACCGGAAACCTTGATAGCCTCAAAACATTACTTCGATAATCTGCATTCGCGTGCCTCTGAATACGGAATACAAGCCGGATTTGCGTATGGAGAACCCTTGCGTTGTGTAAGACCGGCAGGAGTAAAGGATATAAAAGCCCTTTATTAGTGTTGGATTACCTATACCATTTGTATTACTTGCAGCACAGCAACTAACATTTAACAATTACTACCTGCCTTCTTTGTAGCGGGCGGGTGGTTTGATGGCATAAATGTCGGTTGGGCATTCAACCAGGATACTCATAGGTAATAACGCCGCCTCAATTATTGATACGAAAAATTACCTTTTACAAGCATTCTTGTCAAATTATAATGACTGAATAAATTACAGTCCAGACTATAATAAAACCCAGGAAGATGTAAAATGTATGCATATTTTGTTTCAGGTCTTTCTTATAGAGCCGGAACAAGAACCAGGCAACAAAAGCAACAAATAAAGCTAGACCACCAAAGATATACATCATTAAGAATTTTTACAAAGTTACAAATTTCGGCGCGAATTGCCCGAATATGTTCGATGAGCAATCATTAACGCTTTATATTGCTCAAAACAAGCGATACTGAATTTAATTTGATTGATAATCAGCACCAGCACTGGTTGCTTCCCATGTGTCAATATCACTTTTGAGATTGTCGAGTTTAAGACGAACATTCTTCAGGGCAGCAGACCCAAGCAGCAGGTGCAGGGGAGGGTTGGGGCTTTCACAAACACGCAAAATTGCTTCAGCAGCGCGTTGGGGGTCTCCGGCCTGCTTGCCACTGCTATTGCGGATATTCTGCTTATTGGCTCCGGCACTGGGGAGATAATCTTCAATTATCACCGGGCTGCTCTTTGCTGAACGGCCTGCCCAGTCGGTTCTAAACCCACTGGGAGAAACAATGGTAACACGAATGCCAAGGTGTGCCGTTTCTTTGGCTAATGACTCAGAATAGCCCTGAACCGCAAATTTGGTGGCATTGTAAAAGCCCACTGCCGGAAAGCCTGCAAAGCCTGCAATGGAGGAAACATTTAAAATATGTCCGCCGCGTTGCTTACGCATCAGCGGAAGAATGGCTTTGGTAACATCATGAAGG
This sequence comes from Bacteroidia bacterium, assembly GCA_019695235.1. Taxonomy (GTDB): domain Bacteria; phylum Bacteroidota; class Bacteroidia; order M30B66; family M30B66; genus JAIBAI01. The sequence goes on along the minus strand of JAIBAI010000024.1, from coordinate 5,566 downwards.
CCAAAAAAATTTACCTCAAACATCCGGCGATAATCAGGTTCTTCGCTTTCTTCAATAGCTGCAAAATATCCGATACCAGCATTGTTCACCAAAAAGTCAATCCGGCCAAAAGCAGTGATTGCTTCCGAAACTGCTTTTTCAATGCTCTCCTTATTGGTTACATCCAGACTGCAGAGCAATGCCATGCCTGGAAAAGCATCTGCCAATGGCTGAATCTGCTGCTTCTCACGGGCAGTTACCACTACCTTATAGCCTGCTTTTAATACGCATTGGGCAAGTGAATGCCCTAATCCTGTTGAACATCCGGTGATGAACCATACTTTTTCGTTCTTGTTTTTATTGTCGCCCATGTGAGAATTTGTTGATGCTGAATCATTTATCGCAAGTGAAACACTGTGTAGGGTTTTGGCATATAAACCCTTTCAGCCAGAAGCTTTTGTGAGCTAAACTGGTAGAATTGCTGTAGCCTTTCAATGAGTTTCTTTGTACTGGTAGCACGAATGATCTTCGGATGTTCCATAAAATCTTTCCGAAAAAAATCTTCCCAGTGAATTAAAACCACTTTTGCAGGGTTAAGATATTGCAACAGCTTTTCAGGGTAATTGTTTACATTTTCAAAAGAAGCAACACATATAAATGCAACATCAACCGGCCTTTCGGCAAGCAGTTCAGCTGGTGGAAAACCATCCGGTGCCTGGCTTGCTGAGGATTGAATATACAGCCGGGTCTGTGTTTTTCCGGTTGTGTCAAGTAAATCAATGAGAAAACTAACAGTGCCTCCTTCTTTCCATTTGAACAGGGAGGTGCTGCTAAGTGGGGTTTTAAAACCCTTAATTCCGTTCGGACAGGTCGTGCCCTGAAGAAAAAGCCTGTTGCGCGTGTGAGGGGCATGCGATGAAGGCAGGGCCATCACGCGGATATGCGGAGAAACATTTACCCAGGTATTCAGTGTGTCAGTAAAACTGGTTCCGGCAGGCATGAATGAGCGAATGGTGCAATAAACTGAACGGTGGCCAATTACTTGCAATTGCCTGTTAAGCATATCGTTGTTGAGCAAATATGGCAGGTCGAGCAAGTGGTCAACATGTGCATGGGCAATAAGCGCAGCGTTAATTTGGTGCGGGTCAATCAATTTTTGCCGGATACTGTCGAATACCCGCCGGGTGTTTTTTGGATTGATACGCACTCCCAGCGGTACACGCATAAGGCCTTGTCCGGTATAAAACGGATCAGTGATGATTGCTTCGTTCTGATGGGCAATAATCATTCCGCCACATCCGGTGTACATGAGGTCGGTAGAATGGGTGCCTTGTAATTCAAGCTTACTTGTTTTGTCAGGAATAAGAAGTTTGCCGTTATGAATATCCGGTCGTTTCGCACAGGAGGCAGTAAGCAAAAGCAGGAGTGAGCCCCAAAGCAATAGATGATGATTCCGGCACATGCGATGCGTTTTTTTTTGCCTTTCTCAGGCTTGGGGCAAATATATTCACAACACCTGAACCAGCCATTTTTGATAGGACGATTAAAATTGAATGCCGGATGCGTACATCTTTATTTGCCAAATCGCTGTAATTTTGCTGCGATGGAAGAAAATACCCTCCTGCCCAGGCTCGAAGCCATCAGGGCAAGGTTTCAAGCTGTTGAATTGCAATTGTCTGACCCTCAGGTGATTGCAGATATGTCGCGTTTTAGAAAGCTGAATATTGACTATAAGGAATTGCAGGCGGTGGTTGAGATAGCCGACACTTATGTGCGGGTATTAGACGACCTGCAATCAGCCAGTAAAATGTTATATGATGAGCAGGACGAAGATTTTAAAGCATTTGCGCGCGATGAAGTAAGTCGCCTTTCTCAGCTACGGGAGGAATTAGAAGAAGAAATCAGGATTTTACTCATACCCGGAGACCCCGAAGACAGGAAGAATGCGGTTTTAGAGATACGGGCGGGCACCGGAGGTGATGAAGCCAGCATATTTGCGGGAGATTTGTTCAGAATGTACCAGCGTTTCTGTGAGCAGCAGGGCTGGAAAACGGAGCTAATAGATCAGAATGAAGGCACCATGGGCGGTTTTAAAGAAGTTGTAATGGAGGTGAGCGGGGCCAATGTATATGGGGTTTTAAAGTACGAATCAGGGGTGCATCGGGTGCAAAGGGTGCCTGAGACAGAAACCCAGGGAAGGGTGCATACCTCAGCAGCAACAGTGGTTGTGCTTCCTGAAGCTGAGGAGGTGGACGTTCAGATAAATCCGGCGGATATTGAGTTCCAGACTTCCCGTTCGGGAGGTGCCGGCGGGCAGAACGTAAACAAAGTGGAGACAAAGGTGCAGCTTACACACAAGCCATCTGGCATCGTTGTAACATGTCAGGTTGAGCGTTCTCAGTTGGCCAATAAGGAGCGGGCAATGGCCATGCTCCGCACGCGTTTGTATGAAGCAGAACTTGCCAAACACCTTGAGCAAATCAGTAAGCGGCGTAAGACCATGGTGTCAACAGGCGACAGATCAGCCAAAATCAGAACCTATAATTATCCTCAAAGCCGGATTACCGACCACCGTATTGGCATGACAGTATACAATCTTCCGGCATTTATGAACGGTGATATTGGCGATATGATTAAGGCCCTGCAGGTAGCAGAGAATGCTGAACGGCTCAAAGAAGGGAGTGTTGCCTGATGACAAGGGAAGATTTAATTGAGCAGATTCGACTAAAAAAGTCATACCTCTGCGTTGGGCTTGACACTGACCCGGATAAATTGCCTTCACATATATTAAAAGAAGAAGATCCGGTATTTGCCTTTAACAAACAGATTATAGATGCAACGAAGGATTTTTGCGTTGCCTATAAGCCAAACATTGCGTTTTATGAGGCGCTTGGGACTGCCGGATGGGAAAGTTTGAGAAAAACACTTGCATATATTCCGGATACACACTTTACAATTGCAGATGCAAAAAGGGGCGACATTGGCAATACTTCTGCAATGTATGCCCAAACTTTCTTCAACCGTTATCCTTTTGATGCGGTTACCGTTGCCCCTTATATGGGCAGAGATTCAATTGAACCTTTTCTGGCCTATGCGGGTAAATGGGCTATCGTACTTGGGCTTACCAGTAACCCGGGGGCGGGAGATTTTGAACAATTGCTTTTATCAAACGGAATGCGACTTTTCGAGCAGGTGCTTCAAACAGTTGCCGGATGGGGGAGTACGGAGAACCTGATGTTTGTTGCAGGAGCGACAAGACCCGAAGGTTTACGCCAGGTTCGGGCTGTTATACCAGAACATTTCCTGTTGATACCCGGTGTAGGGGCACAGGGAGGAAGCCTGGAGGCGGTATCAGAAGCTGCATTAAATGATGACATTGGCATCCTTGTGAATGCTTCAAGAAGTATATTGTATGCTTCTTCAGGTGTTGATTTTGCCGACAGGGCATTTGAGGAAGCTGCTTCCATGCAGAAAGCCATGTCGGCCTTCATTGGTTAATCAATTTCTGATTTTAAAGTTTTTGTATTGATTTTTTTATATATGTTTGGGTATGGAATCGGTAAAAAATCTTTCAGACCCGGCATTTTACACTGGAGCAACGCAAAAAAACATCAAACACGGCTCTGTCTTTCCTGTACCAATCATGGTTGCCGGTGCAATCCTGATTGTAGTTGCGGCCTTTCTGCTGCTTCGTGAAAGTCCGCTTTGGATAGGTGCAACAGCCGCATTGGTAATTGGGGTGGTTTTGCTTTTTAGTACTGAAGGTATAGATATTGACAAAGCCGGAGGCCGTTACAAGGAGTGGAACCGCTGGTTTGGTATCCGGGTAGGGAAATGGAAGCCGCTTGACGTTATTGAATCTGTTTCAGTGATTTTAGAAACAGACACCGGACGTTTTATTCCTGTTACAGAAAACAGCCCCTCCAAGACCGAAGATTACTTTCAGGTTTATTTGATGAATGATAACCACCATTACAAGGTATTTGTCTGTCAGTCAAGGCTTCGTGTGGAGGCTGAAACCATGGCAAAGAATTTAGCCAGCTGGCTGTCTGTTGAGGTAAGAGTTTACCAGCCTCAACGGCAGGGCGCAGCTCCAAAACGCTAATGGCGCCTACAAAATAAATAGTATTGTATTCTGAAAGTTCTTTTGGAGCATTTGGAAAATCATGTAGGTTTGTAGCCCTAAATAAGCGCAATGCTTTCATTCGACAATACTGAAACAGCATTCAGGGGTCATTCAAATAGCGAGCTCCGCAAAGCTTTGTGGATGTATAGGCTCATTAGCAGTCAACGATTTGTACAATTTTGTAAACCACTGGCAAAGCCCCTTCTGCAAATCGGCGGACCGTTTAAATGGCTTGTCAAAACAACCTTCTTTCAACATTTTTGCGGTGGTGAATCAATAGCAAATTGCGATGATACAGTAGCTTTTCTGGCAAAATACAAGGTACATTCAATTCTGGATTTTTCAGTAGAGGGCAAGGACCAGGAGGCAGATTTTGAACGTACAACCGGAGAGATTCTTCAAACCCAGGAAAGAGCCGGTATGGACCTGAATATACCGTTTAATGTATTTAAAATCACCGGAATAGCACGCTTTCAGCTGCTTGAGAAGGTGAGTGCCGGAGAGCAATTAAGTGTTGTTGAGCAAGACGAATTTGAGCGTGTAAAGAATCGGGTTGAACGTATCTTTAAAAAGGCAGTCGAGGTGAATAAAAGTGTAATGATTGATGCAGAAGAAACCTGGATTCAGCCTGCCATAGATGCACTTTGCCTTGATGGAATGCGTAAGTACAATCGTGAACGCCCGCAAGTGTTTAATACCATTCAACTGTACCGTGCCGACGGGCTTAAAATGTTACAACAGTTGACCGAAAAAGCAAAGGCCGAAGGATTTTATGTTGGGGTGAAATTGGTCAGAGGAGCCTATATGGAAAAAGAACGTGAACGCGCTGCTGCCATGGGACTGCAAGACCCGATTCAGCCCGACTATGCTTCAACAAATCAAAACTTCGATGCAGCATTGCGACATGTGATTGAACATATTGATTCTACGGCTGTTTGTGCAGGAACACATAATGAAAACAGCGCACTCTTGCTTACCAGATTGATGCAGGAGAAGAACTTGCCGAAAAACCATCCTCATATCTGGTTTTCGCAATTGTTGGGCATGAGCGAACACATCAGTTTTAATCTTGCAGAAGCCGGGTACAATGTGGCTAAATACGTGCCATACGGCCCTGTTCAAGACGTGTTGCCATATTTGATAAGGCGCGCTGAAGAGAACACATCAGTTGCAGGTCAGACCGGCAGAGAGCTGAGCCTGATTACAAAAGAAATAGAGCGGAGAAAGGCTGCTGCAAAGAGGTAGTGTAAGCTTTAGGTTCGACTCCTTCGGAGTCGGGTTGTTGGGCGATTTGTTTATCTATAAAGGTACGATGCCTTCGGCATCTTTTGGTCATTTTTCAATAATCCCAACGGGGTTACAGCTTTATAGGTACGATGCCTTCGGCATCGTTTGGTCATTTTTCAATAATCCCAACGGGATTACAGCTTTATAGGTTAGATGCCTTCGGCATCTTTTGGT
>JAIBAI010000023.1 GCA_019695235.1 Bacteroidia bacterium | reverse complement strand
GTTGCAATGCAGGCAGCAGCTATGGCTCCTGTAGCTGTAGATAAAGATGATGTTGATACATCAACACTTGAAAGAGAGTTGGATGTGGCCCGTGAGCAAGTACGTGCAGAAGGCAAGCCGGAAGAAATGGTTGAGAAAATTGCCCAGGGTAAATTGAACAAGTTCTACAAAGAAAGTACCCTCCTGAATCAGGAGTTTATCAAAGACAATAAACTGAGCGTTCGCCAATATCTACAGACGGCCGATAAGGATCTGACGGTTACAGGCTTCAAACGCCAGGCACTTGGAAATTAAAATTGAAAAGAGAGAATTGATTCTCTCTTTTTTTTTGCCCAAATAATTTTTTTTTTTGACACAATGAAGTACACACGTATTCTTTTGAAGTTAAGCGGGGAAGCGCTAATGGGAGAGAAAAATTTCGGGATTGATCATCAGCGCTTATTGCAATATGCCAACGAAATCAAAGAAGCCTCTAATTCGGGCGTTCAGGTGGCAATTGTGATTGGTGGCGGAAATATCTTCAGAGGTATACAGGCGGCTGAAGGGGGCATGGACCGTGTACAAGGCGATTATATGGGTATGCTTGCGACCGTAATTAACAGCATGGCATTACAATCAGCGCTCGAAGGTATCGGGGTACAAACACGATTGCAATCTGCAATTAATATGGAACAAATCTGTGAGCCATTTATCCGGCGAAAAGCAGTGCGTCATCTTGAAAAGGGAAGAGTTGTAATTTTTGGTGCCGGAACAGGAAACCCTTACTTCACCACTGATACTGCCGCTACCCTAAGGGCCATCGAAATAGAGGCAGATGTGATTCTAAAAGGCACAAGGGTTGATGGTATTTATTCGGCTGATCCGGAGAAAGACCCATCAGCAGTTAAGTACGAACGGGTATCGTTTACCGAAGTGTATGAAAAGGGTCTAAATGTGATGGATATGACGGCCTTCACCTTGTGTAAAGACAATAAATTGCCAATCATTGTTTTTGATATGAACCACGCAGGAAACTTGAAAAAGTTGTTGTCGGGTGAAAAAGTGGGTACACTGGTTGAATTTTAACATTAGTAGGGTTACCAGTTCATATAGCTATATTTGCAAGCTTAATTGAAATTTATGAATGAGAAAGTGAAGCCGGTAATTGATCAGTCACGTTCGTTAATGGACCGTGCTATCGGACATCTGGAAGCCGAATTGGCAAAAATCAGAGCAGGTAAAGCAAGCGCACAAATGCTGGATGGTATTTTTGTTGATTATTACGGTTCAAATACTCCTCTAACAGGTGTTGCCGGCATCAATACCCCGGATGGCAGAACCATTGTTATTCAGCCCTGGGAGAAGCAAATGCTGGCCATCATTGAAAAGGCAATCTTCGGTTCAAACATAGGGCTTACCCCCCAGAACGACGGTCAGGTGATCAGGCTTACAATCCCTCCACTTACTGAAGAGCGTCGTCGTGATTTGGTAAAATTAGCCAAATCGGAAGCTGAAAATGCCCGTGTGAGTGTTCGAAATATCCGCAGAGACGCCAATGAAGGTATAAAAAAGTTGGTAAAAGATGGCCTGGCTGAAGATGTTGCCAAGGATGCTGAAAATACCATTCAGGGTATTACCAATACCTATGTTGAGAAGGTTGAGAAACACCTTGAAGCCAAGGAAAAGGAAATCATGACGGTTTAACGAACCGCCTGATTTTCCCTTTCGCTTTTTTTTAGCGTTTTACCCTTATTCTACGGTAACTGATTTTGCCAGATTTCTTGGTTGGTCAACATTACAACCACGCATGATGGCAATGTGATAGGCCAATAATTGAAGTGGTATCACACTAATAAGTGGGGTTAACTCTTCTTCTACCTCCGGAATCTCTATGGTATGGTCGGCAAGTGCCTTTACATGCTGGTCTCCCTGGGTAACAATAGCAATTACCTTGCCACCGCGGGCTTTTACTTCCTGAACATTGCTGAGAATCTTCTCGTATGCACCTTTGTTCGGAGCGATAACAACCACCGGCATTTCTTCGTCAATCAGCGCAATAGGGCCGTGTTTCATTTCAGCTGCCGGATAGCCTTCAGCATGGATGTATGATATCTCTTTCAGCTTCAAAGCACCTTCTAAGGCAACCGGATAATTGTAACTTCTGCCAAGGTACAGGCAGTTGTTCGCATCCTTGTAAATTGAACTGATGTACTTGATTTGAGCATCGAGCTTTAAAACCTCTTCTACCTGTGATGGAATCTTGTCTAATGAGTTCAATAGCATGTGGTAGCGTGCTTCGGTAATTTTGCCTTTCCGGTGCGCAAACACCAAAGCCATCAGCGTAAGTACAGTTACCTGAGCCGTAAATGCCTTTGTAGAAGCAACCCCAATTTCAGGCCCAGCATGGGTATATGAACCAGCATGGGTAGCCCTTGCAATAGAAGAACCCACCACATTGCAGATGCCAAATATTGTAGCACCTTTTGATTTGGCTAACTCAATGGCAGCAAGTGTATCAGCTGTTTCACCCGATTGAGAGATAGCAATTACCAAATCATCTTCATCAATGATGGGGTTGCGGTAACGAAACTCAGAAGCATATTCAACCTCTACCGGAATCCGGGCAAGATCTTCAATAAGATACTCTCCAATCAGTCCTGCATGGTACGAAGTGCCACAAGCCACTATGATAATTCGTTTGGTGTTGAGAATCTTGTTCTGATAATCAATGATACCACCCAATGTAACTTCACCCAGTTCTTTGTTCAAGCGGCCCCGCATATTGTCACGAATTGAACGTGGTTGCTCGTAAATTTCTTTGAGCATGAAATGGTCAAAGCCCCCTTTTTCAATGGTCTCCAACTGCATTTCCAACTCCTGGATATAGGGCGTTTTATCCTGATTGCGTATGGTCTTGATTTTCATCTCCTTACCGCGTTCAAGAATTACTATTTCCTCATCATCCAGATACACCACATTGCGCGTGTATTCAATGATTGGCGTTGCATCAGATGCAATGTAATATTCATGATTGTTGCCTACACCTACCACCAGCGGACTTCCCTTCTTAGCTCCAATCATCAAATCAGGGTTGTCTTTGCTTAAAACTACAATCGCATAGGCACCTACCACCTGATTTAATGCGATAAGTACAGCGTCAACTAATCCGACCTTTTCATTTTTCTGGATATTCTCAATCAGATAAATCAGCACCTCGGTATCGGTGTCACTTTTGAAAACATGCCCCCGGTTCATCAATTCTTTCTTCAGGGAAGCATAATTTTCAATAATTCCGTTATGGATGATCACCAAATCGCCTGACTCACTGAAATGCGGATGGGCATTCTTGTCGTCAGGTATGCCGTGGGTTGCCCACCGGGTATGGCCTACACCAATGGTTCCCGTAATATCTTTCCCCTCACTGAATGCTTCAAGGTCAGAAACTTTTCCCTTGCACTTATATAACTGAATAGGGTCGCCTGCTTTTAGCAGCGCGATGCCGGCACTGTCATATCCTCTGTATTCGAGCCTGTGAAGACCTTTAATCAATACCGGATATGCTTGTTTATCACCCAGGTATGCTACGATGCCACACATAGTTTATTATTGTTGAGTTTGAATTATTTGATAAAGTATTTCGAGCCTTGCAGGTTTATCCGGATGCTGCCCAGCGTTTATTTTCACGCGGTATGAGCTAACGCCCGTACCAACACCTTGAAGAAAGAGGCCATAGTCTTTTATTTTCCCATCGAGCAAGGCTTGTATCTGACGAGCCAGGTTAAAGGTATATTCTTTTTTCGTTGCATCAAAACTTCCTCCGGCATAATCTTCTCCCGACAGGTTATCGAGCGTATTCAGTAATTTACCGGTAGAGTCTTTCGTAACAAGACTCAGGATCGGATTTGCCGGATATTTGTCAAGATCTGTAGGGTCAACAGGCACTATTAGCCGGGCTTTGTTAATGATGAGTTTCCGGTTGGCAGCCCAGGAATACAAATTGGGCAATGCAATACGGGTTCTTAAGCCGGCCATATTGGCAACATACGCATTTTGTTGGTTTTGTAAGGGCGTATTGAGCTGGTTAATGACTTCCTGCGAATAGCTGCGGTTGAATGCAGTAAAACGGGCGCTATTTTCATTAATCCCGAAAGCCACCACAAGACTATCATCGCTGCTATTGTGATAATGCAACTCAATTCCTGAGCCGGAGGTGAGTCTGAAATCGAGAATAGCCCCGTTACCGGGTTGGTCAGCAATTAAGCCTGATTTTATATGAAGACCCTTAAAGAATTGTAAAAACGAGGCATTGTCGGTGAAACTTGCCTGATTGTTTAAGAACTCTTGTGCCAGTTCATTCGAAAGCTTTATGCGAAGCTGGGGTCTTTGTTTCTTGCCTGAAATAACCACACTATCGGCAGGCGCAGGTTTAATGGGGCCGGATGAGCCAATAGGCAGGGCATCATAGGCCAGGGTATCATTGCTGTAATAAACTGAGTCTGTCGCCATTGTTTCGTTCAGGCGGTAGACCGTAAACTGCTGCATGCCGTTTGCGTTACTGATATCGCCATAGTACCCACCATTGTATGGAAGAATCAGTACCATAGAGTCGGCCTGGGGCGAAGTGCCAAAGTCAAGATTACTTGCAGCCATCCGTACCTGTGCGTAAATTCCGGCCTGAACCATGCCCAGCAAAGGGTCATGAAAACTACCGAGTAAATTCATGCTTAATTCATCCGACCTTACAGAATCTTCACGTTCAAGAAGGGTATTTACAATAATGCTGCTATCGGAATATAATGACAGTGCATCTTCCGGCACAAGAAATTCTGAATCAAATTCAGGCTTTTTACAAGCACCCAACAGTAAAACCGATACGATAATACCCGGAAGCGCTCTTCTGATCACTCCCGGGCTAAGTCTGAAACTTTTGTTCAATGGCTATGACTCGGTAAGTTCGGCAACTGGCTCGCCTAATAGCACTTCATCATAGAATGCCGAATAGGCCTCCGGATATTCTTCAGATGGGGTGAAATCAAGGATTGGTTTTTTATTTTTCCGGGCAAAATTCACAGCCTGATTGTTGTATTCAGCTTCACCGAGAATAACTCCATCGGAGAAATGAATTGCATGCTTGCACAGATTTAAGTAATTGGCTGATTTTAAAAGCTCTACATTAGATGGGTCTATGCCGTCCATGATGAGTTTCTCGGGCAGACGGTGGTTAAGGCTCTCCTCGAAACCATCGTTGTATAGTGAATAAACAACCTTGCTGTCGGCAAATAAAGGATCGTCTTTGTAATTACATTTAATCAAAACCGGCAATAATGCCGTCATCCAGCCATGGCAATGAATGACATCCGGCGACCAGCCTAATTTTTTAACAGTTTCAATCACACCCTTGCAGAAGAAGAGCATGCGCTCGTCATTGTCTTCAAAGAACTCGCCACCTTTATCGTGAACGATTTGTTTTCGCTGAAAATATTCTTCGTTGTCAATGAAATATACCTGCATGCGCGCGGCCTGAATAGAAGCTACCTTGATAATCAGCGGCTGGTCATTGTCGTCAATTATCAGATTCATACCAGAAAGCCTGATTACCTCGTGTAATTGGTTCCGGCGTTCGTTAATCAGCCCGTAACGGGGCATAAAGGTTCTTATTTCACATCCGTTTTCCTGAATTGCCTGAGGAAGTTGCCTGGAAATTTTCGAAAGGTGCGTCTCCGGCAGGTACGGCGTAATCTCCTGGGAAACGAATAAGACTTTTGTCTTTTTCATAGCAAAGGTTTAATGTGATAGGAAAAAAGAGGGGAAATCAAACTTAACAGACCTGCATTACATGTTTTACTTCGCAATTTATTCATCAGGCATTAAATTTGAATTTGAACATACAAAATTACAAAAAATCCTCAAATTAATCAACTTTAATCTGTTAGCTTTGCCCGCTTTTGTCCATAAAGGCCGGAGTTATTGAAGTTTACAGCTGAAAAAATATTGTAATTCCCATGCAGATTGTTAGAATAAAAAGCGAATTAACTGCTATTCTAAAGCAATGGAAAGCCACAAAAGAGCTGATTGGATTCGTGCCTACCATGGGTGCCTTGCATTTGGGGCATGTTTCATTGGTTAATAGGGCGAAGGCGCAGAACAAATATTGTGTGGTGAGCATCTTTGTAAACCCAACGCAGTTTAACGAAAGGGATGATTATCAGCGATATCCAAGAAATGAAGCTGGTGATCTGGCGCTGTTGAAGGAGGCGGGTGCCGACCTTGTTTTTATACCCGATGAAGCTGAAATGTATGGTGCTGCATACGAGCAGGCACCTGCGTTTGACTTTGAAGGGCTTGATAAGCCAATGGAAGGCAGGTTCAGGGCTGGTCATTTCAATGGGGTAGTGACCATTGTAGATAAGTTGTTCCGCTTGGTAATGCCAGACAAGGCTTATTTCGGACAAAAAGATTTTCAGCAACTGGCCATCATTCGATTGCTTGCACGTAAAAGATTTCCGGATATTGAAATTGTTGCCTGCCCAATTATCCGTGAAACCTCTGGTTTGGCAATGAGTTCGCGCAATGAGCTGTTGACTGAGGAAGAGCGCATCAGGGCAGGCGCCATAGCCAAAGCCCTGTTTGCCCTTGCTGAAAAGTTTGGGAAATACCCTTTGGCGCAGCTTCACAGGCAAGCAATAAAAGACCTTGAAGTGATTGGGGTGCCAGAATACCTTGAATTGGTACAGCGCGACACCCTGCAAGTAGTGGATGAGCACTACAAGGGTGCTGTTGTGGCATGTGTTGCTATCAGACTTGGGAAGGTACGACTGATTGACAACATAGAAATTCCCTAAAATCAACCGGTGGGGTTATTTTTGTTTTAGGTTTGCAAAATGTTTGGGAAAATCTGGAAAGCTAGTAAATACTACCTCTTTCTTGGAATAGGCGTTTTTCTAGTTTATTATGTGTTTCGCAATGTGAACCTGAGCTCACTTTGGGAACAAATGCAAACGGCCAAACTATCATGGCTGTTTTTGTCATTTCTCTGTGGCATCATCGCTATGGTGTCAAGGGCCTGGCGCTGGAATATTCTCCTTGAACCTTTGGGGTACAAGCCCGGCCTGCTCAATAGCTTCAATGCGGTAAGCCTGGGTTATTTTGCCAATATTGGCGTTCCACGAATAGGGGAGATTATTCGCTGCTCTGTGCTCAATCAGACAAGCAAAATACCGCTCACCGAATTAATTGGTACCGTTATACTCGAAAGGGTGATTGATGTGGTAATGCTTCTATCACTTATCATAGTAGTAATTCTTTCACAAGTTGATTTGTTCGGGAACTTCTTCATGCGCGAGGTCTTTGGAGAAAAGATTGACAAAATCAATTTTCTCATTGAACTGACCGGTTGGTGGTTAGTTTTAATCGTTCCGGCATTAATGATTATTGGGTTTTTTCTTATCCGGGGTATTTTCAGACAATATGGTCATATCAGCCTGATTAAAAAAATCAAACAATTTACTGACGGTATCCGCAATGGATTCATCTCCTTATTCAGGTTGAAAAAGAAAGGAGCTTTTATATTTCATACCATTTTTATATGGTTGAATTATTATGTGATGACATGGGTCTGTTTATACGCTTATGAACCAACTTCTTCATTGGATGCATTCGACGGGCTTTTTTTAATGGTAGTCGGAGGACTTGGCATGACGGCCCCTGTACCGGGCGGAATAGGCGCATTTCATATTTTGGTGAGTAACGCACTTATTCTATATGGTATCACTCCAATTATTGATCCTGTGAGTTTGAAAGAAACCTTCAGTCCGGGCCTTGTGTTTGCTACCCTGGTACATACAACCCAGTTCATTATGACTATCTGCTGCGGGTTGTTTTCATTGACGATGTTGGTTATATTTAAAAGAAAAAACAATGCCAACACCTGAAAATACCGCCTGTTTAGCGCGTATAAATTCGAAAATAGCTAATCAGCCCCAGGTGCTGGAAATCTTGAATACATGGCGTAAGCAGGGTGCAAACATTGTTTTTACCAATGGTTGCTTTGATATTCTTCACAGGGGCCATCTTGAATATCTTGCTACTGCTGCTGATTTAGGTTCCAGACTTATTGTAGGCCTCAATGAGGATGCATCGGTAACGCGGCTTAAGGGAGCAGGGCGGCCTGTAAACACTTATGCCGACAGGGCATTTGCCCTTGCTGCCCTCGAAGCAGTGAGCATGGTTGTTCCCTTTGGAGAGGATACGCCGGAAAAACTGATTCAATTAGTTCGTCCGGATATTTTGGTTAAAGGTGGAGATTATACCGTTGAGCAGATAGTGGGTGCTGGCTTTGTTGAAGAAAACGGAGGGAAGGTAGTAGTGATCAATTTTACCGAAGGCTATTCAACTACCCGGTTTTTAAATCGTATAAAGGAAGGTTAAGGCACTTTGAAATCAACAACAAACTTTGTAAATTTGTAAAGGAATTGAAATCTCCCATGAAACGCTCCCTGATTATTTTATCTTTTGCAGGTCTGCTGTCGTTGCTTACTATACTGGGTTGTGGCGGCAATCAGGAAGGTCAGATTTTAGGTACCTGGACCATGACCCGGATGGATGCCCTGCCCGGAGAAAAGCCTTATTACCAGTGGGAGTTCACCGAAGAGGGTGACCTGCTGCGCTATCAGGTTACAGATGTAACCGATACACTGCTGAGTGTAGGTCGCTGGGGTTTTAATAAGCGTAATCGCCTGAATATCACCAAGTTTGACGTTGGTTTTAACGGTGAATGGGAAGTGGTAACTTTACGCAATGATGTTTTGCGGATGGTGCTAAAGGTAGAAGTTGACAACCATCCTGCCGGTCAGGTATTGGTGGAGTTTGTCAGAAAACGCTAATGGTCATAAGCTGACCTGATGGCCAAAGATAAAACGGTATTTTTCTGCCAGTCATGTGGCTACCAAAGTCCTAAATGGCTGGGGAACTGTCCTTCGTGCAACTCATGGAACAGTTTTGTCGAAGAGCGCCAGGTTAAAGCAAAGGCGTCTTCGTGGCAACAAACCGGCACACGTGTGAGCCAGGCGAAACCGGTTTTGCTTCAGGAAGTGAAGCAGCAACAGGAAAGCAGATCAGGTAGTGGTGACCAGGAGTTCGACCGGATACTCGGAGGGGGTATCGTACCCGGTTCTCTGATTTTACTTGGTGGCGAACCCGGAATTGGCAAATCAACCCTGATGTTGCAGATTGCTGCCCGCAGCAATGGTATGCGGGTGTTGTACGTATCGGGGGAGGAGAGTGAACAGCAAATACGCATGCGGGCCGACAGAATCGGCATTAAGAACGACCAGTGTTTTGTATTGGCAGAAACCAATCTAACCCGGATATTTCAACATCTTGGGGATATTCAGCCTGCTTTGCTGGTGGTTGATTCGATTCAGACATTGCAAACAGAAAGTGTTGAGTCTTCGCCCGGAAGTGTTTCGCAAATAAGAGAATGTACTGCCGATTTGCTGCGATTTGCCAAGGAGTCGGGCACCCCGGTTGTACTGATAGGCCATATCACGAAGGATGGCCAGATTGCCGGTCCGAAAATTCTTGAGCACATGGTTGATGTGGTATTGCAGTTTGAAGGCGACCGCAACCATGTTTACCGCCTGGTGCGCTCTGTGAAGAACCGCTTTGGTTCTACGGCAGAAATCGCAATCTACCAGATGCAGGGCGAAGGTTTACAAGAGGTAGAGAACCCCTCACAGGTTTTATTGTCGCACTTCGATGAGCCATTTAGTGGTATTGCCATTTCATCGGTAATGGAAGGTGTACGGCCTCTGATGATTGAATCACAAGCCCTGGTAAGTACGGCAGTTTACGGTACGCCTCAGCGTTCGTCAACAGGCTTCGACCTAAGGCGCCTAAATATGTTGCTTGCCGTGATTGAAAAAAGGTGTGGGTTCAGGCTGGGGCAGAAGGATGTGTTTTTGAACATCACTGGTGGAATCAAGGTAGAAGACCCGGCTGCTGATTTAGGGGTGATTTGTGCCATATTGTCTTCAGGGGAGGATATCCCGATACCTGACAAGACATGTTTTGCCGCAGAGGTTGGGCTGAGTGGTGAGATAAGACCGGTAAGCCGCATTGAACAACGCATTGCAGAAGCTGCACGGCTTGGCTATCAACAGATTTTGGTGTCAGCCTATGGCATGAAAGGACTACAGAAAGACAAGTATCCCATCCGGATAATTCCGATCAAGAAAATCGAAGAAGGATTTACCACCCTCTTTGGTTAAAAACCAGCTGTTTACACCGGGTGAATATGAAAGGCGGCAAGCTTGCGCCTGGCAGAAGTTATTTGAGGTTAAACTTATAGTTCCCCATCAGTTTCCCATCCAGGTACACCTCTGTAATGTATAAACCGGCACGCAGGTCTTCAATTTGATCCCAATCGAAAACAACTTCTTCGCGGCTGTTTTCATAGTTAATTGCTTTCCGCAGGGTGAACTCTGAACTTCTTCCGTCGTCTTTGGTAAATGTACCAGAGCCATTGCCAGGATCAGAGAGTGGATAGCCATCAGGTTTTATGATGCGCAGCACAATATCTCTTTGGCCTGGTTTGGCGAGTTTGTTTTCTGCGATTACAAATACGGTTTTGATTCTACTCACCCGCCTTGCTTTGTCGCTTACTTCGAATTTTCCTTTGCCTTTTTCACGCAAAGTTTGAACAGTGAGGTTCTCAGTCTTTAAAACAGAAGCCAGTTCAACTTTTTCAGACAAAACATCCCGGGTTTTGGTGAGGTTATCAACTTCCTGGGTGAGATTTACATTGGCATAACGCAGCTCTTTGTTTTCTTTTATCAACTGTTCGATCTGCACCCTGTATTGGTCACGAATTGCCTGCATCTCTGCCAACTGCCTTTTTAACAATGGAATATCTTTGTTTTCACGAATCAGTTTTTCGATTTTATTCTTCTGTTTTGCAATGTCAGTGTTTGCGCGTTCAAGTAAACTGTCGAGTTCAATATTTTTACCTTTAAACTGATCGAGCTCAAATGTCATTGATTCGAACTGGTTTTCAAGTTGCTTTTTAAAACTGGTCAACGAGTCAACATTTGACTTTTCTTCAGCCAACTCACCTTGAACGCTGGTGGTTTTATTTAGCTGAATGATGTTCCCTATAAGTGAAATCCCCAACAAAACCGCCAGGATATAAATGATACGTCTGTTATTTGGTTTGTTTTCGTTTTCCATCTTTTAAGCTTTCAAATTGTTACAATACGAAAGGTCAAATTTACAAATACCTGCTTGATTCGCTTAGTTTTGTTGATATTTATTCCTGAATTTTCGATATAACTGTTTATGTAAGTCATCGAGGTTCTGTTTTTTACCTTCAATATACATTAATTCAATGCGGGAAGTTCGCATATCAAGAATATCACCTGCACTCACCAGGAAACTGGCTGCTTTACCGGGTTCAAGGCTTCCCTGGTCATTTGCAATGCCGCAAATTTTTGCCGGATTTAGTGTAATCATTTGCAAGGCATCTTCCTTATTTACTCCGTATGCCGCCGCTGTACCTGCAATGAAACCCAGGTTTCTGACATTGGCCTCCATTTCACCATTATAGCTTAATGCAACTGTAATACCCGAGTCTTTTAAGATAGCCGGAATTCTAAAAGGCAAATCTGCCGCTTCGTCAGGGTAGGAGGGTAGGCGATGCAGGCTTGACAAAACTACGGGCACCTGGTATTTTTTTAGCATTCCGGCAACGCGCCAGCTTTCTGCAGCTCCTACGAGTACAAGACGGCTAACTTTATGTTTTTGAGCAAACATTATCACATCTGTAATGTCGCGTGCTTTGTTCGCATGAACATAAAGTACGAACTCTCCGGAAAGTACTTTCTTTATTGGTTGCAGTTTGATGTGGGTCTGTTTACTATATGCCGCTTGTGTAAAAAGCTCCTCCAGCTTTTGGATTTTTATCTTGCTGCTTTCGCTGAGCCTTGGCGTATCAGAAGGTTTCCCTTGCGTTCCTGATTCCGGCCAGAACAGATGCAGTCCGTCATCTGTTTTGAGAACAGCGTCTTCCCAGTTCCATCCGGAAGTGTGAAAAACAGAAGAAGTGCCCCCAATCAGACTGCCACGGGGAACAGCCTGAACCGCTAAAATACCATTCGACCGGATGGTGGGGATGATTTTCGAGTCGGTATTGTAGGCAATCAATGAACGCACGTTTTGGTTGAGTTCACCTGTTTCATTGAAGTCAAGTGTTGAGCGCACTGCATCAATTTCACGCAAACCAATGGTAGTGTTAAGGGCAATGATTCCGGGCCATACATGCTTACCGCTAAGTTTTAAAACGGTGTCGTAATCAGAAGGCAGAAAAGCACGTTGTTTCGAAGAACCGGTCTCAACTATCCTTCCCTTTAAGATATGAATAAATCCACTTTCGATAATAGTTCCATTGCCAACATGAATGGTTGCATCAAGAAGGAGAATGTTGTCCTTTTCTTTCTGTTGACCATGCAAGGGTA
This sequence comes from Bacteroidia bacterium, assembly GCA_019695235.1. Taxonomy (GTDB): domain Bacteria; phylum Bacteroidota; class Bacteroidia; order M30B66; family M30B66; genus JAIBAI01. Next base: position 28,984 of record JAIBAI010000023.1, on the reverse strand, counting down.
AAAATAGTAGCCAGGCTAAAATTGAAACAAAATACCTCATAGCTTCAATTATCTGTTATGTTCTAATAAAAGAAAATTTTCTTCAAGATGAATCAGGTCTTCACATTCGTATGAATGTTGCTGTTTTACTCCTCCTGTTTTGCGCAACTTTTTTCCTTCTGATTTTTCCTGAATCATTTTCATTCGAAGTCTGGTTCTTTCCTGATTTGCCTGTATTTGCAATTCCTTGTCGCGCTCTTGGTCGTAATACCTGACTCCCTCTACAAATGTAGCTTTTGCTTTTGCATAGATTGAAAGGGGATTGCTGTCCCAGATAACAAAATCAGCATCTTTCCCAACCTTTAAACTGCCTGTAAATTTGTCAATATGCAACATTTTAGCCGGATTAATAGTGACAAATTTGAGCGCTTCTTCCTCGCTCAGCCCACCATAAAGAACAGCTTTTGCTGCTTCCTGGTTTAGTCGCCTGCCCATTTCGGCATCATCAGAATTAAATCCGGTAAGCACTCCAACCTCATGCATAAGCGCACCATTGTACGGAATCGCTTCGGCAACCTCCATTTTATAGGCCCACCAATCAGAGAAAGTTGAACCGGCTGCTCCGTGTTTCTTCATTTTATCGGCAACTTTATACCCTTCAAGGATATGTGTAAAAGTATTCACTTTAAAACCCATGCTATCTGCTACATGCATGAGCATATTGATCTCAGACTGAACATAACTGTGACAGGTGATAAATCGCTTTGCTTCGAGAATCTCTACAAGCGCATCTAATTCAAGATCACGGGCAGGCGGGGCTGTATTTTTCTTTTTTGAGGCGTTTAGTTCGTCCCAATTGTTCCATGTTTGCTGATATTCTTTGGCACGACTAAACGCATCATAAAATACCTGTTCAACTCCCATTCTCGTTTGGGGATATCGTACGGTATATTCATGCCCCCAGTTGCTTTGCTTGACATTTTCACCTAATGCAAATTTAATATGCCCCGGGGCATATTTTATTTTCATCTGCCCGGGGGTACTTCCCCATTTTAGCTTGATAAGTGATGATTGTCCGCCAATGGCATTTGCAGATCCATGCAGCTGCTGAACGGTGGTTACACCACCCGCAAGGGCATAATATATTGAGCGGTCACGCGGATCTATTACATCTCCAATTCTCACTTCTGCAGTAACGCTCTGCCCGGCCTCATTTACTCCCTTGCTTATCGCAATATGTGAGTGTTCGTCAATTATTCCAGGAGTAATATGCAGGCCCTTGCCATCTATATGCTTAATGGCAGCATCTCCGGCAAGGAGCTTTTCTTTATTTAAGCTTCCAATAGCCTCAATTTTTCCGTTTGAAATGAGTATAGAAGCCCTTTCTAATTTACCTTCCTGTTCGCAAGTCCAGATTGTTGCATTGCTAATTAACAGGTGCTCTGTTTCAGGTAAACTCGAAAACCCAAACGCTGCATTGGGGTAATATAGCTTTACAGAATCAGCAGTAAAAGTTTCATGAGGTACTGATTGCTTATCAAGTGTCGGACTAACTTGTCCTTTTTTCACGGCAATCCATGAAAATGCTGAGCCATCAGGTGCCAATCCACCACCTTGCAATGTGTCGCCTTCAATTATTCCATTCAAACTCCAGTGGCCTTGCTTAAATAAGCTATCAGTTTTCCAGCTCAGATCAATTCGCTCAAATTGACGGTGGATATTCAATTTTGCTGAACCACCTGCATATTCCAGCCTGACTTCCGGCTTGTATTCATCACCACTAATGATAAGGGACACTGCCTGAAACCCTGTCATTTGTAGTGTGTATGTTCCACGTATATCCTGCTGGATTCCTGCATCGTGAATGTATCTTTGTCCTTGTACCCAGGTTTCAAGTATACCCATCTGCTCCACACTGATACTATCGGTACTGATAAAGAAATTGGCAATTTTGCCTGGTTGAAGTCCTCCAATAATATCCGATGCACCAATCCATTCGGCAGGGGTTTCAGTGAATGCTTTAATCAGTTCGCCCTCCGGAAGACCGGCCTTGATTGTTTTACGAATCGCTTCCCAGAACTTGCCTGGTTCTTTGACCCCATCAGATGTAAGGGCGAACGGTATGCCTGCTCTTCTGACCAATTCTGCGTTTGAGGGGGCGGCCTCCCAATGAAGCATTGCTGAAAGGGGGATGGCGGCTTCTGAATAGGCATCACTTAAATCCCATGCTGCCGGATAATTCATTGGAAGGATGAGCTTGATTCCGGCGGCCTTCAATGCATCCAGTCGTTGGTAATCGTCTCCTCCCGACTTAACAATCAGGTTATATTTAAATTCATCTGCAATGCAATCAGCCCGAAGAACCTCCAGCCAGTTTTGTGCTTCGAAAAACATGGGGAGTTTGTTTTGCGCGTTTAACGCTTCAAAGGATAGGTTGTACGTGCGTTTATTGGGGTTGGCTTTGTACCAGTCGGCATCATAAAATGCCTGCCTTAATAATGCAATGCTTCCCATCTGTGATGAAGGGTATGCTTGATTTGATACACCTCTTTCAAACGAATAAAACATTCCCACTCCGGGTTTAATAACACTTTTGCTTTCATCGTTTTTTAAAAGACCCACGAGTGCGCCTGAACCACGGGCAATACCATCCTGCTGATGCGAAACCACTGCTGCAAATCCTGCTTTTCTCAGAACTCCAGCTTCAGCGTCTTTGATTTTATAGTGCGATATAACCTGCGTTTCCGGATGAATGGCCATATTCCAAGCCATGGCAGCAGGTACAGGGCGCTCAAATTGATTGGTTTTTGGGGCAAGCTTCTCGGGCGACTGAATTCCATATCCCGACCATAAGTCAATAAACGCCGGGTAAATATGTTTGCCATTGAGAGCAATTTCGATGGCATCCTTCGGGACTGAAATAGCTGCCCCAACTGCTTCTACCTTCCCATTGCGAATAAGTAGGCTGGCGTTTTTGATAACGTTGCTTCCTGTTATATGCAGGGTGGCATTTGTAAAAACATAGCAATTATTTTCTGCATCCCTTATCCCATTTACAGGAGATAGGGCCTGAGAATGCGCTGGTAGATTTCCAAAAACAAGAAAACATAAAAGCACAAATCCGTATATCTTGAACATTTTGCCAAAATACAAATTTGCGTTTAATTTTCGCTACAATTAAACTTCTCAGGTATTAGGTAGTTGCGCCGTATTCCATTAAGAAGGCCTTGATAAATTCGTCAAGGTCTCCATCCATGACACCCTGAACATCAGAAGTCTCAATATCTGTGCGCAGGTCTTTTACTAATTTATAGGGATGAAACACATAATTTCTAATCTGTGAACCCCATTCAATCTTTTTCTTTGACCCTTCTATGGCGGCGGTACTTTCCTGTCTTTTTCGCAACTCCATTTCATACAATTGCGATTTGAGAAGTTGCAAGGCCTTTTCCTTGTTCTGAAGCTGAGAACGTGATTCCTGATTCTTGATAATTATACCGGTGGGCTTGTGAAGAAGGCGTACTGCTGTCTCCACCTTGTTCACGTTTTGGCCACCTGCACCTCCGGCACGAAATGTGTCCCACTCAATATCACCCAGATTAATCTGAATGTCAATTGTGTCATCAATTAATGGGTACGCATATACAGAAGCGAAGGAGGTATGACGGCGTGCGTTGGAGTCAAAAGGGGAAATCCGTACAAGACGATGTACCCCGCTTTCACCTTTTAAATATCCATAGGCAAATTCTCCGTCAAGCTGAATTGTAGCAGATTTTATCCCTGCAACATCCCCTTCCTGCATGTCAACTTCAGTAACCTTATAGCCATTTTTATCGGCCCACATGGTGTACATCCGCAGCAGCATTGATGCCCAATCCTGACTTTCAGTGCCTCCAGCCCCTGAATTAATGGTTAATACACAACTGAGATTATCTTCCTGTCCACTGAGCATATTGCGAAATTCCAGGTCTTCCATCAGTTTTAGTACTGCACCGTATTGGGTATCCACTTCCTCTTCGGTGGCTGCTCCTTCTTTGTGAAACTCCAATAAAACTTTAAGGTCATCAATGCCTGATGCAACCTTTTGGTACGCTTCAGTCCAGTTCTTTTTATCCCGAAGAGCCTTCAGATGCTTTTCAGCTTTCACAGGGTCGTCCCAGAAACCGGGTGCATGTGACTGACGTTCTTCTAATTCTGATTCGGCAAGCTTACGATCGATGTCAAAGATGCCTCCTTAACGCATCCAGGCGATCATCAAGCGATGAGGTGTGTTCTTGGTTAATCATTGCGGCTGCGAAGATAGTTTTTATACGGTTTTTAAAAGCAATATGCCCGCTATTTTCATAACATATTGATAATGAGATAGATACGAAAAGTATGTCAGGGGGCCGCCAACCTCCTCCCCAGAGTTCAAGTTCGGCATTTATTACACAGGTGCTTTTGCATGATATGCAAAAGAATTGCATGGCATGCAAAATTGAGAGAATATTGAACTGCTTTTTGTGAGTAATGACAGTTGATTGCGACGAATTTTAGTACGTAAAAAAGATTTTTTAATCAATAAGTATTTTTACCATTGCCATTACCTGAATCCCAGCTTGCGGAAAGTAAAAATTGTAATCATTTCGCTGGTTCCCGTATAAATCGGCATAGGTATACCCATTTGAATTGTATTTAACATTCAACAGATTATTAATCATCAGAGATATCTCTGTGCCAGGTTTTAAGTCAATGCTGGGCCTCACGGTATAACGAAGTGAAAATACGGTGTATGGGTCAAGCTTTCTAAGCTCAGAAGAAGTGTTATCAAGATATTGCTTCCCTACAAATTTGCCTGTTAGAGAAATATCTGACCATTTGCCTAAAAAATAGCTTATTGTACCTGCACTAATCATGTTCGGAGAAAATGCGATATCAGCCTTTTGGTAGACAAAAGTTTTCTCACTCATACTTTGATAATCGAAAAGCACCTCCTTAAAATCTGAACTGATTTTATTACTGCTGAATGCAAAGTTTCCTGACAGTCGCAAACTTTTAATTGGTTTCCAGGTAGCTTCCAATTCAATGCCACCACGATAACTGTTTGGAATATTGGTTCTGGTATATTCGCCTACATCGTTGATCGCACCAGTTAATACAAGTTGATTGAAGTAGCGCATATAATAAGCAGTAGCTCCAAATTCTACTTTTCTTTTGCCCAAACGATAGCCCAATTCAAAATCATAAAGTTTCTCAGCACTTGGCCTGCTTGTGGGAGAACTTTGGGTATAGTCATCGCGTACCGGTTCTCTGTGACCTGTTGATAGCGACATGAATAGATTGCTCAATGTATTTAACTGGTAGTACAAGGCAATTTTCGGGTTGAAAAAATGAAGCTGAACATCTTGTTGAGTGTTTTCAAGCTTATTATTGAAACCCCAAAAAGAATACCTCACTGTCCTGTATTGTAGGTCAATTGTTGCTGTAATTTTTCTTCCAAACTGACGATTTCCCTTCATGTAAATGTTGAAATCAGTCTTTACTGCATCGTTGTCGTAATAACGATAGCCGTAGGGAATAACATTTCCCCACTGTGCCCATATTATTTCACCAAAATGCTTTCCACGGTATTGGTTCAGGCCACCACCGAAAATGATTTTTGAATGAACATCCGGCTGAAACGTTAATGAAAAAACAGTACCATAAAAATGATTGTCGAGCCAACGTTGTCTAATCAGATCAGATTTTGTAATGGTGTCTGAAAGTAACGTATCGCTGCCAGATGTAAAAGTTTGGATAAAGTTGTCAATACCATATTTGCTCAACTTGTCCTGCTGCCTATACTGCTCATAATATCCGGCTCCTTTTGTATAATGAAAGGCCAGACTCAATATCACCTTTCGACTGAATTCCTGGTTTACAAATAACTGATAGTGTGTTTGTGCGTAGTTGTCGGTTTCATTTTCATAGAAGTGCTCTTTCCCCTGACTGTCCCAATAAGAGCCCGCCGGATTATACCTACGGTTGCTGGCAAGTGAATCCTGTGGTACCCCATACCAGGCCTGATAAGTTTTTTCTTTTCCCGAAAAAATATTCAATCGCAAAGATGTGTTTTTTCGGTACCAGGCAGCCGACGAAAACCATGATTGTAAATCGGCATTTGCACGGTCAACAAAACCATCAGAAGTGATTTTTGATCCGCGAAAATCAAACGTGAACCCTCTCACTAAGCCAGTGCCAGCCTCGAATGTGTGCCGAAGGGTATTAAATGAACCACCCGAGAATGTATAATTAGCGTATGGTTCGCCACGTAACTCATTTGTCTGAATATTCACTGATGCCCCAAAAGCACCTGCACCATTTGTTGAACCGCCTAATCCACGCTGTACCTGAATGCTTTTTGCGGATGAGGCGATATCAGGTAGGTTCACCCAATAAACACTGTGTGACTCGGCATCATTATATGGTATGCCATTTATTGTCACATTGGTACGGGTGGCATCACTCCCCCTTACCCTGATGCCGGTATAGCCAATTCCTGTTCCGGCATCTGAGGTACTGATAACCGAAGGAAGTGTGTTGAGTAACGACGGCATGTCAGCACCGAAATTTTCATGGGCAATGTCATTTTTGCTGATGTTGGTATAGGTCATCCCTGACCTCTCATCAGCGCGGGTTCCCATTATCACCACCTCGTCTGCCAGAAATGGCTGCTCCTTTAATATGCAATCAAAACTTTTGGTTTGGCGTAAATCAAGCCGCACAACTTGCACTGAATAGCCAAGCATCCTAAATTCTAAGGCAAGTTCAGGGTCTTTTATTTTCTCAATCCGGTAAAAACCCGCTGGGTCGGAGGTGGTGGCAATAAAGCTGCCATCAAGTTTAACAACAACACCGGGTATTGCTTGTCCACCGGAGTTCTTGATAGTTCCCGAAACTGAATATTGGGCTTTTAATGAAATCTGCACCAGCAGACACAACAGAAGAAGATACAGTTTGTGCATCGTTGTAATTTTTACAACGGATATGCAGGGGTGACACCATCCGAATTGATTAGTTCCACCATTTTCTCCCTACGCCGGCATTATCCGGATCAGGTTCGCTTCAGACCAACGGTCTTCTGCAGGGTATGATCTCAGCCTCACTAAGCAAGTAAAGCACCCCTTGAGAACGGGGCAAAGTAATAACAGAATAATGAATTAAACAAGTAGTCTTATTTATATCTGAGTTTTAAAATCAAAATGGTAGCCGTGAATACTATGGTTATTGAGTTGGCAATGATTATAGGCCAGTCGTTGATTAACCATCCATAAATTAACCAGGAAATTATTCCGGCGTTAAGAATGGTGTACATCAGCAAAGAAATGTCTTTGGTGTGTTTTGAGCGAATAATCTGAACCGCTTGTGGAACATAAGAGATGGTCGTGAAGATAGCTGCCAGATAACCGAAAATTGGAGAAATTTCCATAGAATAGATAACAGCCCAAAGGTAAAATTTCTTCTACACCTTCAAAGCCTGTCATTTTGCAGCATTTATCATTTCCTTTGTGGAATGTGCAATACCAAACTTCGTTCCCGAAAGTTGTCGCTCCCTTTTAAGCATCCGTTTACAATTTCGGGCGGAAGAACAAAAACCCATCAGCCGCTATTTCAGCTTGCTTTGAGTGTAGGCGGCTTAACCGGATATGGTGAAGCGCCGGAGATATCGTATTACGGAATTTCTGTTGAGCAGATGGAGGCTGATTTGCAAAAATACCTGCCGGAAATAGAAAATCATCATTTCTCCCATCCGGAAAAATTTGAGAAATTAATTCAGACCTGCTTCCCTGAGAACTCATTCCTTAGATGCGCGTTAGATATGGCCGCATGGGATTTATACGGCAAGATGCAGCAAAAGCCTGTGCATTCATTTTGGGATATTGACTATTCATCCATACTATTGACCGATTTTACAATCGGAATTGCAAGTTTGCCGGAAATGTTAGCCCGGATCAATGAAAATCCCTGGCCGGTGTATAAAATTAAACTTGGTTTTGAGAACGACGTACAGCTTTTAAGCCAGCTACGTGAGAAAACAAATGTACCATTCAGGCTTGATGTGAATGGTGGGTGGACCTTTGCGGAAGCCAGGGAGAAGCTGCAAATGCTCGGCGGTCGGGGAATAGAAATGGTAGAGCAGGCTTTGCCAAAAACAGCGTTCACAGAGGCGAAGGCGCTGATGGCTTACACACAAATACCTTTGTTTGCCGATGAATCTTGTGTTTCAGAACAAGACGTTTTAAGATGTTCCGGACACTTTCATGGAATCAACATTAAGCTTACCAAATGCGGAGGAATAACTCCAGCATTGCGCATGATAAAACAAGCCCGAAAACTGGGGATGCAGGTGATGATGGGCAGCATGAACGAAAGCAGTATTGGCTCAGCAGCCATCGCCCAGTTTCTTCCACAACTTGATTTTGTTGATATGGACGGACCGCTGCTGCTGGCAAGTGATACAGCAAAAGGACTTATCTACGACAAAGGAAGGGTAATTCTTTCGGGCATGCCCGGTTTAGGGGTCGAACTGTTTGAACCGTTTTAGGATGAAAACTGAATTGTCAAAGCATCCGCAGGTTCAAGCACACCAATTATTTCGCAATATGAGTGATGAGCAGCAAGAATTGCCTTCACCTGCTCTGCGCAAGAAGGGTCTGCTGCAATTAGTAGCCCACCGCTGGTCTGAGGATCGCACATAAGTAAAAGTGTTTCTGTATCCATTTCCGGCAGATGTGCCTTGAATGCATTGAAATTCTTCATTGTCATATCAGGATAGATCATAGCCTCAAGGCAGGCATTAACCCCTGAAAGACGTGGGAGAACTGCACGGTTGATGCGCGCCGATAAATTACTTCCCCGACATACTTCTGTTAAGTGCCCGGCAAAACCAAACCCCGTTACATCAGTTAAAGCATGTACCCCAGGAAGTTGCGCCAACTCAGCACCTTCTTTATTGAGCTTTCGCATCTGCGCCACTGCCTCTGCTAAATGGGAGGCTTCGGCCTTCTCACGCTTGGCAGCGGTGGTAATCATTCCGGTGCCAAGCGATTTGGTGAGAAACAAGATATCACCTGCTTTAGCAGTATTGTTGCGTTTAAGATATTGTGATTTCACCAAGCCATTAACAGCAAGCCCAAATACTGGCTCCGGATTCTCAATCGTATGCCCTCCTGCAATAGGTATTCCGGCCTGCTTACAAATCTCGCGTGCCCCTTCCAAAACTGCTGCAGCGATGGAAGCGTCTAACTTTGTGATTGGCCAGGCCAGCAGTGCCAATGCAAAAATTGGTTCTGCCCCCATGGCGTACACATCGCTGAGGGCGTTCGCAGCAGCTATTGCACCGAAGTCAACTGGGTCATTGACAATAGGCATGAAAAAATCAGTGGTACTTACCAGTGTCTGCTCTTCTGAAAGGCGCCAGGCTGCAGCATCTTCATTGCCTTCATTACCTGCAAGCAGGCTGGCAAACTGCGTTTGATGGCGCTGCGTACCTAATATGCTTTCAAGTACCGACGGTGAAATTTTGCAGCCACAGCCCCCGCCATGTGAATATGCAGTAAGTTTAACAGGTTCCATTTATTCAGGTGTTTTCAAAAGTTCATTTGCAATTTGTTGTGAAGTCATACGGCTTGTATCCAAATTAATAATTTCACGCCCTGCCCTTCTTGAAAGTGACCATGCGTACGATTTGTCATAATACACAAGCATCTTGTTTATAAATGTTTCAAAGTCGCCTGTGTCAAGAGCCTCAAGAGCTGCCTTTAGATGCTGCGGTCCTAAACGTTTTGCGATTTTACGGGCAGCATTGCCAAGCAACTCAGCTCCATAAACGACATATTCGTCTTTTATTCGTTTAATACGTTCTTCAATAGTACGCTCTATAAAATAGAGTGGCGCATGGTCTTTTTGAAGCCAAAATTCAGCCGGAATACAAGCAGTGCCAATCTTTCTTGATTCATCCTCCAGCCAGATAGTTTTTTGAGGATTCATCTTGCCAAGCTGTTCGTAAAGCAGGTTCTCAAAGTGCTCCACCGTTGGTTGTGAACCCATTCCGAATGAACCGAATGCAGAACCGCGGTGCGAAGCCAATGCCTCCAAATCAATCACCTGAGCACCTGCATCTCGCAGCGCATGAAGTACTTCGGTTTTGCCTGAGCCTGTATTGCCCCCCAATACCTTGAAGCGATAAGGGTGAGCTAGGGCACTCCTTAATTGCTGACGATAAGCCTTATAGCCACCCTTGATGAGTTCTACCTGCATGCCGGCCAATTGAAAAACCCAGGCCATGGTCTGGCTGCGCATACCCCCGCGCCAACAATATAAAACAAGCTGCCTGTCAAGATACTTCGATTGTACTTCCTCAATCATCGAAGCAAATAATGGCCCGCTTAACCTGAACCCTTCAAGCACAGCCGCATTCTGACCTGATTCCTTAAAGGTAATACCTACCTTCTTACGGGCTTCGTCACTTAGTAATGGGATGTTAACCGCACCAGGAATATGACCTTTGTGGTATTCCGACGGTGAACGTACGTCAATTAGCTGAGCAGTAGCAAAACGCTCCATACCTGATTAATTGACCGGAAATCCTCTTTTTTTCATTAAAGCTTTGGTGTCAGCATCACGACCTCTGAACTTGCGGTAGCCTTCTGCCGGGTCAACCGTATTGCCGCAAGAAAATACGTACTTGTGAAGGCGCGTGGCTACCGTTTTATCAAATGCCCCTCCTGCTTCCACAAACGCTTGCCAGGCATCAGCGGTTAAAACATCCGACCACAAATAACTGTAATAACCGGCTGAGTACCCATCACTTGAAAAAGCATGTGCAAACTGCGGCGAACGATGGCGCATAACCAGCTCCGCAGGCATCCCAATAGCGTTGAGCTTGTCACGCTCGAAACTATCGGGGTCAAGGTTTGCCGGGTCGGCCAGATGAAACTGCATATCAATAATCGCACTGGCTAAATACTCAGTGGTAGCAAAGCCCTCATTAAAAGTAGATGCCTTGGCTATTCGCTCACGTAAGACCTGCGGCATGGGTGCACCTGTCTGATAATGTAGTGCATACGCACTCAATACCTCAGGAGTCGAAAGCCAGTGCTCCAGCAACTGCGATGGAAATTCAACATAATCTCTGAATACTGAAGTGCCTGAAAGGCTCGGATAGGTAACATCAGAGCACAAACCATGTAGGGCATGCCCGAATTCGTGGAACAGCGTTGTGGCATCATCCCATGAAATTAATACCGGCTCACCCGGCTTCCCTTTTACAAAGTTTGAATTGTTCGATACAATGGTTGTTATGTCACCACCAAGCTTTTGCTGTGCCCTGTATGCGTTCATCCAAGCGCCACTTCGCTTTCCCTCACGGGCAAAAGCATCGAAGTACCACAAACCAACATGCTTGCCGGTGCCGACATTACGTACCTCCCATACCTGTACATCGGGATGATAAACAGGTACATCATTCACAGGACTGAATTTGAGACCAAACAACTTTTCAGCAACCATAAACATGGCTTCACGTAATTTATCCAACTGCAGGTATTGCTGCACCTCGTTCTGGTCAAGGTCATAACGCGCCTTGCGAACTTTCTCGGCATAATAACGATAATCCCAGGGTTCAATGCGTATACCAGCCCCTGCCTCATCTGCAAGTGCCTGCATATTGCGTACTTCTTCGTGAACCCGTTCAGTAGCAGGTTTCCATACCGACATCAATAACTGTGTTGCCTTTTCCGGATTTCCTGCCATTGAATTTTCAAGCCTCCAATGTGCATGTGTCTGATAACCAAGCAATAATGCGCGTTCGCGGCGTAGCTTTAAAATCTGAACTATCAATGAGTTATTGTCGTTGGCGTCGCCATTATCACCCCGGCCAATAAACATCTTCCATGCCTTTTCACGCAGGGCACGGTTTTCTGCGTAGGTAAGAAAAGGGTCAACCGATGAACGGGTGTTTAAAATGACCCATTTGCCCGGATGATTTTTCTGATTGGCAGCTGAGGCAGCGGCATCCCTTATTTGTGGCTCAAGTCCTGCCAAATCACTTTCCTGCTCAATCAGCAAAAACTTGTCGCTCTCATCAGCCAGTAAATGTTGACTGAATTGAGCATACAAACTGGCCAACTCCTGATTGATAGCTGATAGCCTGAGCTTGCCTGCCGGATTTAACTGAGCGCCTGCCCTGACAAAATTCCGGTAATAAATCATTGCAAGGCGCTGTTTTTCCTGGTCAAGAGGCTTTTGCTGCGAAAGCTTATAAACTGCTTCAATGCGTTTAAAAAGTTGCTCATGCTGGATGATTTTATCACTGAAGGCTGCCAGTTTTGGCTCCAGTTCAGTTTCTACCTTCCTGAATGCATCCGTACTTAGATTGTTCCCCCAAATACCATAAATAGTCTGAACCCGGTCAAGCATTTTGCCCGAACGTTCAAGGGCCTCTATTGTATTTGCAAAATCGGCAGGTGCTTTATTTGAAGCAATCGCTTCAACTTCTTTTAAATTCTCAGCCATTGCCATGTCAAAAGCCTGCGAAAAATGTTCTACCCTGATTCCTTCAAATTCAGGTACGCCACCGTAGGCACCTGCCCATTCCTTTAGCAAAGGATTCTTGTTTTCCTGCATCTGAGAAACGGCGGTCATCGCAGGCTTTGTTTGTGATTGATTCATAGCCAATAAGCTTATTGAAAGCAAGGTTTTTATCATGCTGTTTTTTTATTGATATTCAAAGTGAAAGGTCGAATTTTATTTGTTTCTTTACACTTGGTAAAACTAATCAAGCGCATCATGAAAAAGTACTTATTTATTATCATTATTTTGCTTATCGGCCTTCCGGTATCAGTAACGAATGCACAAATTGAAAAGGGCAACATTATAAAATTAAACCTTTCCCCGCTTGCCTTTAATCATTTTTCAGTGCAATATGAACGTGTTATCAATCCAAAACAATCATTCGGCTTGGGTTTTAGCTTCGCCCCGAATGTTGGCTTGCCCTTTAAGCAAACGCTTCTCGATGCATTTGACGATAATGCAGAGGCTGTGGAAGCCATTGAGTCTACAAAGTTCACAAAATATACCCTGACGCCCGAGTATCGTTTTTACTTTGGTGCCAAAGGCGCCCCGGTAGGATTTTACCTGGCAACTTTTATTCGCTATACCAATATGTCAACCTCACAGATTTACAAATTCACCACCTCCAAAGGCGTTGTACACCGCCCGAACCTTACAACTACGTTTAATGGCGTTGGTGGTGGTGCTATGATTGGTATGCAATGGGCATTGGGCAAAAGCTTTACCCTTGACTGGTGGATTGTGGGGCCCTTCTTTGGCTATATGAAAGGTAGTTCAGGGGGCACCGATAAGATGGATGACATGGACCAACAGGATAAGGATGACCTGAAAAAAGATATCGAAGAGTTCCCGATTCCTCTCTGGAAAAAAGATGCAACCATAGGCAACGGTACCATTGATGTGAAACTAAAAGGCCCATTCTATGGCGCCCGAGCTATGGGAATTTGCTTTGGCTACCGGTTCTAAATGAACTTATTGTACCGGATGCGCCTTTAGGTAAACTTCTAACTCATCAGTGAAGGCAGAAAGGTCATCTACCTCAACATGCCCCATCACCACAATCTTGTACCAACGATTGCCTTCAGCATGCTTTTGAGGTATCAGGTTGTATTTTAAGGCAAGGTCTTCAGGAATATATTGCGCCTGAATGGTGACAATATTCATGAATGAATCACGGAAATATTTTACCCCCATTTTGTCGAGTTGCCCGCAAAGCCAGTTCGTACGCATCTGCAAAACACTGATTTTTTCAAACCATCCATGTGGACCATAGGTGAAAAGAATCATCCATACTGCTACAGCATTGGCACCTGAACGACTTCCACAAACAGTCAAATCCATCCCCTCAATATATTCAGCCTCTTCAGTAAGTACATACTCAATCAAACCCTTGCGGCATAGAAACACCCCTGTACCATAAGGTGCCTGTAACATCTTGTGGGCATCAATGGTGAACGATGAAATCTTTTCGTTCTCAAAGTTGATAGCTGAGCGTTGGTTCGAAAAAGGATAAACAAATCCTCCATAAGCTCCATCAACATGCATACGGTATTCAAGCCCCTGCTTTTCAAGCGCATTCGAATATATGTCAGGATCGTCTATTGAACCAAACATGGTGGTTCCAAGGTTCGCGATGACAATGAAAAACCTGATTCCTCCCAACCTTGCATCAGCTATAATTTCGTCTAATTTATCAGTCTGAATTACCCTTGTGTAAAAATCTACAGGTATATTCAACCATCTTACCTGCAATAGATTAGAACCCTTCGGAATGGAGTAATGCGTATCCTCAGAGGCCAGAATCGCAATTTCATGCGACATGGCACCATGGGTGCGCATAAAATAATTCCGGTAAATCCACATCGCCTGAATATTGGCCTCGGTTCCACCTGGTGAAATATAACCATCGTATGCGCCTGGTTCAGCTTTGAAAATATCTTCTGCAAGCACCCGTAAAACTTCCCGCTCCATCTCCTGCGTACCCTTGAATGATGAAACTGAGGTGCCGCGCGTATGACAGCCGATATGGTTCGGGTTAGCTACATAGGTCTGTAAAATCGGGGCATCCTTTAGAAAAGGAGCATCATCATAAAATACGTGACCATCCAACTTCGAAGCCGGATAGCCCAATGAAGGGTAATTGGTGAAATCAACATTTTCATGCAGCGCCTTCTGTATGCGACTGCTGCGCTCTTCTGATGTATACCGTTTCCAGTACATAAGGTAGGGTTTAAGATGGATGCTGCATCAGACGCTCCCAGTTTTCCATCTCCTGGCTTAACTCCTGTTGCATGCCGTTAAATCGAGTTAATAGTTCGTTGTACTTCCCCTGCTCATTAAACACTTCCGGATTGGCTAACGACGATTCCAACGCTTTTATCTCTTCCTCAAGATGGGCAATGCGCTCCTCAGCATTACGTATTTTGGTCTGTACCTGCTTCTGCTGCTTATCCTGCTCACGATTTTGTTGCTTTGCCTCCGACTTTATCTCCGGAGCCTTCTTTGTTTGAGCAACTTTTACCTCTAACTCTTTGAGGTTCTCTAACTTACGGCTTTGCAGAAACTCAAATATCCCGCCCGGATATTCACGTACCCGCTTGTTACTGAATTCATATACCTTGTTACACAAACCATCTAAAAACTCCCTGTCATGCGATACCAAAATCATCGTACCATTATAGTTGCGTAATGCCTCCTTCAAAATATCCTTCGAACGCATATCCAAATGGTTGGTCGGCTCATCCAGAATCAACAAATTCACCGGCTCTAAAAGTAGGCGGGCCAGCGCCAACCTCCCTTTTTCACCCCCGGATAATACCCGAACCTTCTTGTCAATGGCATCACCTCCAAAAAGAAACGAACCCAAAATGTTGCGCAACTGTTGTGTAGTAGTGTTGCGGGCAACTGCCTCTAAGGTCTGCATGACCGTTAAATCCGGATTGAGTGTATCTGTTTGATTTTGAGCATAATATCCTATTTTGACATTGTGCCCTAATTCTACCTTCCCCGAATGCTCTAATTGACCGTTAATGATTTTCGACAAGGTGGTTTTCCCTTCTCCATTCCGGCCTACAAAAGCAATACGTTCTTCCCGCTCAACTACAAAATTCAAATCATGCAGAATAACCTTCTCGCCAAATGCTTTTCCAACGGCATCTGCCCTTAATACTACCTTCCCCGAGCGCGGTGCATCCGGAAAGCGAAAATGTATTGACGAGTTGTCTTCTTCTTCTACCTCTAAACGCTCTACCTTATCAAGTTGCTTGATGCGCGACTGCACCTGCACTGCCTTTGATGCCTTGTACCGGAAACGATCAATAAACTTCTCAGTTTCCTCAATCATTTTCTGTTGATTCTTATAGGCAGCCATTTGCTGCTCACGACGCTCTTTACGCAAAATCACGTATTTCGACCAGGCAGCTTTGTAATCCTCAATTTTACCAAGGGTTATCTCAATTGTACGGTTGGTTACAGCATCTAAAAAAGCCCTGTCGTGCGATACCATTACCACCGCACCGGGGTAACCGGCCAGAAATGTTTCTAACCATTGAATTGACTCAATATCCAAATGGTTAGTAGGTTCATCCAGCAGCACTGCATCCGGCATCTGCAAAAGAATCTTCGCCAGTTCAACACGCATCTTCCAACCCCCACTGAATTCATCTAACTGACGTTGCAGGTCTTCCGGCTTAAAACCAAGACCCAACAATACTTTTTCAATCTCCCCATCCATGCTGCCACTGCCAAGCATTGACAAACGCTGGCCGGCATCATTCAGCCTTTCAATGATGTCATGGTATTCATCCGACTCATAATCTGTACGTACAGAAAGCTCATGGCTGAGGTCATCTATCTCTTTTTCAAGATTTAATACCTCACTGAACGCTGTCTTTGCCTCTTCAAATACACTAATGCCTGTGTTGTGCTGCATCTCCTGAGGCAAATATCCGATCCGAAAGCCCTGAGGCACCGAAACACTACCACTGGTAGGCTCTAACTGCTTGCTAATAATTTTTAAAAGGGTAGACTTGCCAGCCCCATTTTTACCCGTTAAACCAACCTTGTCGCGTTGCTGTATCATAAACGATACATTGTCGAACAGGGTATGCCCGGTAAATACTACCGAAAGATTGCCTACTGTTATCATTTTTTCAGGCGGCAAAGATAGTCAAAGAAGCCCTATCAGAGAACCATTTCAGGGATAGCGCCTTCGATTATCAGTTTGCCGGCGGTAGCATTACGAATCTGTTCTACACTGATGCCCGGAGCCCGCTCTAATAGCCGAAACCCACCCGGTGTCACATCCAAAACAGCCAGCTCGGTTACAATCTTCTTAACGCAACGCACCCCTGTAAGTGGTAAAGTACATTTTGGCAATAACTTCGATTCGCCTGCTTTATTTACATGCTGCATGGCTACAATGATGTTCTTCGCCGATGCCACCAAATCCATGGCACCTCCCATGCCTTTCACCATTTTGCCCGGTATCTTCCAGTTGGCAATATCGCCTGTCTCAGAAACTTCCATGGCTCCTAAAATGGTCAAATCAACCTTTCCTGCCCGAATCATCCCAAAACTGAGGGCCGAATCAAAAAATGCAGAGCCCGGAACGGTTGTAATCGTTTGCTTCCCTGCATTAATCAAATCCGGATCCTCCTCACCAGCAACAGGAAAGGGGCCAATACCCAATAAGCCATTCTCTGACTGCAATACAACATTCACCCCTTCCGGCAGATAATTGGCAACAAGTGTCGGAATACCAATTCCAAGGTTTACATAATAACCGTCTTTGACTTCACGGGCAATTCGACGGGCGATTCCATTTTTATCAAGCATGATATTCGTAATTGCTTCAGGCTGCTAAGATAGCCCTGAACAACTTTGCCAACAACTGAAATCAGGTTTATCTTTCTTTTTCCTTCAGGCATCCCTAACTTTACACAAAATGTTAGCCTATGCTTAGCCGTTCAGTTGGGTTCTTTTTCTGTGTTCTTTTTGCCGGAAGTATTGCCGCCCAGTCGCCTACACAACAACGCATTGATGAACTACAACAGCGCATTGATTCAACCCAACTTTCTGAAGCCGGAATGACGGCTGAAATGGAAGCCCTTAAATTACAACGCATACGTGAAGAACTGCAATCATGGGTGAAACCCGAACTCGTGCCGGGTGATGAAATGATTATGCACTCAGCCATGTGCCTGGTGTACAGCGAACCCCACGAACAGGCAAAATGGGTGGCACATATCATCACTACCGATGTCGCTGATGGCAGGATAGGTCGCTCAAATGACTTCCGGCCCGACCCAAAGGTGAGCACAGGTTCAGCCGTTGAAGCTGATTACTTTATTAAATCCAAACAAGACGACGGCAAATACAAATACGATGGTTTTGGCTATGACCGCGGGCACCTGGCTCCCTCAGCTGATTTCAGGTGGTCAGCAACAGCCCTTTCTGAAAGTTATTTCTATTCAAATATGTCGCCCCAATTGCCTGTGTTCAACCGGCAAAGCTGGGCAA
Source organism: Bacteroidia bacterium (assembly GCA_019695235.1). Classification (GTDB taxonomy): domain Bacteria; phylum Bacteroidota; class Bacteroidia; order M30B66; family M30B66; genus JAIBAI01. The sequence continues at coordinate 10,894 of JAIBAI010000023.1, read as the reverse complement.
AGGTCGAAGATATGCTGCGTAGCTATGTTGACTCACGGGGGGCTGAACTGGCTGTGGTTACGGGGCCGGTACTGAATGCAAACCTGCCAAAGGTAGAACGCGGTGTCAATAAACCAAGCATCCCTGCTTATTACTTTAAAGTGGCACTCGACCCCCAAAATAAACGGGCTATCGCCTTTGTAATGCCTAATGCCAAATGTGAATACCCTACAGAACATTATACGGTAACTATTGATAGTGTTGAAAAACTTACCGGAATAGATTTCTTCCCCGCACTCGATGATGCACTTGAAGATTCATTGGAGGCACTAAGGGTTGTGAAAGACTGGGTAGGGGTGAAAGAACAGCAGGATGTAGCTCCCCTCGACCCGACAAGCCTCCCCCGGAATCACTTTAATACCGTACAGGCCGCACTTTACAAAGGACAGAACGAGCGTATTACCGTTTGCGGAACGGTGGTAAGTACCAAACTCTCCGCCAAGGGAAATGTGTTTTTGAATCTCGACAAAGCATTTCCGAACCAGATTTTCACCGTAACGATTTTCAAAGACCGAAAAGGCAATTTTAGCTACGCCCCAGAAAAAGAACTGATGGGCAAAACCATTTGCGTAGAAGGCAAGGTCAGCGATTTTAACGGAACCCCATCAATGGTACTCGAAAACGAAAAGGCCGTGAAAGTGTTGAAATGATTAAATCGCCGGAAGTACAGTGTTCACCAGCTCTCCAAAGCCTATCCGAACACCGTTTTTCTGCGCAAATCCTTTCATGATAACGGTATCATGGTCCATAATAAATTTGCGCTCAGTATTGTTCATCATCTGAAGTGGCTCACTGCCTCTGCGGGTTAGTTCGAGCATTGAACCTACACTGCTGCGCTCAGGACCACTGATGGTGCCGCTTGCATAAACATCACCAACCTGCAGGTTGCAGCCGTTAATGGTATGATGCGCCAGCTGTTGAGGAATGTTCCAATACAGGTATTTGCTGTTTGTTTGAACAATCTTCGTTGGCATAAATCGGGTAGTTTCCAAATATACTTCCAACTCAATATCGTAATTCTGCGCTCCATTCGTTTGCAAATAGGGCAGGGGGGCAGGGTCTTGCACAGGGCCGGCTGTTTTAAAAGGCTGCAAGGCATCTAAAGGAACTACCCAACCCGAAATAGAGGATGCGAAATTCTTCCCAAGAAAGGGCCCCAATGGTACGTATTCCCAGCTTTGTATATCTCGTGCACTCCAGTCGTTGAACAGCACCATGCCAAAAATATAATCTTCGGCCTCATCTGTAGATACACTGGTGCCAAGGTTGCTCGCAGCACAGGTAACAAATGCCAGCTCAAGCTCAAAATCAAGCTGCTGTGTAGGCCCAAATACCGGTACCTCCTGCTCGGCTGTCTTCATTTGCCCCTTTGGCCGGATAATATCTGTGCCGCTTACTACAATACTTGATGCCCGGCCATGATACCCTATCGGAAGGTGTTTCCAGTTTGCCGGAAGCGCATTTGCCGGATCACGAAACATACTGCCAACATTGGTGGCATGCTCCTTGCTCGAATAAAAATCTGTGTAATTCCGTACCTTGATAGGCATGCTTAACTCTACATCCTTCGCCGGAAACATACATTGTTCCCTTAAGTCAAGGTTGTGCTTCAATTCCGTACGCCGCTCATCCAGCAACTGCGACAAGCGATTGCGTAATTCACGCATCATCTCTTTGCCCAAACCAATACAGTCGTTGATAAACTCATTCTCGAAAACTGAATCTACATAGTTCACTCCCAACAATCCTGATTTGTTTAATTCAGCAAGGTCAATCACCAGATCACCTATACGACTGGCAACATGATAGGCATCGCCCCGCTTTATCACTCCTAAAGGAAGGTTCTGAATAGGGAAATCACAGTGCTCCGGAACCGGCACCCAGGATTTCAGCAATGGATCATTGGCACGAATCATAACGATGTATTTAGGTCAATGGTTTAGGCAAACAAAGGGTACTCATTCATCAGCTTGTTTACCTTTTTCTTAAGGCTTTCAAGCTTTTTATCATCGCTGTGGTTTACAATGCAGTAATCAATCCATTCAACAATTTTCGGAATCTCTTTCTCAGTGATACCACGGGTTGTAATGGCAGCTGTACCTACGCGAATTCCAGAGGTAACCAATGGCGAGCGATCATCAAAGGGCACCATATTCTTGTTTACGGTGATATCAGCCTTGCCAAGCGCAATCTCTGCATCTTTTCCACTAACCCCCTTTGAACGCAAATCAATCAACATCAGATGATTATCTGTACCCCCTGAAATTATATGATAACCTCTCTTATTCAACTCTTTGGCCATCAAACGGGCATTTTGCTGCACCCTGATGATGTAGTCCATATAATTGTCACTCAATGCTTCATGAAATGCAACTGCTTTCGCAGCAATAATATGTTCAAGCGGACCGCCCTGTGTACCCGGAAATACCCCCGAATCAAGCAACGACGACATCTTACGCAGTTCCCCTTTGGGTGTGGTTATACCAAACGGGTTCTCAAAGTCTTTTCCCATCATAATTACCCCACCTCTTGGCCCCCTAAGGGTTTTATGCGTAGTGCTGGTAACAATATGGCAATGCATAATCGGGTCGTTCAGCAGCCCTTTGGCAATTAAACCTGAAGGATGTGAAACATCAGCAAGTAAAATCGCACCTACCGAATCAGCAATGGCACGCAAACGCTCATAATCCCAATCACGCGAATAGGCCGATGCCCCGCAAATAATCATTTTAGGCTTTTCCTGTGCAGCTTTCTCAGCCACTTTGTTCCAGTCAATAAGGCCACTTTCCTTCTCAACACCGTAAAACGAAGGCTTATACAGTTTGCCTGAAAAATTTACCGGCGAACCATGGGTCAGATGCCCGCCATGGCTCAAATCAAACCCAAGAATCTTATCTCCAGGCTTCAGGCAGGCTAGCATTACCGCCGCATTTGCCTGAGCCCCTGAGTGAGGTTGAACATTCACCCAACTCGCATTAAATAAGGTTTTTAAACGGTCAATTGCAACGTTTTCTACTTCGTCAACCCATTGACAGCCACCATAATAACGCTTGCCCGGAAGCCCTTCGGCATATTTGTTGGTCAATACCGAACCGGCAGCCTTCATAACGTCTTTGCTTACATAGTTCTCAGAGGCAATAAGCTCTACACCCTCAGTCTGACGGGTCGTTTCCTCCTTTATCAGTTGAAATATTACTTTGTCCTTTTTCATGGTCTTTATCGGGTCAAATGTAAGTGTTCAGAATGAATTTTTCTTGAAATTTGTTATCAGCTTCAAAAACACTTGAAAGGTCAAACAACTTAATGAAATACCTAAAATGAACAAATACCTCTAATTTCAATTGCCTCTAAATTAGCACCATACACCTCTATAGTCTGAATTTGCTTACACCGTTTTCATAGAAAAAATTTATTGATTAGGTTTGTGTACTATAAATTTAGGAGAGAAATTATGAGAACCATCGAAATCCGCAAAATACTTGTACCTACTGACTTCTCTGAAACAGCCAATATTGCACTTGATCATGCTGTGAACCTGGCGCAAATGATAAAGGCAGAGATTACCCTCCTGCATGTACTTTCTTCATTTTCTTTCCGGGTCAATTTACCGGAAGTATCTGAATTGGAAGAATCACACCAAACACGCATTTCAGGAGTGGTTGACTCAAAACTTACCCTTTTGGCTGATTCTATCCTTGATAATTCGGGCGTAAGGGTAAATATTATGGTGAGCTCCGGAAGAATCCGCGATGAGGTGGTAAGGGTAGCTGATGAAATAGATGCCGACCTGATTATCCTTGGTACTCATGGGGTAAGCGGCATAAAAGAGTTTTTTATGGGCAGTAATGCCTTCCGGGTTGTGATGGAAGCCTCCTGTCCGGTACTGTCGGTGCGTACAAGTGCGCAAAAGATGGGCTTCCACGATATTGTAATCCCAATTGATAATTCATTCCACTCAAGAGAAAAATTGGGCGTATCTGTGCAGCTGGCTAAATTATACGGAAGCACCCTCCATGTTTGTGGGCTCCGCTCTCATGACCACCAGGACGAAGACCTCAATGCAAAATTCAGGATGAAAATGAAGCAAGTCGAAGATTTTCTTGTCGAAAAGGAAGTCAATTACACCCTGCAAACTGTCTTTTGCACCAATATCGCCAAAGCTGCTACCGACTTTGCTACTGAAAAGAAAGCTGACCTGATTGTAATTATGAATGAACAGGAAATGAATGACACCGGCTTTTTCATGGGTGCCTACGCACAACAAATCGTAAACCATTCAAATATTCCGGTGCTAAGTATTCGCCCGACTTCCGGGTCTATTGGCAATGTAGTACCATATTGATTTTGAGTAGTTTAGAAAGCTCCGCCTCGCTGAGAACCCTCTTTCTCCGGCACCTGGCACAAACATCTCCGGCACCACCAATGCTCGAAATAGCATCGGCTGAAGGGGTTTACATTTACACCCGCGACGGTAAACGTTATACCGACCTGATATCCGGCATTTCAGTAAGCGCCACAGGGCACCGTCACCCTGATGTTCTCAGGGCAATTCATGAACAACTCGACCATTATCTTCATGTAATGGTGTACGGTGAGTTTGTACAGGGTCCACAGGTTGAGCTGGCAAGAAAACTCTGCAGCCTGCTACCACCTTCACTTGATAGTGTGTACTTTGTAAGTACAGGCGCTGAAGCCACCGAAGGGGCACTCAAATTAGCTAAACGGGCCACCGGACGAACCCAGATCGTTGGCTTTGAAAACGCTTATCACGGCAGTACCCATGGTGCCCTGAGCGTGATAGGTGATGAATATTTCCGACGAAATTACCGCCCCCTGCTCCCCGGCGTGTCGCATCTGCGCTTCAACGAACCTGAAGATTTGCAATACATTACCACGGAGACTGCCTGCGTAATTGCCGAAACCATTCAGGGCGAAGCGGGTATTGTTGTGCCCGACCCTAACTGGTTAAAGCTACTGCGCAGGCGCTGTGATGAAACCGGGGCATTACTGATACTCGACGAAATACAAACCGGAATGGGCCGTTGTGGCAGCTTTATGGCATTTGAGCAATTCGGGGTGCTGCCAGATATCCTTTTGCTCGCCAAAGGGCTCGGCGGCGGCTTGCCACTGGGAGCTTTCATCTCTTCAAATCAACTGATGAAAAACCTAAGCCATGACCCTGTTTTAGGCCATATTACTACCTACGGAGGCAACGCACTCTGCTGTGCTGCCGGATTGGCTGTAACCCACCTCATTGCATCTGAACAACTTGATAAAAGAGCCCTTGTGCTTGAGCAAATTATCCGCACAAAACTTAAACATCCGGCAATACTTGAAATACGCGGTCGGGGCTTATTGCTGGCTGCTGTATTTGAAAATCAACAAATTGCAGCCGCTGTGATGGAAAAATGTATGCAAAACGGACTAATTACTGACTGGTTCCTTTTTGCACCCCATTGCCTACGAATAGCGCCACCACTTACTATTACAGATAGGGAGCTTACCGAAGCGCTTGAAATATTTCTAAGCGCTTGCCAGCATTAGTTCAGGTATAAATTACCAATAAAATAAAAGTCATTCAGGCTTCTAACAAGCCCCGTCCGGTTTTCTTTATCTTGTTTTCGCGCTTGTATTCGATCACAATCTTATCGAGAATGCCATTGATAAAGGTCTTACTCTGCGGGCTGCTATAAGCCTTCGACAGCTCAATGTACTCATCAAGCGTTACCTTAACCGGAATCTGGGTAAATTCAACCAGCTCGCATATCGCCATTTTCATCAGAATCATGTCCATCTTCGCTACCCGTTCTGATTCCCAGTTCTGCGCTTTTCGTGAAATCTCAACCTCGTAGGCTTGGCTATGCAAAATAGTTTTACGAAACAGCTCTGAGGCAAACTGCCGGTCAGCAGCTGAATCCTTCTGTAAGGGCTGAATTCGCACGTCGCCATCTTCCTTCTGACTGCGTATGGTTTTCAAAACTCCTGCCTGCATCAACTCAATATCATCTAACCAGTAAATGCTCCTTTCTTCAAATAATTGGTTGATTTGCTCCGACTTAAAAATGTACTCCTCAAATAAATAATGAAGGATGCGCTTGTCATCTTCTAATGTTGGCGCCGCGATGTGCAGATATTCACGATAAATGCTGTCATTTCTGAAACTGAAATAAACCTTCCGCATTGTTTCATCAAAACCTGACCAGTTTATTTTTTTGCGATTGAACAAATCATGAAGCTCTGAAGAACCTTCCATTGCCTGAATAAGCCGGTTGTTGATGAAGTTCAGCTTTGGATTCAAATCCTCCTTAGTAGGTAAATGTTTTTGCTTACGTTCTTCAATGAATTCAGCAACAAAATCCTTCAAACTGATTGCAAAATTCAAATAATACAGGTACAACTCATACACCTTGTCAATGCTGAGAAAAAGCTCCTTCTCGCCGGCAATGACATCAGTGCTGTTCGACTGAAAAAAGGCATACAGCCCTTTCAGTACTTTTTCTCGTATGTGCCTTCTGTTTAGCACCTTACATGGTGAGTTTTATACGGCTGATATCTTCAATACGCTTTTCAGCAAGGCGTGCCGCTGCCGTGTTGGTTGTAACCTGATCACGTGCAGCTATCTTAAATACATCGAGTGTTGCTTCATAAATATGCTCAGTCTTTTCCATTGCACGCTTCTGATTGTACCCCTCTAACTCTGTGTACACATTAATCAAACCACCTGCGTTGATAAGAAAGTCAGGAGCATATAAGATGCCTTTGTCAGCACACATCTTACCATGAATTACTTCGTCTTCTAATTGATTATTGGCCGAACCGGCAATGATGGTACAACGCAGACGACTAAGTGCATCTGAATTTACCGTAGCTCCTAATGCACAGGGAGCATAAATATCCATCTCTACATCATACAATTCAGCAGCACTCACCAAAGTTACACCGCTGTGCTTATTGGTTACGGCTTTGATGTTTTCTTCACGGATATCGTTGATTGAAACCTTTGCACCATCTTCAATTAGCAAGTCAACCAAAGCCTGTCCAACTTTTCCGGTACCCTGTACCACTACCTTCTTGCCACTCAGGCTATCGCTGCCATAAACATTCTTTGCCGATGCTTTCATGCCCAGAAATACACCATAGGCTGTTACCGGTGAAGGATCACCACTACCACCAAGTGATTCAGGTAAACCAGTTACATGGCTTGTCTCCATAGCAATATATTCAATATCGCGGGTGCTGATATTTACATCTTCTGCTGTTATATACCGGCCTCCTAAACCATTGATAAATTTTCCGAAGGTGCGCAATAAGGCTTCTGATTTCATCGAAGGCTCGCCAATGATTACTGCTTTGCCACCTCCAAGATTCAATCCGGTGATGGCTGCCTTATATGTCATGCCTTTTGAAAGCCGCAAAACATCATTCAATGCCTCGGCTTCATTTTTGTATGCCCACATACGTGTACCACCAAGAGCGGGTCCCAGTTTGGTGTTATGTATTGCTACAATCGCCTTCAGGCCGGTTTGGGCATCATAAAAATGCACTACCTGTTCATGGCCTGCCGCCTGCATAGAACTGATTACTGCCTTCACATTTTCTTGTGCTGCTGGAACTTCGATGTTGGTAATTGACATGGTAACTGATTTGGAATGATAAAAAATCTTAAAAGAAAAATGGTAACTTCGCCATCCGAAAAATTGCCCGTTTTTGCGGCAACAAAAGTAGCGGATTTTTCTTACCTGCGGTAAAACGCCTGAATCCTGCATGAAATCTTTATTACAGCTAAATAAGTATCTCTACAAGTATCGCTTCCGACTGCTTTGGGGCACCTTTTTTATTACCGTTTCGAATATTTTTGCCATTTATCCGGCTGAAATTCTTCGGCAAGGGATTGACCTCGTTCAGGACGGTACAGCTGTGTACCAACTTTTTGACGGAAGCCCGATAGCCCTGAATCTGAGTGGTAATTTCTATACCATTCTGCTGTATTTCGGGCTCATTGTCATTGCTTCAGCACTGCTCAAAGGCATATTTATGTTTTTTATGCGGCAAACCATTATCGTTATGTCGCGCCTGATTGAATATGACCTTAAAAACGACATGTTCGACCACTACCAGCAGCTTGACCTGGCTTTTTTCAAACGCAACAGAACGGGCGACCTGATGGCACGCATCAGCGAAGATGTGAGCCAGGTGAGAATGTACCTCGGCCCTGCAATAATGTATGCTATCAGTACTGTTTCGCTATTCGTTCTTGTGCTGGCACGCATGGTTTCTATTAATGCCGAACTTACCCTGTATGTCATGGCTCCCCTGCCTCTGCTGGCATTTTTGGTATATAAGGTCAATAGCCTTGTAATTCACCGAAGCGAAGCGGTACAAAGCCAACTGTCGCGCATGACATCGTTTGTACAGGAGTTTTTTTCCGGAATACGTGTGATTAAGTCATATAACCGTGAAAAAACAATGTACAAGCAGTTTGATATCATTGCCGATAAGTATAAGCAGCTGAATTTGAGCCTGGTACGAATTAACGCACTCTTCTTTCCCGTTATTTCACTGATGATTGGCTTCAGCACCCTGATTACAGTTTATATTGGAGGTAATAAGGTGTATTCAGGTGATATCACCACTGGTACAATCGCTGAATTCATTCTCTATGTCGGAATGCTCACCTGGCCCGTAGCTTCTATGGGATGGGTTACCTCAATTGTTCAACGTGCAGCAGCCTCACAAACACGTATCAATGAGTTTTTGAAAACAAAGCCGGAAATTATTAGTCCACAAGCCAGTGCAATGCCCTTTGATATCAAAGGTGGATTAGCGTTTGAAAATGTAAGCTTTCGCTATCCGGATAGTGGTGTCCTCGCCCTTGATAACCTGAGTCTTAAAATAGATGCCGGCACCTCACTGGCAATTATTGGCCGAACAGGCTCTGGTAAGTCAACTATTGCCGCCATGATTGCGCGTCTTTATGACCCGGATGATGGGCGTGTACTTATGGATGGGATACCTTTAACCAAAATACCTTTGAATGAATTAAGAGGAGCCATAGCTTACGTTCCTCAGGAGGTCTTTCTCTTTTCTGATACTATCTTTAACAATATTGCATTTGGCCTGAAAAATCATGACGATGCTAATTTGAACGAAAAGGTTGAACAAGCTGCAAAAGATGCGGCAGTGTACGAAAACATTGTCAATCTGAAAGATGGATTTCAAACCAGGGTAGGAGAACGGGGGGTAACGCTTTCCGGAGGACAAAAACAACGCATTTCAATGGCAAGAGCTATTATTCGGAAACCAGCACTGCTCATTTTTGATGATTGCATGAGTGCCGTGGATACTGAAACGGAAGAAAAAATCCTCAATAAACTCAAAGAATTGATGAAAGGTCGCACTACTGTGATTATCTCTCACCGCATATCGTCAATTAAACACTGTGACCGTATCATCCTGCTCGATCAAGGAAAGATTGTTGAACAGGGCAGTCATGAGGATTTGCTTCATCTGGAAGGTGCTTATGCCGAGCTTTACAGCAAACAAATTCTTGAAGAACAGACAAACCCCAATACCACCCTTTAATACAGGCTTCCTTGCTGAAACCAGGGTATTTTTCAAATACTGTTGCCTGTATTGAAAAATAAACTAATTTTGCCCTCCATTTTAACAATTTTACGCCCATGCTAAAACAGTATGAAACCGTTTTCATTATGACTCCCGTTTTGTCTGATGATCAGATGAAGGAAGCGGTCGGCAAGTACAAAGCTATGCTTGCTGAGAATGGCGCAAAACTCATTCACGAAGAGAATTGGGGCTTGCGCAAATTAGCTTATCCCATTCAAAAGAAAACTACTGGTTTTTACCACCTGCTCGAATACCAGGCAGAAGGTGAATTAGTAGCTAAACTTGAAGTGGCGTTTAAGCGCGACGAACGCGTGATCCGGTATATGACCGTTTCACTTGACAAACACGCTATTGCGTACAACCTTAAACGGCGTAACAAGGCAAGCGAACCTGCCCAGCCTAAAGCCGAAGTCACTAACGAAGCATAAACGACTACACCTATGGCAAGTCCCTCAGAAATCCGTTACCTCACACCTCCCACTGTGGACGTGAAGAAGAAAAAATACTGTCGTTTTAAAAAGGCAGGTATCAGGTATATTGATTACAAAGACCCTGATTTTCTTTTGAAATTTGTAAATGAACAAGGAAAAGTGCTCCCACGCCGCCTTACCGGAACCTCGCTGAAATACCAGCGCAAGGTAGCTCAAGCGGTTAAACGTGCCCGCCACCTGGCATTAATGCCTTATGTTGCTGACCTTTTAAAATAAACGAACTATGGAAATTATTTTAAAGCAGGATGTTGCTAACCTTGGACACAAGGACGAAATCGTAAAAGTGAAAAATGGCTACGGAAGCAATTACCTTATCCCAAAGGGTTTTGCTATCCCGGCTAATGAATCTAACCGCAAAGTACTTCAGGAAACACTGCGCCAAAGAGCTCATAAAGAAGAAAAACTTCGCAAAGACGCTGAAAGCATGGCTGAGAAACTGGTGAAATCCGGAATCGAAGTGGGTGCCAAAGTGGGCGAATCAGGTAAAATCTATGGCTCTGTGAATAATATTCAACTGGCCGAAGCCCTGAAGAAAAAAGGGTACGATATTGATCGTAAAAACATTACCCTCGATACTGAAGCTATTAAAACAGTAGGTACCTATACAGCTCATATCAAAATCTACAAAGACATCAAAGTGGATGTAGAGTTTGACGTTGTAGCTGAATAACGTATCACTTGGTTAAACGTAAAGGCTTGTCTGAATAAGACAAGCCTTTTTTTATTTGAGGAGCGCAGGC
>JAIBAI010000022.1 GCA_019695235.1 Bacteroidia bacterium | reverse complement strand
CCCCGGAACCTTAGATGTTTTCTAAGACAGTCCAAACCATGAAAAATGGTGAAGCCAAAGGCATAGTCAGCCTGCAAAGGGTCAAAATTCCCATAAAACAGGCACTCATTGTGCGGGTCATGCTAAAATACACTCAAAGCATTACGACAGTAGTTATGGCATGTAAGGAAAATCTTACATCAAGGGTTTAATTGCCTAGAAAATTTGCAGCTATACTATATTAAAAGGGGACCACCGGGCCCCCGCCACTGACAAGGTACGAAGAAACTGAATAGGTGCTTTTGCATGGGATGCAAAAAATTTGCATAGTGTGCAAAAGAAAGCGCTGTGTAACAATACAGGTCAGTGATACAGGTGTAATTTACCGGGGGGGGATTTTCAGTGTTTCTGTGCTGTATTTTATACCGCTGTTTCATTGGTTTCGGCGGTAACAACACCTTACACTTTGTTAATACCAAAAATAATCACCGGCATATAAGAAACAAACCACACCTTAGCTGATTGGGGCATTCAGGAGTTGATTGCAATTCATGTTGTTGACCCTGATTTACCTGTCAAGCCCGAAATCATGTTGTATATTTACACCCTGATGAAAAAAAAGAACCCGGCATTTTCTTCAAGAGTTCATGTAAAAGATGAACCTGAATTGCTCCAAATTATTATCAGCGGACGGATTCCGTCATGGCAATTTACCCTACTAAGCGGCTGGTTACTCGCATGGACTGTTGCCGGTATTTTTGTTTTAATTGAATTGTTTTCAAAAAATTCACCTGCCGAGCAAAGAACTTTTATGATGGTTTGGCTCGCCTTCTGGGCATGGTTTGAATACCGTATTCTGAGTGCATGGCTTTGGCGCCGCTCAGGCCGAGAGGTGGTCAGCTTTGGCAAAGAAACCAGCACCGTACTTTTTGAAGTTAATGGGCGCGGTATGGAAAGAAAACATGAAACCGCCCGCATACATCAACTGATGAGTCTGGAGGCCAAAAAAGGACTGTTTTCGAAAAATTTCTACAGCTCATTTTGGGTGGTTGGCGGCGAAACAATCGGCTATAAATGCAATGGTGCAGAAATTGCCTTTGGTCGCCAATTGTCAGATACGGAAGCGACAGCTCTCATTAAAATTATCCGGCATAAATTAGAGCAATTACAAAAAGCCTCAAAGGATGAGAACTAAGGTGGCAGAAGGCGACGAAGTACGTTTTCTGGATGAAAAAGGGGAAGGAATTGTTACCGGTTTTGACAGGCAGGGTAATGCTCTGGTGCAAACCAGCGATGGATTTGTGATCCCGTTTTTACCGAATAAACTTGTGGTTGTAGGCCGGAAAGAGTTGAGTTCACATTCAGATGCTCCCATACAATCAACAATAAAGGAAGAGCAACTGAGCCTTATTTTTACCCTCATAAATAAAGCCTTCGTTCAGATAAGCCTTGGTAACGGTATCAGAGAAAATTTTCTACTGGTACTGTACGCATCAATTGATAAGAATTACCAGCTCATTGGCAATTATATCTTAAATGCACACCAGGCGGTTGTTGCAACTACAATTCCTTTTGTACAGCTTACTAATATTGACCGATTTTACATTAGGGTGATGCCTTTACCAAAGGAGGCTAGCTTCTTGCCAGGGGTTTGGTCGGGATTTGTCAAACACCGTTCGCCCAAATTAGCCGATCCCGAGCAATGGCAATGGAACGAATCTGGTGCTTATCGGATGCTCCAGATAGCGTTTTATCCGGATGTGTTGCCCGAAAAGCAACCGAATATACCAAGGGAAAATTTCGTTTCAGAAAAGAAAGTTACTGTTCAACGCCACTATCTGCTTACACAAGAAAGAGATGGTCAATACGAAGTAGACCTGCACCTTGAAGAATTGCTTGAATCTACTGCCGGAATGGATAATTTTGAAATGGTTAGTTATCAGATGCGGCATTTTGAACGCTGCCTCGACGAAGCTGTGGAACGTAAAATTCACCGGTTCGTTGCCATTCACGGAGTAGGGAAGGGGCGCCTGCGGGAAGAAATTCGGAAAATTCTCCAAAACAGATCCATCACCTTTTACGACGCACCATACAATAGATATGGGTACGGAGCAACCGAGGTGCGATTAAAATCCTGAATATTTCACCGTACCTTTGTGCTGCAATCCGCTCTGTCGCGTTCCGGAATCTTCCGGGATGAGGAAAGTCCGGGCAACACAGGGTACCCTGCTTCCTAACGGGAAGGAGGTTTGCGGGTAATCGCAGGCCGACAGCTAGTGCCACAGAAAAAATACCGCCCTGCGCTTGTCAAAGGGTAAGGGTGAAAACGCGGGGTAAGAGCCCACGACCTGTTTGGCAACAACCAGGATGGTAAACCTCAGGGGTTGAAAAACCAAATAGGCAGCGGAATGGCGACCCGTCAGGATCTTCGCGATCCCCGCTGCGGGTAGGTTGCTTGAGCCGCACGGTGACGTTCGGCCTAGATAAATGGCAGAGAGGTGCTTCGGCACCTACAGAACCCGGCTTACAGGATTGTAAAATGCCGGTTGCGAAAGCAACCGGCATTTTTTTTAACAAACATTGCCAAACTGAAACCCCAAAGATGAAATTGCGTAATGCTTATGCCGGCACAGTCCGGTGGGTGATCATCCCCAACAGCCAGACCTAACCTTGATCATCCGAAAAGGGAGCTTACAACAGGCTCCCTTATTCTTTTATGATTTTCGTGACTTTGATTACTTCGTCGTTACGCTTTACGGCAAGCAAATAAATGCCTTTATTCAAATTATGCAAACTGAGGTTGTTCAACTCTTCACCACGTATAAGCATTGTTTGCAGCTTCTGACCAAGTGTGTTGTAAACTTCAACGTTCAGATGCTCATTGTTGCGACTTAAAACTGCAGCATCTAAACAAACATCCCCTTCGGTACGGGTAGGGAAAATACGGATGTTTTTCTGGTTACTGTTCGGCTTGCTAAGACCGGTATCATCGCCATTACCTGAATAAGAAAATGATTTACCGGGCTTGGTATAAATGTTATTCGCAAAACCAGTAGCCATGGCACTGGTATTTATAAGAATAAGAAGACTAAAAAGATAAAATATACGTTTCATAATAATTGGTTTTTGCTTTGCACAGCAAGAACCGTGCCTATATGAACGTACCAATAAGGCTTTTTGTTTGAAAGGCTAAGCCTTTGATACTCAACAAGATACAAGTTGAAGCTCGATTCGCACTCTAATAATTCTTGCCCTGAATGAGGTAATTGAGCAGATAGTCTTTGGTGCCTTCCTCAAGGCTGTAAAACGGCTCCGAATAACCAATCGAATGCAGCTTCGCCATAGCGGCCTCGGTAAAATACTGGTATTTGTCGCGAATGTCTTCGGGAGTGTCAATGTACTGTATTGATGGCGATATACCGGCTGCATTGAAAACGCTCGCTGCCAAATCATTGAAGGTGCGGGCTTTGCCACTGCCAAGATTATACAAGCCTTTAAATTTCCGGTGAAGCATCAGAAAATAACAAACTTTTGCCACATCCTTCACATAAACAAAATCACGCATCTGCCCCCCATCGGTATAATCGGGATGGTGCGAACGAAACAGCCTAACAGTACCACCTCCTTCTTTCATTTGCCGGTATGCATGAAAAATCACCGAAGCCATGCGGCCTTTATGGTACTCGTTCGGACCATAAACATTGAAAAACTTCAGACCTGCCCAGCAATAGGGTTGCGCCTGTTGTGCCAATGCCCAATTGTCGAACTGTAGCTTTGAAAGGCCATAGGGGTTTAACGGATGCAACAAGGCCGAAACCTGATGGTCGTCATTGTAACCATGTTCACCCATTCCGTAGGTGGCCGCTGAGGAAGCATACACTAACGGAAGACCGTAAACAACGCATTTTTGCCACACCATTTTCGAATACTCCAGATTGAGCTTGTCGAAAATTTCCGTCCTGAACTCGGTGGTATCTGTACGGGCACCAAGGTGGAAGATAAACTGAACCAGTGCATGGTTGTTATCGAGCCATTCGCCAAGTAGTTCACGCTGAACTAATTGACTGTAGCGCTTTTGTTCCCAGTTTTTTTTCTTGGCTTCAATACTAAAATCATCCACCAGAACTAAGTCAAAATACCCTTGCTCATTGAGGTATGATGCAAGACATGAACCAATAAATCCGGCTGCACCTGTAATGACAATCATTTGCTTCTCAAGTTTTGTAAAGCTGTACTTACCGCAGCCTGAATATTGTTTTCAATATCATCGTAAGCACGTGGTATAAATTGTTCGCCGGTAATGGTCTCAAACAATTCAATATACCTTTCAGAAACTTCATCAATTAATGCAGGTGTCATCAGCGGTACCTGCTGGCCTTCTTTGCCCTGAAACCCATTCTCTATTAGCCATTTCCTTACAAATTCTTTTGAAAGCTGCTTTTGCTGCTCCCCTTTGTCCTGCCGTTGCTGAAAACCATCTGAATAAAAATAACGCGATGAATCAGGGGTGTGGATTTCGTCAATTAGCACAATCGTACCGTCATTTGTTTTGCCAAATTCGTACTTGGTGTCAACTAACAAAAGCCCTCTCTCTGCTGCCATACGGGTACCCTCCTCGAAGAGGATACGGGTATATTTTTCAAGCACCACATAATCTTCTTCAAGTACAATACCTTGTTTTAATATATCCTCTCTTGAAATGTCAATGTCATGGCCGGCATCTGCCTTGGTAGTGGGGGTGATAATTGGCGCCGGAAGCGGGTCGTTTTCCCGCAGTCGTTCCGGCAAAGAAACACCACAAACAGCACGTTTACCGGCTGCATACTCACGTGCTGCATGTCCGGCTAAATACCCACGGATAACCATCTCTACTTTAAATGGTTTGCACAAATGCCCGATGCTTACATTTGGGTCTGGCGATGTAATAAACCAGTTAGGAACAAGGGCTGCCGTTTTTTCAAGAAAGTAGCGAGCTGTCTGGTTGAGTACCTGTCCCTTAAATGGAATCCCTTCAGGAAGCACCACATCAAATGCCGAAATACGGTCGGAAGCTACCATGACCATATAACGGTTGTCAATGGTATATACATCGCGTACTTTGCCTTTGTATACTGCTGTTTGACCAGGAAAAATAAAGTCAGTTGCCTTGAGTGCTGTCATGCTGGTTTGCTTGGTATGCATGTAAAATAGAGGTTACTAAATGGTGGCGGATTACATCACTTGAATCAAGATAAATTATCTCTATGCCTTTGATGTCGGCGAGAATTTTTACTGCCTGTGTTAGGCCGGATGGTTGATTGCGAGGAAGGTCAATCTGGGTTAAGTCGCCGGTAATGAGAAACTTTGCTGAGCGCCCCATCCGGGTAAGAAACATCTTTAACTGACTAACCGTAGCATTTTGTGCCTCATCAAGAATTACAAATGCGTTATCGAGAGTGCGCCCACGCATAAAGGCCAGGGGGGCAATTTGAATTACACCTGTTTCCATGTAATTGCTGAGTTTATCCGCCGGAAGCATGTCCTGCAAGGCATCATAAAGCGGTTGCAGGTAAGGATCAAGCTTTTCTTTTAAGTCACCTGGTAAAAAACCAAGGTTTTCTCCGGCCTCAACTGCTGGCCTGGTTAAAATTATCCGGCGAACCTCCTTGTTGCGAAGGGCTTTTACGGCAAGTGCAACAGCGGTATAAGTTTTACCGGTACCGGCCGGACCAACAGCAAAAACCATATCATTAACATTGGCAGATTGCACAATACGCAATTGATTGGGCGTACGTGCCTTCACAATCAACCCGTTATTGCCATATACAATCACCCCACTGTTTTCATCCGATTGACTTGGTGTTTCGCCTGTGCTGTTTTTTTGCATGATTTTTCGCACCAGTTCATCACTAAGTCGGCCATATTGCCGTGTTGCTTGCATCAATTGGGTGAGGCGCTCTTCAAATAGAGCAATGTCATGTGCAATGCCCTTCACTTTAAGCTCCTCGCCACGTGCTATGAGTTTTAATTCCGGAAAAAAAGCGCGAAAAAGTTCTAAGCGCTGATCATTAACACCATAGAGTTCTACCGGATCAAAACCGATGATGTGCAATACTTTTTCTGTCAAGTCTTCTTATCGTTTGCATTTAATATGCAAATAAATGAATTTTGGGGCGTTCAATCAATCTGTAATTCTTGTCAAAAAATCCCATTATAACCCTTACATCTGACCTGGGTTTGTCGGATTTCTATGTGGCAGCCGTCAAAGGAGCCATCCTGAAAATTTTGCCAACGGCTCAAATTATTGATATATGCCATGATGTGCCCAAGTTTAACACACTGCATGCTGCCTATAATATCCGTAATGCGTTTAAACAGTTTCCTGACGGTACGGTGCATATCATTAGCGTAAATTCGATAGAGGATGAGCAAACAGCACATGTCGCTTTACGGAAATACAACCAGTTCTTTATTGGGGCCGATACAGGTATTTTCTCATTGGTCTTTGATGAACCGGCAGACGAAATAATACAACTTTCTGCTAATGAAAAGAAAACCTCCATTTTCCCATTGCTTGAATCATTCATAGAGCCGGCTTGCAACCTTGCCACAGGCAAAAAACTCAGCTCGCTCGGGCGTAAAATTGACGGTTTTCGTAAAATGCTTATGCCTGCTCCTACCATCAACGCCCATCTTATTGTTGGCAGCATCATTTATCAAGATTCGTTCGGGAACCTTATTACCAATATTCGCCGTAAACATTTCGAGGAGATTGGCAAAGGACTTCCATTTACCATTGACCTGCGTAGCTCAAGAAATAGCCTGCATACCATACACAAAAGCTACAAAGATGTAGGGGAAGGTGATCCGGTAGCAATATTTAATTACAGCGGTTATTTAGAAATCGCATTGAACCAGGCTTCCGCAGTTCGGCTGCTGGGCTTAAAAATAAACGACTCAATAAGGATAGAATTCCATGCTGATTAGAATCGTTAGTATGCACTTCCAAAGGGAAAACGTTGAAACATTCCTGGAGATATTCGCTACATCAAAAGATAAAATTGCAGCCTCTCCGGGCTGTATTCAACTGGATTTGCTTTCGGATAAAAACGACCCTTGCCACTATACAACGCTAAGTAACTGGGTTTCAGAAGAGGCTCTTGATAATTACCGGAATTCTGAACTATTCAAAACCACCTGGGCTAAAACCAAAGTGCTCTTTAGCCAAAAGCCACAAGCAGCCTCCTACGAAGTGGTGTGAGTTGAATCATATTGATTTAGTATATTTGTTCACCTTAAAAAAAGACTATGGGACTACTTTCAGAATTTAAAGCATTTGCCATGCGTGGCAATGTAATAGACCTTGCTGTTGCTGTGGTCATCGGAGGTGCATTTGGGAAAATTGTCTCCTCGTTAGTAGATGATATCATTACACCGGCCATATTAACCCCGGCACTCAACGCAGCTAAACTTAGCGATTTAAGTCAGTTGGTAATACCCGGAACGGCAATTAAGTATGGCAATTTCCTCTCGCAGGTAATTTCTTTCTTGATTATTGCTTTTGCGCTGTTTATCATCATTAAGGCCATCAACTCAACCAAGAAAAAAGAAGTAGCAGCAGCACCACCGGCACCACCAAAGGAAGAAGTACTGCTTACCGAAATCCGCGATTTGCTCAAAGAACGTAAATAAACCTTTTATGAATAAAACCGTTAAAACGGCTGCGATTTTATGCGGCCTGCTATTCTCTTGCCCTGCATTTTCACAAATTGAAATCAAAGAAGATACCGCCGTTCGTGGCTGGAAAAAGGGTGGATTTTTTACCATCAACCTTAACCAGGTTTCACTTACCAATTGGGCTGCCGGTGGTGAGTCTGCCCTGTCTTCTACTGCAATTGCAAATCTCTTCTTAAAATACCGCAACAAATCAACTTATTTCGAATCGGTATTGGATGCCGGATACGGCCTGATTACTACCAATACGCAGCCTCTTCGAAAGAATGAGGACAAGATAGAACTCAACTCTAAATTTGGTAAAAGGGCAAAAGGAAACCTTTTTTATGCCGGAATGATGAATTTTAGAACACAGTTCGCACCCGGATATAATTACCCGAATGATTCGGTAGTTATTTCTGATTTCCTTGCACCTGCTTACTTATCACTGGCACTTGGTTTGGATTACAAACCCAGCGACTGGCTTTCTGTGTTCCTTTCTCCAGCTACCGGAAGGGCAACTTTTGTGAACAACCAAATGCTTGCAAATGACGGCCAGTTTGGTGTAACCGCTGCTGTACGTGATGCTAATGGAGCAATCATTGAGCCGGGCAAGAAAATGCGCCTTGAGTTCGGGGCTTATCTAAGAGCCAGATTGCAAAAAGACATCGCTAAAAACATCCAGGTGGTGTCGAACCTGCAACTGTTCAATAACTACTCCGACCCGGTTAAAGAGCAACGTGCGAATATTGATGTGAACTGGGAAAGCCTTATCTTAATCAAAGCCAATAAGTGGCTTACTACCAGCCTGTTTATGAACCTGGTGTACGACCATGATGTAAAAATTCCGGTAAAACGTATGGTTAACGGCCAGGAAGTTGCTGGTACCGGACCGCGTACACAGTTTAAAGAAGTACTCGGTGTAGGAGTCTCCTTTAAGTTTTAATACAATTTACGGCTTTGCTTTTATCTGACGCTGCGAAAGTTCTGAGATTGCCTGGTCGTAGATTTTCTCAAGCATCTTAGGATGCTCCTGGTAAAATTCAAGGCTACGGATAAGCGATTCCCGGTCAATAGAACGATTCTTTAAAGCCGATTCGTAAAATAACTCCGGCTTAAAAGTTTCGTAGCGTTGCTCTGCCTGATTGATATTTGCTGCTGCTTCGGCAAGGCTAAACTCAATTAGTAAATCACGCATGACAGTATCTGGCAATACATCTTCAGGTACCTCCGGTTGTGCTGGCCGGCATGCTGTAATAAAAAGAACCAATAGCAGCCTGACTGTCCTCATCGTTTAAAACTTAGGCGGCTGCCTCGTGTTTGCTCATTTATTTTCCCCTGATTATACACCAGGTTGCCATTTACAAAGGTTTTCTCTACACGGGTATGAAACGTTTCACCTTCTAAAGGCGACCAGCCGCACTTGTACAAAAGCTGCTCACGTTTTACCGTATATGCTTTGTCAGGCCGAAGAAGCACCAAATCAGCAAAGTAGCCCTCCCTGATAAAACCACGTCGTTCAATGCCAAAAAGCTCAGCCGGAGCATGACAGTAGCGGCGTACAATTAATTCAGGACTCATTACTCCTTTTCTGGCCAATTCAAATAGAGCAGGCAGGGCTTCCTGTACAAGTGGTGCCCCGGATGGGCAATCGAAATAAGTATTTGCCTTTTCTTCCAGGGTATGTGGCGCATGGTCGGTGGCCAATACATCAATACGCCCGTCAACAACTGCCTGCCGAATAGCTTCCCTGTCGGCTGCGGTTTTTATCGCAGGATTCCATTTTATCAAACTGCCCTTGCTTGCGTAATCTGCATCAGAAAACCACAGATGATGAACACAAGCCTCAGCAGTTATACGTTTTTGATTGAGCGGAATCTGGTTGGTAAATAGTTTGAGTTCTTCAGCAGTTGATATATGCAGAATGTGAATCCGGGTGTTATGCTTGTGAGCAAGCGCAACCGCATAAGAAGAAGAATTTAAACAAGCCTCAGCACTTCTAATCCTGGGATGCCAGTTGATGGGAATTTGTGCGCCAAATTGCCTTTTTGCCTCCAATACATTTTGCGCAATGAGCTGATCATCTTCACAATGCAACGCAATGAGCATTTTGCATTCTCTGAATAATTCATTGAGGGCAGTCCGGTCATCTACAAGCAAATCACCGGTACTTGAACCCATGAAAACCTTGATACCGCATACCTTTGACGGGTCGGTACGCATCACTTCATGCAGGTTGTTATTGGTAGCCCCAAGGTAAAAGCTGTAATTGGCAATAGAGTGCTCGGCAGCCAGCGCATATTTTTCTTCTAACAAGGCATGGGTAACAGCTCCTGGCTTGGTATTGGGCATTTCCATAAAGCTGGTAATACCTCCGGCGACCGCAGCCCTCGACTCTGAATATAACCTGCCTTTGTGGGTAAGACCCGGCTCCCTGAAATGCACCTGGTCATCAATTGCTCCCGGAATTAACCAGCATCCATCTGCATCTATTGTTTCTATGCCTTTTAGGTCAATTGTTTCAGGTGGGTTCCCTGTACCTATCCAAGAAATAGTATCACCAACAACTAATACATTGGATGCACTTTGTACATCTTCGTTGATTATACGGGCATTACGAATTAGATAGCCGGAGGGCATAAGGCGGAATGATTAAACCAGTCGTTTGATTACACGTAAATTATGGCTGTACTTTCCGGTATCACGGTTAAAGATGCCCTGATGGTCGAGCTTGTCAATTCGCACCTTGCCGGAAGCATGGATGATATGATTGTCGTTTAATATGATACCCACATGGATGATTTTACCTGTGGGGTTATCGAAAAACGCAAGGTCTCCTGCCCGTGCTTCTTCAACAAAACCAAGGGTTTGCCCCATCTCAGCCTGTTGATAGGCATCACGGGGCAATTTGATACCTCCAGCTTTAAATACAGTTTGGGTAAAACCAGAACAATCAATACCAAGGGGCGAACGGCCGCCCCAGAGGTAGGGGGCATTCAGATACATACCAGCTGTTTCTGTGATAAAGTGCTGGAGCTTACCATGTTTTACTGAGTTGGTTTGCCCGTCGAACATGTATTCAAAGCCCTCCAGATTGCAGGAGGTGCCATCAAAGTAGGGGAGAGAGCAACCCAGGGTTATGGGTATGTATTGACTGCGTTCCTGGTCTTCGAGTACGTAAAACAATTCCATACAGGTTGTGGTCTCACGCACTTCAAGCTCCTGAAATGTTTCAGGTGAGATTTCCTGAAATTGTTTTTGATCTATCCAACACTCGTAATTATCGTAGGCACAGCGAATATATACCCATTGTTCTTCTTGCCGGAGGATGGTGAAATGTTCGCCGAACAATAATTGGGTAATCATTTCGCTGCTGTCGGAAGGCTCTAACCTTCCGGGAACAACACTCAGATTACAAATGCCATGTTCCAAAACCAAAATAATTAGAGTTTCTCAACAACAATAGCTGAAGCCCCGCCACCACCATTGCACAGCGAAGCGGCACCGTATTTGCCGTTGTTTTGTTCTAACACGTTTAACAATGTAACGATTATCCTTGCACCTGAATTTCCAAGTGGATGCCCAAGAGCAACAGCACCGCCGTTTACATTTACATTGGCTGGATTGAGCTCAAGAATCTTGTTGTTGGCGATGGCCACTACCGAAAATGCTTCGTTGATTTCGTAATGCGAAATATCTTGCTTGTTTAATCCTGCCATCGCAATCGCTTTTGGAATTGCAAGTGCCGGACTGGTGGTAAACCATTCAGGGGCCTGTTGGGCATCTGCAAAACCACGAATCTTTGCCAGAGGCTTCAGACCCAGTTCCTGTGCTTTTTTTGCACTCATCAACACCAGAGCACTTGCTCCATCATTGAGGGTTGAAGCATTTGCTGCTGTAACTGTTCCGTCTTTTTCAAATGTAGGGTTAAGCGATGGAATCTTGTCGAATTTTACATTTTTATATTCTTCGTCTTCTGAAATAACCAAAGGCTCTCCTTTGCGTTGCGGTATGTTCACCGAAATAATTTCATTTACAAAACGACCACCACTTACAGCTTTTGCAGCTCTTGTGTATGATTCAATAGCATAAGCATCTTGTTCTTCACGACTGATTTTGTATTCACGTGCGCAAAGTTCAGCTGCGCTGCCCATGTGGTAGTTTTTGTAAACATCCCATAGCCCGTCTTTTACCAAACCGTCAATAATCTGCCCATGACCTAAACGATAGCCATTGCGCGCTTTATCAAGGTAATACGGTATGTTCGACATGCTTTCCATACCTCCGGCAACCACAATTTCGTTCTGGCCGCTCATGATTGATTGAGCACCAAGCATCACAGCTTTCATAGCTGATGCACATACTTTATTGACAGTGGTAGATGGTATGTTTGTTGGCAAACCGGCAAATACTGCCGCCTGGGTGGCAGGTGCCTGCCCCAGATTGGCTGAAATCACATTGCCCATAAATACCTCCTGTACAAGCTCAGGTGCGATACCTGCACTTTCAATGGCACCTTTAATGGCAATAGCACCAAGTTGGGTTGCTGAAACTGATGCAAGTGAACCGTTAAAGCATCCGATAGGAGTTCTTTTCGCTGAGACAATGACTACTTCGTTCATGTTTTGAAATGGATAGTTTGAGGGTGCAAAACTACACATTTTAAAGCATCATCTCAGAGCTGAAAAGGGTAGAATTTACACGCACACCCCAAAAATCGCATCAATCAGCTGCTTACTGCCCTGTGTAAATAAACGGCAGATAACGCTTCCGGCCTTTTGAATCTGACACGGTTATCAAATATTGACCTGCCTGATGACCAGAAAGGTCTAAGAGTACGGTTTGAAGACCTTGCTGAATTGCAAATTTACGCGTCAGCACCTGGCGGCCTGACAAGTCTATTAGTTGAATGATTCCATCAGCATTTTCGTTACCTATAAACCATAACTGAGCAGGGCTATTACCCGGATTAGGATATATGCGAACCTGGCTGAAAGTTGTATTCTGGTTGTTAATCACCGCAGGGTCAAACGTTTCAGATTGGCCATTATAGTCAACCTGCACTAAACGGTAATAACTAACTCCACTGTAAGGATTGGCGTCAGTGAAGCTATACTCGCGCACTTGTGTACTGTTACCTGAGCCTTTTACCTGCCCTATCTTTTCAAAATGAATTGCATCGAATGAACGTTCAACTACAAAATAGTTATTGTTGATTTCACTGGCGGTGGTCCAGCTGCATCTTACAGCATCGGTACTTGTAAGCGTAGCCCCAAACTCAAGCAAAGTAACGGGGAGTGGGCCGTAGTCGCCTGCGGCAGTGAAATCAGAAAAGGTAGTAAGCCCATTCCAGGTAAAGGTAGTGCCTCCGTGGCTGTATGAGGTGCCTGTGGTGCATCTTGAAAAGGGCGGACTTAACGGATTCGCAGGGGCACCGGTTGAAGTGCACCATCCTTGCTCTGCCGGAGCACCTGTTTCTTTGTATTTGATTGGGTAATAGGCACTTCCACCCCCTAAGAGTTCGCCACTGGCATAAGTATAGTCTATTGCATACACCGGAGAAGCCCCCAAGCCGGATGGTTCAACAGTCCAATAGCGATTCAGGTACACCGTAGTGCTTCCCAACTTACTGTTTTTACCAGCAGCGACTAAAACGTTGATAAAGGCCCCGCTTTGGCCACCACTGCTGAGGGTTATTGTAGAAGGGGTATAGTTTGAGGCATCACCTACGGGAAATGCATAGGCGGCATTAGACCCTGAAAACCTCTTCAAAAAGCCTCCGGATGAAATGACATATTTACTGCTTCCGGCCCCCGAAATAGCACCATCAGAGCTCGTAGTGCCGATAGTTAATACATTGCCGGATGCCCCAATATTCAATTTACCTGTATCGAAATGCAACGTGTCGTTCACTGTTACGTTCGTGCTACTGCCCAGTGCCAGCTCGTTTCCTGAAAGGCACGATACTTCAAGTTTGTAATAGGTTTCTGTTGTTACACCGCTCCCTACGCTTATACTTTGGTTGCCTGCAACCTGCTTGTCGAAAACTACTTTCTTGTTGTTGTGCACAAAGTTACTGCTGGCGCCAGAACGGCTCCAGTTACCACCAATGTTAAACGAGCCGGTATAACCTGAACTCAGGGTGAATGACCCATTGTTGATAGTTAAATTGCCTCTTAATGCCCTGGTATCGTTCAGTTGAAGGTCGGTGCCCACATCTGATACCTCTACATTCCACGGGATACCCGGATTACCCGAACTAATAGCCCCGGCTGCCCAGGTAAGGTCAGATGAAGGTACCACATAATCAACGGTGTTGGCAAAACGCAAAGTTGAGGCGGTGCCGTAATAACATGGATTCGGATAAACAGAGCCCCCAAGCATCACCTGCAGAACGCCGTTAATGGTCACCGGGCTGCCTGTTCCAAAATCCATCCGGCCATCACCAATGCGCACAGTTACGTTTGGGGCACAGGTAAGTGTACCGCTTCCCGGGTTAGTGACCGTTTTAGTAAACCAGGTGGGATTGTTGGCAAAAGTTCCACGAATGTCTAAAATTGACCCGGCTGACCCGGTGATACTTCTTGCCCCGCTGGTGATTTCTAAATTACCAGCAACAGCAGGACTGCTATTGTTGCCATACAGCACCAGTGTGTTACCACCAAGATCTAAGTCGCCAGCTAATTTCAGGTCAAGATTTACTGTTTTATTTCCTGAAAGACTCAGTGTACCTGAAGCAATCTCAAGGTTACGCACCCGGTTGCCGGCACTTAAAAATTCTACACCATTTGTCATGCTCGCATCGTAACGCAAATCATACATGTCGGCACCTCCCAGCGTTGGGGCGGCGGTCATACTTGCTGTGGCACTCTGACGACGTATCTGAGAAGCATTGGCCATTGTGAGGGTATATGCTCCAATATCAAATGTGCCATTGCTTAAAGTCAAACGATTGTTGATACCCGTGTTGGTAGCAATACTTACAACATTGTTTGGAGCGGTACCGGAGTTATTAATGCATAGATAATCAAAGGGACTTACCCCGGTAATAGTTTGGTTTAATGCCCCATTCATTGTCACCGAACGGCTGTTTTGTGTAAAAGTGGCACCGCTGTTTCGGGTCAGATTCCCGCCCACGAGCAAATCACCACCTATGCTGCTTGAAAGTGTTAGTGAACCACTTGCTCCATCGCCAATGAGTACATTTCCTGCGACTTCCAGGGCATTTGTCATTGCGTTCATGGTTAATCCGGCACCATTATGAATTGTAAGATTTCCGGCTGTCTTTCTTAAGGCTGAGCCACCATTACTTAAATCGAGTGTTGTGTTGGTGCCATTTTGCTCAATTTCTACGTGATATGGGTAACCCGCACCACTGGTGGCACTCCATTCTAATCCACGACCATAGCTGTTTCCGGTGGCATATTTTATTACAGAGCCACTTGCATAATTTGCCGCATTGCCTGATACAAATCCTCCGGCATTTATCAGTAAGGTGCCATTGATGGTACTGAGATTGTTCCCAAAGTCAAAACCGTTTTGAAGCCGTACTGTTACGTTCGTACCTGTGCTTAAGCTGCCCCCTGCACTCTGGGTAACGGTTTTAGTGCCATTGCTGACCAATAAGGTACTGCCTGCACTGCCAATAATTTGAACAAGTCCGCCGCTGGTGGCCAGGTTGCCGCCAGTACCTGATAAAGTAAGCGTTTTACCATTGAGGTCAATAGAGGCCGTGTTGTTTACAGATAACACATTTCCTGATGAGGCCGAAACTTCAACATCATCATTTAATTGAAGGTTGCCACTTGTTTTTTGCACAAACAGATAATTGAACAATTCACTTGTACCGCCACTTACCTCTATGGTTTGGGTAGTTGCACCATTGAAAAACACTGCCCTGTTATTGGGATTGAAAGTAGCAGTACTTACCCTGTTGAAGTTGCCTGTGAGATATAAATCGCCTGAACTTGTATTCAGATTCAGGCTACCGCTGTTGATGTTTAAATTTCCGGCAATTCCACGATTGCTTGTAGGCAAGGAAAGTGCTGTTGTGTTTTGAATGGTAAGCCCGCCCGGTACACCTACTCCTGCACTTGCTGCATTGCCTGTCCATTCATTGCCTGTGTTGCGTGTTCCACCATCATAAACCAATGTTGAACTACTGCCATAGTTAATGCTTCCGGTTGAAATGCTGCCGGAAGCGCCTAATTTAAGATTTCCGTTTATTGTTGGGGTGGTAGTGATGGTAGTCGCCCCGTCAATATGCAAATGGTTCATCGTGAATGCTTGTCCGCCGGAAATGCTGCCAGCACCTGCAAAAAACACAGTGCCATTGCCTAAATTCTGGGCTGCACCGCTGTTGTTGTTTAAGGTGCCGGAGGAGGAAATAGTGACGACTCTTCCACTGGAGATATTCAAGCTGCCTCCGCTGTTAATGGTGAGGTTTTCAAGTGTTTGTGGATCGGTTGAGGTGACCGTTACAGCACTGTTGATACATACTGATGCACCTGCAGGCGGAACCACACCATTGACCCAGGTACCCACTGTTTGCCAGTCACCACCTCCGGCGTTTGTTGCAAGACAAGGGAAAATACCATTTATGTTGCCGAGTACGAATATTCTGTTGCTGAGATTGCCGCTGAAGTTGGTTGATGAAGCTGAGTTGTATGGATTAGAGCCTGAAACGGTTGAAGGCCTTGCCTGGTAGGCCGAACCGGTGTAATCCGCCTGAAATACCGGGTTGCTTCGGTTGAAGCTGCCTGCCTCAACAGATACAGGCCATTGGAAGTTAGTGCTCAGAGCGTTACCTCCGGCTACGTTTTCATTAAGCACCCACTGTAAGTTCAACATCTGGCTGTTGTCATTTACAGCATAATCAAAAGCGGGTGCTGATTTCACCCGAACAGATAGGTTGTCACTTGTACCACCCTGGGTCAGCCCTACATTTGCAAAATCTGATGAAGTGCCAACTGGAAACTGAACCGCTCCGCCGCCATTGTTTACCTGCCTGCTAAGACTTCCGGTACCATTGGTAATCAGGTAACTTGACGAAGAGGCGTTTACAATAGTGGCACTGCCATTTAGGCTTACCTGGTTATTCCCTATGGTCATCTTACCATTACTCAGGTCTAATTCATTGTTTATCTGAATGGCGTTATTGAGTGTTAATCCGGCACTGTTGTTTAGGGTGAAATAATCAAATGTTGTAGCACCGGTGATTTGCTGGGCAGTACTGCCGTTAAAGCTTACCCTCCGTGAGTTTGCGCTGAGGAGGGAGCTGGCATTTCTGCTGAAATTTCCTTTGACGAAAAGGTCACCTCCGATAGCGCTCGACAAAACAAGTGATGCGGTACCGCTATTTCCAATCGTTACATCGCCATTGACGGTGAGGGCAGCAGTCATTTCGGCACCACTGATATTCATGCTTAATGTACTGCCATCATCAATAAGCAGATTACCGGCAATTTGTCTGGCGGTTCCTGTGCCACCATTACCAAGATTGAGGGTGGTGTTATTGCTCAGCTGCACATGATATGGGTAGCCAGCCCCAGAGGTTGACTTCCACTCATCGTAACGTCCGTAAGTGCCGCCAGTATTATATTGTAAGCTTGCCCCGCTTGCATAAGTAGGTGGGTTTGCTGCATCAACATAGCCTCCGGCATTTATTCTGAAAGTGCCTCCGGTCTGAATAGTTGTTGCGACACCAAAATTTACACCACCGGAAGCATATACATTGTAAGGAGAAGAGGTGCCGCTGAAGCTTCCGTTTCCGTTAAAGTTCAGCGTGCCGGCTGTACTTCCGGATGGGAAGGCTCCGGAGCTGATACTTACAGTACCCGCATTAAGTATATTAAGGGTTTGGCCGGTACCGATTGAAAATGTGCCTGCCTGAAGGTTCAGGGTGCCAACTGAAGTACCATCATTTGTTAGAGATACGGTATTGCCTGTGTTATTGATGACCAGGCTGCCACTGATGGAAGCCGGTAAGCCGCTTCCGGTTTGCTGATTTACCAAACCGTTGTAGGTATAGGTGGCTGCCGAGGCAAAGGTGCGGCTGCCACTGTTTCTGATATTACCATTGGTCACAGATAGGGCAACAATGCCATCTGCCGAGCCTAAACGCAGCGTGCTGCTATTTTGTGTGGTGAATGTGCCGCTGCCTGAAATAAAGCTGGTATTCATGTCGAGTATGGCATTTGTTTTTACCAGAAAGTTGACATCACCGCTTACAGTACCACCGGAGGTGTATGTTTGTGCCGTTGTGCCGTTGAACTCTACATTTGCGGTGCCTGTAGAAGCCCTGCTAAGTGTACCAGCGCTGTGGGTGAAGTTTTTAGCAACCATGAGTGTTCCGTTACCACTGCTATTGGTGAGTTTAAATGTTCCAGAACCGGTCAGGCTAAAGGCATCCGACAATGAAAGGCTTGCATTGCCACTACTGTTTGCGATAACAGCTTCACCGTTGCCAGTGTGATAAAGACTTTTTCCGGAAAGGCTTGCAGCACTTGCACCTGCTGAAACAAGAAGTGGGTTGGCTATACCCATTGGAAGGTATATATCACCGACAATACTTACGGAAGGGGCCTGACCTGCATTTGCATTGGTGCCGGCAACGGTGAACTTGCCTTCAACTGTAAGATCACTGTTCCCCGTGAGGCTACAATTATTATTGGGGGTAAAGGCTGAGCTGGCATTGGTAAGCACCAGAATACCATTGCTGCGAACATTGATATCGCCCCAGATAACGCCAATGTATGAGCTGGAGGCAGTTAGCCGTAGTTCATAACCGTTGGTGTTGACTACTTCAAAGTCGCCATATATTGTACCACTACCAGAAAAAGCTAATGTTGCCGCCAGCCCCGCATGGGCTGTCTGGCCTGAGCAGTTCCATGTGAAATGATGAAATGGCTGTCCCAAGCCTCCGGGGGGTGAGGATGTCATACCGTTTATCAGGCACAATGAACCTGAATTCCACGTGGCAGATGGTACAGTTCCGCCATTAATGCCATGTTCATAGGTGGCAGTGCCTGTAAAGGTGGTCGTTCCGGTTCCGCTAACGCTTGCCGAGCTGCCGGAAACCTTTAGGGTACCACTTACATTGATGTTCGAGTTTACCGACCTGATAAGGCCTCCGCCTGTTTGTGAATTCAATGTGCCGGTGATTGTAAGATCGGTTGCGGCAATGCCGTTGTTTAAAGTTAATACAGCACCCAAGGTCAGGGTTGCGCCTGATTCAATCAGAATGTCATCTCCTGTGATGTCTGATGCAAGATTGATGGTATGGCCGTTACGGATGGTAATTCCACTTGAATTGGCTGCGTTGGGCACGTATGAAGCCGCTACAGGTGCAGGTGATACAAACAAGGGGTCTGATGAAACCTCCCAGCTGGATGCACTGTTCCATGAATTGGGGCCGCTGGCCACAGACCTGTAGTATTCAGGCACATCAAGCCTTGGACAAACATCCCAGTTGTTAAGGGTGCCATTGCCAGGGTTTCCGGGTGAGCTTACCGTTAAAACATTGCTACTGGCGCTGCTGTTGGCATATTCATTCCAACCGCTTAAAACAGGGTCCCAGAGGTCACATTTGAAATTGCTTTGGGCACCAACAATATCCGAAGCCGAATAAGTAAAGGTGCCAGTCCAGCTATAAGTACCAAAAGTAGACCCGGTATTCCAATAGCGGCTGGCATAGTTAGCAGATGCCCCCATGCCGGGATGAACAGCATCAATTACCCGGAAGCTGATACCACCGTTAACCGGGCCAGCAGTGAAGGTAAGGGTAACAGGAGAATACTCAGCAGTACCGGTAATCTCTCCGATATGCCATGTTGCAGTAACATTCGAAGGGGTTGTGAAGTTTTGCTTTAGATAACCTGTTCCATTGGTTACAAACATCTTGCTTGCACTAAAAGGAGCGCCGCTAAGTGAGGATGGAATAGCCAGGGTGAGTGTATTATTTCCCAATAAGAAATGCCCATTATTGGTAAATGCAAAGGCGCCTAAAACCGAAACACTTTGATTGAGTGTAATGTTGCCTGAACCAAGCCACTCAATGCCACCAATGGAGCTAAGCACCGCAGGGAAACCAGTGTTGGGGTTGGTGCCGTTGTATTCAACTGTTGAGTTATTGTCGAAAGTCATCCTGCTGGCTCCAAAACCACTGAAGTTGGCCGTCATACCTGTTGCTTCACTGATTTTAAGTCTTGCGCCGGAGTTAAGAAAAAAATCCGGGTCGCTTGTGTTTCCGGCGATGATGGTTTTATTGCCCATTTCAAGAACACCATTTACCGAGAAACGGGTATCCGGTGCGCTTCCTGTACCCAGTTCGAGATTGCTTAGCATTTGAAGGGTAGCACCACTGTTGACGGTATATGCCAATTTAGAACTCACTGTAGCGCCTGTGTAAGAAAATGTTTGGGTGCCAGCTTTGTTAAATGAAAATCCACCTGCCTGCGTGCCCCCCTGGGTACCGAAATTACCTGTGCCTGAATGGCTGAAATTACCTTTGATATAGAAATAATTGCCTGTGTTGGTACCTGTGCCAAAATCAACAATACCATTGTCTCCGGCAGAAGCTGTGGCACTTCCGCTCGAATTGAAGTTGCCATCAAGTTGAATCACTGCATCACCGCTTGTGGAACTTACGGTTTCAAAGTCAATACGCCCGTTGCCGGAAACAGTTAAATTGCCACTTACATTCAACGTTGCACCGCTTGCACCACTGTTGGTAATCAGTTGCAGAATTCCTCCATTCTGTAAAGTTATATCACCGCTAACTGTTAAGGTGTTTGAACTGCCTGAATTGGAAGCCAGATTAAAGGTGGAGGAGGTGGCCGCAGAGCCAATGTTAAAATTATTATTGACAATCAGATTCACCCCGCTGGCAGGAGCAAAAGTACCTGAGCCTGAGCTGTTGAAAGTCAGGTTATTATAAGTGAATTGTGGCAGAGATATTGTTCCTGATGCTGCGGTATATTCAACGGTACTGCCTGTAACTGTATAGGTTCCTGTACCCGGAGTAAATGTATTGGCAAGGCTGATAGTGCCTGAAGAGGCAAGGGTTCGGTTTCCATTACCGGTATTGGTAATGTTGTAATACATACTTGCCGGAATGGTTTGTGCACTGCTGTTGCTGAAATTGACAGTTGATGTACCCGGACTTACGGTGCCACTTGTAGGTGAATAGGTACCAGCAATGTGAATGGTTCCACTGAGTGTACGGTTGCCGTTGTTGCTGTTACTCAGGTTATTGTATGTGCAGCCCGGAATTGTTTGAGCACCCGCACTATTGAAATCAACTGTACTTCCGGTAACAGTATAAGCGCCTGCTCCAGGGGTAAAGGTGCCGCAGATGCCTATAGTACCACTTGAATAAAAGGTTCTGTCACCGCCGCTGGCATTCAGGTTACCATAATTCAATGGAGGTATGGTAACATTTGAGGCACTGGTAAAATAGATGGTAGAGCTGCAATTGAGTGAAACTGAGGCAGTTCCGCCATAGCTTGCTGTTCCGGTAATTGTTAAATCGGTAGATGCTGCCATCTGGAAGGTACCGGTGCCATTGATGGTAAAATTCTGGATGGTACGGTTGGAGGTGATGTTCAAGGTGTTCGTTCCGGGTACGTTAATCGTAACATTGTCAATGGTACCCGGAATTCCGTTGGGAGTCCAGTTGGTGGCAGTACCCCAATCGCTACTACTGCTGCCATTCCAGGTGTAATTGGTACTTACCGGGGTAACCCGACCAACCCATTGGGATGCATCGGAGCCGTCAACTAATGGTCCGTTGCTTTCATCCAAACTACCGGAAGATAAGGTGGTGCCGGATGCAGAACTTCCAGCGGGCATGTTCCAGGAAGTGTTGTACCTGCTCAGGCGGATATTGGCCAGCGTACCTACAACATCACCAGCGAGGAAGGTGAATTGAGAGGTATAATCATAAGTGCCGGAAGCAAGGCTGAGGTCGGTGCGCCACCAACGATTGTCAATAAAATCAGTTGCGGTGCCATCGTTGCCATTGCGTGGGGTAACAGCTCTAAGGTAGAGCGTCCGGGCGGTACTGTTAGTGGTGAATGTAAAAGAAGCCGGGGTATAATCACCTGAACTGCCTATAGGGAAAAGATAGGTCAATGGCAGGCCCGATGATGCTATGGCGCGCCGCAGCTCACCTGTACCATTGGTTCTGATAAAACGGGATGAATTGGCTCCGGAAATAGCTCCGGAAGCGCTGTTTGTTATAGTCAGATGCTGGTTGCCCAGTTGTAATATCCCGTTGCTCAGGCTAAGCGTGCCTGAGAGGCTGCACAAGGTGTCTAAGGTAAGGCCAGAGGCAACGTTTACAGTAAGGTTACCAATATCGCCTGACTTGCCGATGGCAGTACCTGTTTTTTGTGCCGCCGCTGCGTTAAAAGTATAATGCACACCCGTCTGGGTAAAGCTGCGTTTACCCGTTTGAACGCTGCCATTTGCTCCGCTGCTGTTAATTGCACCACTGGCACTTGTATTTGCAGATAGTAATGTGGAACCTGTTTCAGGAGTAAACAAGCCTGCAGAACCAGAAAGCACGTAGGTTGCAAAGTCAAGAGCAGCATTGTTTTTGACATAAAAAGCCGGATTTTGGGTGCTTCCTAAAGCCATATTTGCTTGTAAAGCTACGGTGTTGGTGCTTGTCCCATTGCCAATATTCCAGACAATTGTGTTGCTGACGGTGCCTGATGCTGTGAGGTTTTGTGAGCCGCTTGCCTTTATCAGGTTGATTGTTCCGCTACCTGAACTGGTTTCTGTAAGCGTTCCTCCGGTCTGATTAAAAGTGCCTGTGCAGTTCAAAATACCATTACCTGCACCTGAGGCAAAATCGAGCGTACCCGCGGCCATTACAAAATTCAGGCAATTGATGTTTCCTGTTGCACCTGCTGTAATGCGAAAGGAGGAACTGCCGGTACTTGTTAGTGTAAAGCTACCTGCAATATCCAAATCATTCAACAGTACCGGGCTGGTGGAAAGGCTGGGGGTATTCCAGGTAAAATTCCCAAAGGTTTGGCCGGAAGAATTGGTTGGCCAGGCAGTGGCCGGACTGGTCATGCCCATTACGATACAAGTGGAAGAAGCATTCCAGGTGGCGCTGGGGAAAGCACCATTGCTACTGGTGTAATTGTGTTCGTAAGTACCGGTAGCACCGAATGAAAGACGGCTTGTTGTTCCGGTGATGGCCACATCGTTTGCACGAAGTGTGCCGTTAATTACATTTGACGAGCCGGCAGTATTCATAGATAAAGCTGCATTGGCAATTGCTGTGGCACCGCTGTTGACGGTCAGAGTACCACTGTTGCTAAAGCTGGAGCCACTATTAAAAGTGAGTGTGCCACTTGTTTGGCTCAGGGAGGCGGAAGCACTATTGGTAAAGCTGTTTCCGATGTTAAGTGATGAGTTGATGCTTACTGTGCCACCGGTATTGTAATTACTAAGGTAATGAATGGTTTCGGTGGCATCACTGACCCAGCTTTGGTTTGCACTTCCGTAAAAGTTTACCGCCCGGCTATTACATGAAAAAGTACCGCCCTGTTTATTAAAATCACCGGCCAGGCGTATGTCTCCACCGCTGCTTGAAGAAAGTGTAAGTCCTGCCCCTGCTGTGGCATTACTGATAAGGAGCGTTCCGTTTGCTTGCCGGTATTGCGAAGATGAACCGAAACTACAAACAGAGCTTGCGATATTGTTGCCAATGGTTACGTTGTATGGAACACCAGCTCCGGAAGCAGCATTGGGCGTCCATTCTGTTCCTGTAGTATACGTATTTCCGGAATTATACATCAGGTACGAACCACTGGCATAGGTAGGGGCATTGGTGTTTACATAGCCACCGGAACGTACATCGAGGGCACTGCCACTGGCAAAGGTCAGGGCACCTGAAGCAAGTGGAGTGAATTTTTTTCGGATCTGAACCGTAGCGTTCAGGCTAAGATTATTGCCTGTAACAGTTCCCTCCCCATTGAAGTTAAAGACGGTAGACGAACTGGTACTGAGCGTACCGCTGCCACTGGTGTTGATAGTTGTGCCGCGGCCATCACCACTGGTACCGCCACCCATGGTGACAGTTTGTGCCCCAATTGTGAAAGTACCGCCACTAACGCTGATGGAACCTCCGGGTGCGATACTGAAGTTGTTTGCATTTGTTATCGCACCACTGCTTACAATTACACGGCCATAAGTAGCTCCTGATGAAGGAGCCGTATTGCTTATAGAAGCGGTGATGGCCGTATTGCTGATGTTAAGAGGAAGACAATCGGTGCTGGTAGTTCCGATACCTCCGAAATAACCACTCAGGGTTGAGCCGCTGAATGAGCCGGGGGCGGGAGCAAAGAACCCTCCGTTGTAAGAGCAGTACATGGTGAAATAGATTGCATCCGGACTCCCCAAATCTGACCAGGGAACCCTTACCTCTAAAGCACCATTCGATGAAGAGGTGGTGTATTGGGTCCACCCTTGCCCATTGGCACTACCGGTGGACCATGAACCTGAATAGGTACTGTAAAAACTCTCACCACTGCCGTTGCGCCGGATGGCAATGCGGTAATCTGCCTGAATGGGCAAAGTGGGCGTGTTGCTGTCCCAATTGATGCCGGTGGTAGTACCGTTGCCGCCAGAGCTTACCGATGAGGTAGGGTCGCTGTCGACATAAATAGTAAAATGGTCATACTGACCCCAGGTGTTGCTATTGGTCCTGAATGCGCCAAAATAAATGTAACTGGCATCATAGGTCACGTAATAATCTACATCGTTGCCTGCACCATACTTTTCGACACTGTTGAAATCACCGGTACTTCCGGAGAAGCTGACAGTATGATGCGACTGAGCGAAAAGTACGATAGGGCTTTGAAGGCAGACAAAAAGGAAAATAAAACTTAGTAAATTGACGGTTCTTTGCCCAATCGTCAAAAACAGGTAAACATTTTTCATTTTCTTCGAGTTGGAGGTGACGGAATTGGTGGTTAGGGTAGGTTAAAATTACTAATTTATTCTTTAATTGTCAAAAAATAATCAACTGATTTACAGTGAATTATTAACCGTTCTGTGCAAAACCTGGCTAAAAAAACATAAAAAAAAACTGCCGCAGTGTTATTTTAACACTAAGGCAGGCTGAGGTCAATATAGCAACATTAAATCAAACCAAGGAGGTTTTCCTTAGTCGGCAACCAACTTGCGGTATTTGATGCGTTTAGGTTCAATGTCGCCTAATCGTTTGCGTTTGTTTTCTTCGTATTCAGAGTAGCCACCCTCAAAGTAATAGACCTCTGAGTTGCCCTCGAAAGCAAGGATGTGGGTACACACTCTGTCGAGAAACCAACGGTCGTGGCTGATGATAACGGCGCATCCGGCGAAGTTTTCAAGTGCTTCTTCAAGTGCACGGAGTGTGTTTACGTCAATGTCGTTGGTAGGCTCATCGAGCAGCAACACATTGCCTTCGGCCTTTAGTGCCATTGCAAGGTGTAGGCGGTTGCGTTCACCACCTGATAATACACCAACCTTTTTGCCCTGATCGGCTCCACTGAAGTTAAACCGCGACACATAGGCACGCGAGTTGATGCTTCTTCCGCCCAGCTCCATTGTTTCATTCCCTCCGGAAATTACTTCCCATACTGATTTTTCGGGGTTCAAGGCTTCGTGACTTTGATCTACATAGCTGATTTTCACTGTCGGCCCGATTTTAAACTCCCCTTTATCAGGTTTTTCCTGATTCATAATCATTTTAAAGATGGTGGTCTTACCGGCACCATTGGGCCCGATAATACCTACAATGCCTGCGGGCGGCAGCCTGAACGTAAGGTTATCGTAAAGTAATTTGTCGCCAAAAGATTTGGCCACCGACTGGGCTTCAATCACCTCATTGCCTAAGCGTGGACCATTAGGGATGAAGATTTCAAGTTTCTCTTCTTTCTCTTTTACGTCCTGCCCCAGTAATTTGTCATAAGCCTGCAGACGGGCTTTTTGTTTTGCCTGACGCCCTTTTGCACCCTGGCGTACCCATTCTAGCTCACGGGCAAGCGTTTTTTGTCGTTTTGATTCTGATTTTTCTTCCTGTGCGAGGCGTTTCCCTTTCTGCTCCAGCCAGCTTGAATAATTTCCTTTCCATGGGATACCTTCGCCACGGTCGAGTTCGAGAATCCAGCCTGCAACATTATCAAGGAAGTAGCGGTCGTGGGTAATTGCAATCACAGTACCGGCATATTGCTGAAGATG
Source organism: Bacteroidia bacterium (assembly GCA_019695235.1). Lineage (GTDB taxonomy): Bacteria > Bacteroidota > Bacteroidia > M30B66 > M30B66 > JAIBAI01. The sequence continues at coordinate 16,086 of JAIBAI010000022.1, read as the reverse complement.
TTGCTCTAACCAGTCAATTGACTCGGCATCCAGGTGGTTAGTAGGCTCATCGAGCAGTAAAATCTCAGGTTGCTGAAGCAGCAACTGGCAAAGTGCAACCCTTCGTTTTTCACCCCCAGACAAGGTGCCAAAAACCCGTTCTGGTTCAGGGCAGCGCAGCGCATCCATCGCCCGTTCAAGGGTAGAGTCAATCTCCCAGGCGTTTTTCGCATCAATCTCGTCTTGCAATACTCCCTGACGCGCCAGCAGCTTATCCATTTTATCCGGGTCAGCATAATACTCCTCCAATCCCATTTTCTCGTTCACCTGGTTGTATTCATTCAGCAAATCCATCACCGGTTGTACCCCTTCGCGAATCAGTTCAATCACAGTTTTGCTCTCATCAAGTTTTGGCTCTTGTTCAAGATAACCCACACGGTATCCGGGCGAAAAAACCACCTCGCCGTTGAACGACTTCTCAACTCCGGCAATAATTTTAAGCAATGTTGATTTACCCGAACCATTAAGACCGATGATACCGATTTTGGCTCCGTAAAAGAATGAAAGGTAAATGTCCTTAAGTACTTGTTTTTGAGGAGGGTAAGTTTTACTCACCTTCACCATTGAAAAGATGACTTTTTTATCGTCTGACATGCCGCATTATTTATGGGGCTAAGGTACAATGAAAGCGGCTATCTATTCAGGCAAAACCTAACAGAATTCTTCTTAGTAAAAACATTCCATCGCAATCCGGTCGGCTAATAAAAAACCAGCTTTGTTTAGTACCCAGGTGTTTTGCTTTTGCTCCACCAACTGCTGAGCAAGCCAGGGTTTGATTTTTTGCCGAAAATGTTCAAGGTGCTGTTTGCCGAGTGCTGCAAGGTTTTCTTCATTTACACCCCAGATTGTTCTTAATCCGGTGTAAATCAATTCGTTGTATATTGTAGATTCGCTTAATTCTTCAAGTAGGTGAGGGGCGTCTTCACCCGCGTCAAGCGCCCTAATATACGCCTGGTTACGGGCAATATTCTGGCGTCGGCTGGTGCCGCTGAATGAGTGAGCCGACGGGCCTATGCCCAAATATGGAGTACCTTTCCAATAGGCTGAGTTATGAATTGAATAGGCATTGTTACGAGCAAAATTGCTGATTTCATACTGCTCAAATCCCAGCGCTGGCGCAAGGTCCATTAAAAGCTGCATCTGTTGGGCAGCCTGGTGCTCATCAGGTGCCGCCGCACGACCTTTTTTTACCAGTCCGGCATAGGGTGTAGCGGGTTCAAGTGTTAGACTGTAGCATGAAAGATGGTTAATTGATAAACTGGCAGCGGTTTGTAGGTTTTCCTCCCAGGCTTTGTCGCTAAGCCCGGGAATACCATAAATCAAGTCAATGGTGAAATTATTAAAACCGATTTGCATGGCATCTTCCAAGCAGTGCAGGGTATTGTTCCGGCGGTGTGTCCGGTTCATAAATACCAAATCTTCATCACGAAACGACTGAACCCCTATACTCAGCCTGTTGATGCCAAGCTGTCGCAAAGATGATAGTTTTTCTTTGCTGAGGTCATCCGGATTGGCTTCAAGGGTAATTTCGGCATCAGGCTCAATCTTAAAATGCTTGTAAACCGCACCTAAAATGGCTTCAAGCTGCTGAGCCGAAAGCAGTGAAGGGGTGCCGCCACCGAAATAGACACTTTGAAATGATTGCGATTGCCATTCGGCTTTGCGGTAAATGAGTTCTTTTGACAGTGCCGCACACAAGTCTTGCTGGTAATGACCAGAAATTGTAAAGTGAAAATCGCAGTAGATACAGGCCTGGCGACAAAAGGGAATATGAATGTAGAGGCCTGCCATTACCTTGGCAACAAAATGCGAAAGGTTGTGCCCTTGCCGGGTTCGGAGCGTTTAACAAAAATTTTCCCCCGGTGGTAATTTTCGATAATGCGTCTCGACAGAGAAAGTCCGAGCCCCCAGCCCCGCTTTTTACTGGTGTACCCTGGTTCAAAAACGGTGTTCACCATTGATTTCGGGATACCCTTTCCGGTATCACTTACATCAATATACAGCCATTTGCCTTTCTCACCAAATTCAACCAGCAAGGCACCGCCCTGACCTTCCATCGCGTCAATTGCGTTGCGGAAAAGGTTCTCAATTACCCATTCAAAAAGGTGCTGGTTGAGATTTACCTTAAATACGGGTATTTCAGGCTGTAAATTGACAAGCTCAATGCTGATTTTCTTCGAAGCTCGTGGCCGCATATAATCTATGCTTTCACGTAAAATTGTTTCAAGATTTTGCTCGCTTAGTTCAGGGATGGAGCCAATTTTTGAAAAGCGTTCGGTGATGATTTCCAGACGTTTAATGTCTTTATTCATTTCAGCAATGGTGTCTTCGTCAATGCCTTTGAGTTTGAGAATTTCCATCCATGCAATCAGGCTCGAAAGCGGTGTGCCGAGCTGGTGGGCAGTTTCTTTCGACATGCCTACCCAAACCTGGTTTTGCTCTGCCTTGCGCGACAAGCTGAACATCAGGTATGACACCAGTAAAAATAGGGTGATGATGCCAAACTGAACAAACGGATAGTATCTTAACTGTGTGAGTAAGAAAGAGTTACGATAATAAATGCTACACTTTCCATAATCAGGAAGTTCAACCTTCAATGGTGTATTCTCGCTGGCCATTTCGCTGGCCATTTGAAGCATTGCGAGGGTGTCACTTTTAAAGTTTTTTTCAAGGTTTCCGGAAGCGACAATTCTAGTTTGCGCTGAATCAGTGATTACAACTGGTACGCTGGCAGAGTTAACAACCACTTCTGAAATAAATGATTGTATGATGTCGTCTAACACCTCACGTAATTCAGTAAAAACCCTTGATTCCTGGTAATAGATATAATAAGTGTTCGAAAAACCATCGTCAATCACAATCGGGCGGTAGTTTGAAAAAGCAGCCTTGATGGCTCCTTTGAACTCTGTCGTATTGCCCATTCCAGCGGTGTCAACATTGGTAATGTAATTTATTTTGTTGTGCTGGTCAACAATAATTGCCGGAATAGTATTGTTTTCACTTACTACTTTCAGGTAAAATGAACGGGCTTCATCGTCTTCGGTAATACTGAGGTTTCGTGTGGCTTCTGCCCAAATTTCTGCACGTTTTCGTTCTTCAGTTTTCAGGCGATTGAAAAGGCTCTCGGTATATTTTACCAGCGTGGCCCTGTTGCGCACAGCATCAGCCCAGAGTTCAACTTTTACGCGCTCTTCATGCGCAATTTTACGCACTAGCACATTGGTGTACCAGAGTGAGAGTCCGATGATAATGATGGCACCGAGAGCAAGCCAAAGTTTCCAACGTTGTTTGCGGTGATAGATGCTCATTGCTCTTTTGAAATTTCGAACAATATACGCTTCTCTTCGGCATTCAGACTGTCGTACCCCGAACGGGAGATTTTATCTAAAATCTCATCCACCTTTTTTTGTTTCTCATGCTTCGATAAATTATACTGTTCATCGGCCTCCATGGGTGTTACACGATAGTTACGGTGTGCTTTAAGCGGCGTTTTATTGCGTCTTGCAAATTTCAAACGGGGTAATTGCGCCAGGTTGCGACCCTGTTTCATATTTACCGACCAGATATAACCGAACAATGCTCCTCCCAGATGCGCCAGATGGCCGGCTTCATTACTGCCGGTACCAATCTGTGCGATGTCGGCTAAAATAAACAGCAGGGCTATGATGCCTAATCGCAGCCGGATTATTCCAAATAACAACACTTCGTCTTTTGGCCGGAAAAAGCAAACTGCCATCAGTACCCCCATGGCAGCGGCAGAAGCACCCAGGGCCTGTATCTGTCCGGCAAAACGACTGAAAACCGGGAACGTATTTACCGAAACTAAAAATACAAAAGCACCCGAAAGGCCGGCAAACAGATAAATGGCTGAAATATACCGTTCGGGGAAATAGCGTGTAAACAGTTGGGTGGCAAAATAAAGGGTAAGCATGTTGAACAGTAGGTGCCAGAAGCCCAGGTGTACGAACATGTGGGTAACAATTGACCAGGGCTGCATCAGCAACTGCATCAGCGAGCCTGGTAGCTGCACCGCATTCACAATGCTATCAAGAACATTCAGTTGGTTGCTTAGATGCAGAACCGACCTCAGAAGTAAGAAAGCTACGAATACCAATGCATTGAGCAAAATCAGCTGAACGCCGCTGCCTGACTGGTTCCAGAATTGCCGGGCTTCAGACATTGAGGTCTTCGTAAGGCTGGTAAGGTGAGTTGGCACGGTCTTTCTTCCGCCATAGAAGAATGAGAATCAAGCCGAAAAGCATACCGCCAAGATGGGCAAAATGCCCAACGTTGTCGTCAATATTGTTGCGCAGACCGCTAAACAGCTCTATCGCACCAAAAATGATTACAAAATACTTTGCTTTCATCGGAATGGGTGGAATAAGCAGCATAACCATTGAATTTGGGAACAGCATGCCAAATGCCAGCAACAATCCGAAAATAGAACCAGATGCACCTACCGTAGCTGTGTTGAGGCGCATATCACCTATGTCCATCACTGCTTTGATTGACTCGCTGATGTACATCGGATTTGCCTGGTCGTAATACCAGTTTTTAAGGAAAGCGTTTACCTGCTCGTTCTGGTATGAACCGGGCATGTTCTCAGAGACAAATAGCTCAAATTGTGAATACCCCGGATTGGCAAGATATGCGTTCATGCCTTCGTACATTGGATTCAGTTGCCAGGTAAGGGCCACCATACTAATAATGCCAGCTCCAATACCTGTAATCATGTAATACGACAAAAAGCGTTTTGAACCCCAATGTCTTTCAAGTACAGTACCAAACATCCACAAGCCCAGCATATTAAAGAAGATATGCATGAACCCTGAAATGTCATGCAAAAACATATATGAAAATAACTGCCAGGGCCTGAACTTGTCTGAATTGTAATTGTAAAGCGCCAGGCTGTCGGTTACATCAAAGTTAAAGAAATGAATGCCCGCCTGCACCATTAGCCAACAAGCAACATTGATAATAATCAGGGTCTTTACCACACCCGTATTGGGGTTTTCCTGTTGTAGAGAAAATTGACTCATAAGGACGCAAAATTAGGCATTATGATTTGCCAAACCTTGCCGAAAGCTCATCCATTCTGAGAATTTGTACAGTGCTTTTACCTGAAGGGCTGTAATTGGCAGTGTTACAGGCAAAAAGTTGCTCTATAAGGGCAATAAGGCTTGAGGGCTCACTTGAAATTTGCCCGGTTCGGGCAAGCAAACCAGCCAGCTTGGCTGCTACCGCCTGTTTTGTGTCAAGTTTTAATTCTTCACCACCCTTATGAATTTGTTCAATCAGTTGGTCGAGCACTTTTCCTGCATCCTGCTCAAGAATATCGGGAGGCACTCCATTGATAAGCATCGTGCGGGTACCAAAAGGTTCGAGACTAAAGCCCATTGCCTTTAATTCAGGCTCAATTGATTGAATCAAAGCGTAATCAGGTGCTGAAAATTCACGTACCACAGGGAACAACAATTGTTGCGAAGCACCAGCACCAGCGGTATGCGCAATGAATTTTTCAAAAAGTATTCGCTCTTTTGCCCTGATAATATCAATTATCAAAAGGCCACTCTTCACTTGCGATAGGATATAGCGGCCATGCAACAACCAGGGAATTGAATTTTCAGTACCTGTATTTTCCTGTGTGCTTGCTCCTGGTAACAGCAGTGCTTCCTGGTCAATAAATGCAAGCTGATCCCAGCGTGCCTGACTTAGTCGTTTGAGTGCCCCATCTGGCCTGCCTGAATTTTTAAACGGGTCGTAACCGGGGTTGATGACAGGAGCGGGTGCATTAGCCGGTACATGTTTTGGAGGGAGCGGAATTTCAAATGCCGGATTTTGGTCGAAGTCAAGCTGTGGGGCAAGGCTATAGGCTCCGATAGAACGCTTGATGGTTGAGCGCAAGATAGCATACACACTGCGTTCATCCTCAAATTTTATCTCCGTTTTGGTAGGGTGAATATTTACATCAATACGTGCCGGATTGGTTTCAAAGAAAATGAAATAGGAAGGGAAGGTTCCTTGAGGGATCAAGCCTTCATAAGCGGCGATTACAGCATGATGCAGATTACTGTTGCGGATATAACGGTTGTTGACAAAGAAAAACTGCTCACCACGTGTTTTCCGGGCAAACTCAGGCTTCCCGGCAAACCCGCTGATACTGACTAAATCAGTGTTTTCTTGTACCGGAAGCAATTTTTCATTCCATGTAGCGCCAAAAATTCCGGCAATTCGCTGCTTGAGGTTGCCCGGGCTGAGTTGGAAGATTTCTTCGTCGTTGCTGAATAGCTGAAATGCAATTGCCGGAAATGCCAGTGCTACCCGATGAAATTCGTCAAAAATATGCCTGATTTCTACGGTGTTGCTTTTTAGGAAATTACGCCTGGCAGGCACATTGTAGAACAGGTTCTTAATTGCAATGGAGGTGCCGGGCTGGCAGGCACAGGGCTCCTGACGCTTGATTTCAGTACCTTCAACCTCAATCAGGGTGCCCGTTTCGTCGCTGTGCGGGCGTGTTTTCATTTCAACACGTGCCACGGCAGCCATTGAGGCAAGTGCTTCACCCCTAAAGCCCATTGTGCGGATTTCCCAAAGGTCATCAGCATTTCTGATTTTTGATGTGGCATGCCTTGAAAAGGCGAGCCTTGCATCAAATGCATTCATTCCGCTACCGTTGTCAATAACCTGTATTAAGGTGCTTCCGGCTTCTTTGATAATCAGTTTTATTTTTGTTGCGCCGGCATCAACTGCATTTTCAAGCAACTCCTTTACCGCCGAAGCAGGTCGCTGAATAACCTCACCCGCCGCAATTTGATTGGCTACATGTTCTGGAAGTAACTGGATTATCGAAGACATTGTCAGGTTTTGACCGGATGCAAATATACAAAGCATCTAAGGCTTAAATATAATTCTTTTCAAAGGACGAAAAAGCACATTTTTGTGTTGTGAAGAATTTTTTGTATATTTGCACCGTGATTTTAACCTCAATACATCATTCGCATATCGGCTTCCCGCCAGGTAAGTGAACGGTGTATTGTATAAACAGATACTATCAATGGCTTACCAGAAACGGTAAGCCTTTTTTTTTGCTTTTATGAAACTAAAAATAGCCATTCAAAAATCAGGTCGTTTGCACGACGACAGTATGAAGTTATTGCATGAATGCGGAATCCATATTCACAACGGGATGAACCGGCTGAAGGCCGAAGCAGAAGATTTCCCGATGGAGGTGCTCTTTTTACGTGATGATGATATACCACAGTATGTTGAAGATGCTGTGGCTGATATTGGTATTGTAGGCGAAAATGTAATGCATGAAAAGGCTAAATCGGTAGATTTGGTTGAGAAACTTGGGTTTTCTAAATGCCGCCTTTCACTGGCTATTCCGCGTGAGCAGGATTGGAATGGCATGCAAAGTCTCAGAGACAAGCGAATTGCCACATCATACCCGCGCATATTGCAGAACTTTCTAAATAAAAACAAGATTCGGGCTGAGATTCATGAAATTAGTGGCTCCGTAGAGATAGCCCCGGGCATAGGCCTTGCAGATGCAATCTGTGATTTGGTTAGTTCTGGCAGTACGCTTTTAAGCAATGGATTAAAAGAAGTACATCCTGTGCTGCAATCAGAAGCAGTTTTAATAGCCCATGAGGCTTTAGAATTGCCAAAGGCTGAATTGTTAAGGCAATTGATTTTCCGGATAAATGCAGTACGCAAGGCCAGAAATAACAAGTATATTCTGTTGAATGCTCCCAATGAAAAGTTAGAGGCCATCATTAATATTCTGCCGGGCATGAAAAGTCCGACTGTATTACCCCTGGCAGAAAAAGGCTGGAGTTCAGTGCACAGTGTTGTTACAGAGCATGATTTTTGGCAAATCATTGAGAAGTTGAAAGCAAACGGAGCCCAAGGTATTTTAGTTGTACCCATTGAAAAGATGATAATCTGATGTTAACCTATCTGAAAAATCCCGGTGAAGGTGATTTACATGCCTTGTTTAAACGCGCTGCTGCCAGCCTTGCCGACATAGGTGAGCAGGTGAACGACATCCTTGAGCAAGTTGAAACGCAAGGTGATATGGCTTTGCATGCATTTTCGCAGAAGTATGATAAAGTAAGCCTATCAGGGTTTGAAATTGACCCAACTGAAATAAGTAAAGCAGAAAAGCAATTGCCGGAAGCGCTGTGTCAGGCGATGCGACTGGCCGCTGCAAATATTAGTGCATTCCACAAAGCGCAAGCAGAGGCTCAAAGAGAAATTGAAACCATGCCAGGGGTACGGTGCTGGCGAAAATCAATAGCTATTGAAAGGGTGGGCCTGTATATTCCCGGAGGTTCAGCTCCTTTATTCTCAACCCTGCTAATGTTGGGTATTCCAGCACAACTGGCCGGATGTAAGGAGGTAATATTGTGCACCCCACCGGGCCAGAATGGTGAAGTGCACCCTGCAATTTTATTCGCAGCCCACCTGACTGGGATTAAGCGAATTTTCAGGGTGGGGGGGGCACAGGCTATTGCAGCAATGGCCTTTGGAACCGAAAGTATTCCGAAAGTAGATAAGTTGTTCGGTCCTGGAAATGCGTGGGTAACGCTGGCAAAACAGCTTGTTTCTGCCAAAGGTGTTGCCATTGACCTTCCGGCAGGCCCGTCAGAGTTGGCCATCCTCGCAGATGAAACAGCTAATGCATCATTTGTTGCAGCTGATTTATTGTCGCAGGCAGAGCATGGACCTGATAGTCAGGTGCTGTTGGTGAGCAACAGTGAACTACTGATAGAAGAGGTAATGGCAGCACTTGAATTACAATTGAAAGACCTGCCCCGTAAAGCAATTGCCCGTAAGGCGCTCGCACATAGTTTCGTGCTGCTTGTCGAAAACCTTCATGAAGGCATGGAACTAATCAATCGCTACGCCCCTGAACACCTTATTATCAACTGCAAAAACGAAGATGAGCTGGTAACATTGGTGCAAAATGCAGGCTCTGTTTTTTTAGGACAGTTCAGTCCTGAAAGTGCCGGAGATTATGCTTCCGGAACCAATCACACCCTACCAACGATGGGTTTTGCAAGGTCGTACAGTGGCGTGTCACTTGATAGTTTTGTAAAGAAAATTACCTTCCAACGTATCAGCGCTCATGGCCTCCAAAATATTGGTCCGGCTGTTGAGCAAATGGCTGAGGCAGAAGGACTTTCAGCACACCGTAATGCAGTGAGCATCCGGTTAAAACAGATTGAAAAATAACGAAAATATGCCATTTGAATTAGCATCCATATTACGCAAAAACATACTTCAATTAACACCTTATTCTTCGGCAAGACATGAGTTTACCGGCGAAGCAAAGGTGTTTTTAGATGCCAATGAAAATAGCATGGGTTCTCCTATAGGTGAAACATACCACCGCTATCCCGATCCGGGTCAGGAAAAGTTAAAAGCCAAAATTTCAGGTTTAAAACATATTCCGGCAGAACAGATTTTTTTAGGCAATGGCAGTGACGAGGCAATTGATTTGTTGTTTCGCATGTTTTGTAAGCCGGGTGACGACCAGGTAGTGGTTTGTCAGCCTACTTACGGAATGTACGCTGTTTCGGCAGCTATTCATGATGTTAAAACACTGAATGTGCCTTTAACAAATGAATTTCAGTTAGACCTTGGCGCAATAAAAAGCACATGCAAGGGTAGTGAGAAACTGTTGTTTATCTGTTCGCCCAATAACCCGAGTGGCAATGCTTTCAGAAGAGAAGACATCTCAGATTTACTACACTGGTTTAAGGGTATTGTTGTAATTGATGAGGCCTATATTGATTTTTCTTCTCAGCCTTCGTGGTTAGAAGAATTGGATAATTTTCCGAACCTTGTGGTATTACAGACATTTTCAAAAGCCTGGGGACTGGCTGGGCTACGTTTAGGTATGGCTTTTGGCTCAGTTGAACTTATTGAGGTAATGATGAAAGTAAAGGCACCATACAACCTTAGTGCAGTGGTGCAGGAAATGGCATTAAAAGCGCTTGCACTTTCAGGTCAGGTAGAAGAGAAAGTGAACCTGTTGCTGCATGAGCGTGAGAAGCTGCTTGTTGCACTAGCCGGCTTACCAAATGTAATTAAAGTATACCCTTCGGATGCTAATTTTGTGTTGGTCAGATTTAATGATGCCCGCAAAGTTTATTCGCAACTGCTGAATGAAGGTATAGTGGTGCGTGATCGCTCAATGGTGAGTTTATGTGAAGATTGCTTGCGAATTACTATTGGGTCACAAGAAGAAAATAAATTGCTGTTGGCCAGCCTGCAGAAGGGAATTAATATGAACGCTGAAAAATAAATGCAGATGAGAAAGATACTTTTTATTGACCGTGATGGAACACTGATTTTAGAACCACCTGTGACCTTCCAGATTGACAAACCTGAAGTTTTTTTGTTGTTGCCCGGTGTGATGCATTACCTTGGGAAAATCGCACGTGAAACAGATTACGAACTTGTGTTGGTAAGTAACCAGGATGGTTTGGGCACGGAAAAATATCCCTGGGCGGCATTTGAACAGATTCAAGATATCATGCTACGCAATCTGGCAGTTGAGAATATCAGGTTTTCTGCAATTCATATTGACAATTCATTCGAGCATGAAAAATTGCCTACGCGTAAACCAGGTATAGGTATGCTCACTGCATACCTGGATGGAAGCGTTGATTTGAAAAAATCTTTTGTAATTGGTGACCGTTTAACAGACGTACAATTAGCTGCCAATTTGGGCACCGGCTCTATCTTTTTAAGAAATTACGATGACCCCGCACCCATGGCAGAACAGATTGACCTGATTGCAGGGCACTGGAGCGAGATTTACCAGTTTTTAGCATTACCGCTTCGGGAAGTGAAACATCAACGCAATACCGCTGAAACAGCAATAGATATTTCATTGCGATTAGAGGGCAATAGCCGCTACCAGATAAATACCGGACTGCATTTTTTTGACCACATGCTTGAACAATTGGCACGGCACGGACAGTTAGATTTATTTATTAAGGCAAAAGGAGACCTTCATATTGATGAACACCATACTATCGAAGACACCGGCATTGCTCTTGGGGAAGCATTTTCATTGGCTTTGGGTGATAAAAGAGGAATTGAGCGCTATGGCTATTCATTGCCAATGGATGATTGTCTGGCGCAGGTTTCATTAGACTTTGGAGGTCGTAGTTGGCTTGTATGGAATGTGGAGTTTAAACGTGAAAAAATTGGTGATGTACCTACTGAAATGTTTTATCACTTTTTTAAATCGTTTTCTGATGCTGCGCGCTGCAACCTGCATATCAGCTCAGAAGGAGAAAATGAGCACCATAAGATTGAAGGTGTCTTTAAGGCATTTGCCAGGGCAATAAAAGCAGCTGTTAAAAGAGACCCGCAACACTTGGTTTTGCCAAGTACAAAAGGAATATTATGATAAAGCTTTCAAACTGAAAAACGAAACCTGAGCATGACCATAAATGAACCTTCGAAGAATATCGCCATCATTCAATACAATGCGGGCAATATCAGGTCGGTACTGTTTGCACTTGAAAGATTGGGAATACAAGCAATGGTAACTGATAGCCATGAGCAGATAAAGGAAGCAAGCCATGTGATTTTTCCGGGGGTAGGTGAGGCTTCGAGTGCAATGACTTACCTGAAAGAACGTGGTTTAGACAAACTCATTATCTCGCTTAGGCAGCCGTTTTTGGGCATTTGTCTGGGCATGCAATTGATGTGTAAATACTCGGAAGAAGGGGATACCCGCTGCTTAGGGATTTTTGATGCCAATGTAAGCTTGTTTAAGGGTGAACAGAAAGTTCCTCAAATGGGGTGGAACACAATTAGTAATTTGAAAACATCATTGTTTAACGGTATTGACGAAAACAGCTGGCAGTATTTTGTTCATAGCTATGCGGCAGATTTGGGTGAACATACCATTGCAATAACGGACTATATTGTCCCTTTTTCAGCAGCATTACACCGGGATAATTTTTATGGCGTTCAATTTCATCCGGAAAAATCAGGTGAAGCTGGTGCCCGAATTCTTGAAAATTTTATTCAATTATGAGTTTTGAAATTATTCCAGCCATTGACCTGATTGATGGCCAGGCAGTGCGCTTAAGTCAGGGCGATTACACGCAAAAAAAAGTTTATGCCAATGATCCGCTGGAAATGGCTCTGCGATTTGAAGATGCTGGGATTCGCCGCCTGCACTTGGTGGATTTAGATGGAGCCAAGGCAGGCAGTCTTAAGAACTTACCGGTATTAGAGCGCCTGGCAAAACAAACTAAATTGCAAATTGACTTTGGGGGCGGTATCGCATGCCGTGATGATTTGCAGTCGGTTTTTGATGCTGGTGCAGAAATGGCTGCTATTGGGAGTCTGGCATTGAAACAATCTGAATTGTTTGCTGAATTTGTGCTTGAATTTGGGGCTGAAAAAATTTTTACTGGTGCAGATGTACGCAATGAGTTGATTGCCGTAAAAGGTTGGACCGAAAACACATCCATGCACATTGATTCATTTATCAGACAGTTACTTGAAATCGGTGTGACAAAAGTATTTTGTACAGATATTCAACGTGATGGGATGCTGAGCGGTCCTTCAACTGATTTGTACAAACGTTTACTTGAAGAGTTTCCGAAGCTGAAACTTACAGCCAGCGGTGGAGTGAGCTGCATGGATGACCTGCATAAATTAAAGGCGACGGGCTGCTCAGGTGCAATTATCGGAAAAGCATATTACGAAGGGAAAATTTCTCTGAAAGAATTACAAACATTTAACGCATAGGATGCCATTAGCAAAACGTATTATCCCTTGTCTTGATATCAAGGATGGCCAAACGGTGAAAGGAGTCAATTTTGTTGATTTAAAAACCATAGGCGACCCGGTAGAACTTGCCGCACGCTATGCAGAAGAGGGAGCTGATGAATTGGTATTGCTCGATATCATGGCAACGCATGAGGGCAGAAAAACCTTTGCGGCCCTTGTGAAACGGGTGGCAAAAGAGCTAAACATCCCCTTTACCGTGGGCGGTGGGATAAGTGCACCGGCAGATGTGGGTTTGCTCCTGGAGGCAGGGGCGGATAAAGTTTCGGTGAATTCTGCTGCTTTTCGCTCGCCTTCGTTGCTTTCTGACTTAGCCTCTCTTTTTGGCCGACAGTGTATTGTACTGGCAGTGGATGTACGTTTAGATGAGCAGGGCTGGCAGGTGTATCTCAATGGGGGCCGGATGCCTACAGGGAAGCCTTGCATTGATTGGGTTCTGGAAGGTGTTGAACGTGGCGCAGGAGAGGTGCTTCTTACCTCCATGAGCCATGACGGTACCCGTGATGGCTTCGCCATTGAGCTTACTTCACAAGTGTCAAGCGCAGTTAATGTACCGGTAATTGCCAGTGGAGGGGCAGGGAATTTACAGCATTTTGCCGATGTGTTTCAGGCAGGTCAGGCTGATGCGGCACTGGCAGCTTCGGTGTTTCATTCAGGAGAAATCCCGATTCAGCAACTCAAAACATTTTTAAGAAACCAATCTATTCACATCAGATGAAACAGCCAGATTTTAGCAAGGGACTCCTTCCGGCAATTATTCAGGACGCAAGCACCGGCACCGTGCTGATGCTGGCATATATGAACCATGAAAGTTATGATAAAACCCTTCAGGAAGGGCGCCTCTGGTTCTACAGCAGGAGCCGCAACCGCCTGTGGCTTAAGGGCGAAAGCAGTGCAAATTACCTCTACCTGAAATCTATAGCCGTAGATTGCGACGCTGATACGCTTCTGATTCAAGCTTCTCCCGCAGGCCCGGTGTGCCATACCGGTAGCCTTACCTGCTTTGAAAACAGCAATCAGCAGGCAGGCTTTATCGGTCAATTAGAGCAAATCATCCGGCAAAGAGCAGAAAACCCTTCAGAATCATCTTATACCAGCTCGCTTTTTAAAAAAGGCATCAATAAAATTGCCCAAAAAGTAGGGGAGGAGGCGGTAGAATTGGTTATTGAAGCCAAAGACCAGAATGAAAATCTTTTCTTAGCTGAGGCTGCCGACCTGCTGTTTCATTACCTGATTCTGCTGCGGGCAAAAGACTTTGAGCTAAATGATGTGATTCGGGTGCTTGAAAATCGGCACAAGCCAGGTTGACATGCAATGCCTCCGCCAATATGGTTAGCGTTGTGAATTGACCATGTTTTGAATTGCTACTGAAAATTTAAAAGCGAAATTAATTTTTTGCAATCTGATCATAGTCGTAGCCGGCACGCTGCACACTGCGAATGGCTGTTTCGAGCGCATAGGCTGCTTCATTGTGCGGATGTACCGGCACTTCTCCGATGTTCTTCATCTGAAGCAGCAAATCATCGGTTTGCGCTTCGGTAAGTCTTTCACAAACATCGTACATGCCACCGGGTTTTTCTTCAAGCAAATCATGCTTGTCTAAAATATAACGCAATACCTTAACTAATGCTGGAGTGGGAGGTGGCACCATCAGGGTTGTAATGGCGCCGTGCTCAAGCCGTAGCTGCGCAAAGGCTTCTAATTGAACCCCGCCATTTGCTTTTTGTGCTGCAGGAAAAAGTACCTTCTCTTCCATCTTAATATGGGTAAGCAAACCGATTCGAAACTGCTGGTACAAATCTATTTTATAGTTTCCCGGTTCAACTGTTGCCCGTTCAAGCAGGTCTTCAATCCGGCGATGATCATTCGAAAGAAACTGGTGGATACGTTGGTTCATGAAAATATTATTTTGCCGGGCAAGTACGTGATTTCTCAAAATTAAAAGTTGCCAAAAGCTAAATTGTTTTACGTTTTGCCTGAAAAGACCATTGGGGTCAGAATAAGGTTTTTAGGTTTCAAGATATACATATATTATATTCTGCAATAACATTAATATCACATTAATATTTTATATTTGACAAATTAAAATAAACTCATTTAGATGAGAAAATGTAACATTTTGTCGAATTTGGTTTCAATTGTGTTGATTTTCAATACAATAAATGCCATTGGGCAGAACATCTCTGCCGCCACCAACCAAGCAACAACAGCAACTACCGGGCAGCATACCCCCGTATTTGCAAATACAATGGATGACTGGCCGAAAACCTTGCCAGAACTTACAAGCCTGCGGAATCATTACACCCGTCAGTACCAAAACGCTGATGGCAGCATAGCCGCTGTAATCAGCAGCGCTCCGATACATTATCTGAAAGATGGCATGTTTGAGGCCATTAACCCATTGATTGTGCCTGTAAATTCATCAGAATACCCTTATGAAAACACAACGAACCTGATGGAAACCTATTTTGGGCGCAGCTCAAAAATGGGTATCAAAAGTGTTCAGGCAGGGGCAGCAATTCAGGAGTTTCTTAATACCAAAATGTATTGGGAGCGGGGAGGAATTGAAACACAGACGATTTGGAGTGCTGATGTACCCGTTCAGGCTGTGCAAAACAAGGCTGTTTATGAGAATTTATTTGGCCGGATTGGGGCTGAATTTACAATCACAGCGGCTAAACGCGAGTTGAATTATGTGATTCCTGACGCAAATGCGCTTGGAAGCATTCCGTCTGGAGCCGATTTTCTGGTATTCTCTGAAGAAGTGATTCTTCCGCAAGGATGGTCGTATCAAATCTCACCCAGAGGCGGGATTGCCCTGATAGACCCTAATGGGAAAAGTACATACACATACCAGCATCCGCTCTCAAAAGATGCTGCCACTGAGCTGACTGAAAACAATACCTTGATGGAAGTGCAGCAAGATGGCCAGGTACTGATTGTACTAACAAAGGTGCGCACAACCTGGTTGTTGAGTGCTGAGCGCCAGTTTCCGGTGTATGTTGACCCAACCTCAACTTGCACCCCGGATGCTTCTACCTACCGGACAGCGCAAGTAAATTCAGGAGGTGGGGGTGGTTATGGCAATATTGCTGTAGGTTATTCCGGTGGGTATTACAGAGGTTATGCATCCTTCAATATTACCGCTATCCCAAATGCTGCAACGGTTTCGCAGGTTCAGTTGTACCATACGGTTTACACTACAACAGGTATGACCGGCGG
>JAIBAI010000021.1 GCA_019695235.1 Bacteroidia bacterium | reverse complement strand
ATCCTTGTTACCGGAGGGGCCGGATTTATTGGCTCATTTGTAATAGAAGAGCTATTGCTACTTCAGCCCCGAAAGATTATCATTATTGACAACTTCATTCGTGGCAGCCGCAATAACATGAAATCATTTGAGAACAATGCAATTGTTGAATTTCATGAAGGAGATATTCGCAACCTTGACCTTTTAGAACGATGCGTATCTGTTTCAGATTTTGTGTTTCACATGGCGGCACTTCGTATTAATGCATGTGCTGCAAACCCTGCGGAGGGTTTTGATGTGATGTTAAAAGCAACTTTTGATCTGGCTCAACTATGTGTAAAACATAATGTGAAGAAAGTAGTGTATAGCTCCAGTGCTTCCGTATATGGCTTTGCACAAAATTTCCCTACACCTGAAACTGATAACCCTTACGATAATCAAACATTTTATGGCGCAGCAAAAATGTGGGGTGAGCAACTGTTTAGAAGTTTTAAATTTATGTATGGTCTTGACTATGTTGCATTACGCTACTTCAATGCGTATGGCCCAAGAATGGATACCGATGGTAAGTACACAGAGGTGATGATTAAATGGCTTGACTGCATTCGTGATGGGAAAGGACCTGTTATTCACGGTGATGGCAGTACAACAATGGACTTTGTATACGTACGCGACATCGCAAAAGCTAATATTGCTGCTTTGGTATCCGATGCAAGTGATGAAGCATTTAATATTGGCAACTGTGAAGAAACCAGTCTTAAACAATTGTTGGAGGTCTTATTGAAAGTAAATAATTCGCAATTACAACCTGAATTTATTGAAGCGAACACCGTAAACCCGGTTTCTCGACGCTTGGCTGATATAAATAAGGCTAAGAAATTGTTAAATTTCGCTCCTTCTGTTTCTTTAGTGCAGGGTATGGTTGAATTGAGTAATTGGTATTTCGAAAAACAGGAAGCAAATAAAGTATGATACCTATAGCAAAACCGTATTTGGGCGAATTGGAAGCCCAGGCCGCCTACGACACCATCCTCACGGGCTGGATTACGCAGGGGCCTCGTGTTGCCGAATTTGAAGAAAAATTTGCAGCCTATACCGGGGCAAAATATGCTGTGGCGGTGTCGAACTGCACTACAGGCTTGCACCTTGCCATGTTGGTTGCTGGTATTGGACCTGGCGATGAGGTGATTTGTCCTTCAATGAGCTATATCGCTTCTGCCAACTCGGTAACTTATGTGGGTGCTGTGCCGGTATTTGCCGAAGTAGGTACAGATTACAACCTCGACCTTGAAGATGCAGCACGTAAAATAAGCCCCCGTACCAAAGCGATTTTGTTGGTACACCAAATAGGCTTGCCTGGTAATATTGACGGTTTCAGGGCATTGGCCGATAAACACGGATTGGTGCTTATTGAAGATGCAGCCTGTGCAGCAGGCTCCTCGTATAAAGGCAAGAAAATAGGCAGTCATTCAGATTTGGTGTGTTTTTCATTTCACCCACGCAAGGTGATTTCTACCGGCGACGGTGGAATGGTTACCACCGGAAATGAAGCATGGTATCAGCGTATGAAACTGCTGCGCCAACATGGCATGTCGGTCAACGACCGGGTGCGGCATGAATCTTCTAAAGTGATATTTGAAGACCATATCGAGGTAGGGTATAATTACCGGATGACCGATATACAGGCCGCTGTAGGTATTCACCAATTGGCAAAGCTCGACTGGCTGGTAGCTGAACGCCGGAAGATTGCTGCACGTTATCAGGAAGCATTCGGCGATATACCTTTCCTGCGTTTACCTTCAGAGCCAGAGGATTGCATTACCAACTGGCAATCATACAGCATCTATTTAAAGCCAGAATGCCCTGTTAGCCGCAATGAGTTAATGCAAAATCTACTTGACAAAGGCATCTCTACCCGGCGTGGTGTGATGACTACCCACCGTGAAACAGCATACAGCATAAAAGCACCTGGCTTGCGTTTGCCTGTTTCAGAAGATTTGGCCGACCGTTCAATAATTATCCCGCTGTATATACCAATGGAGCTGTCTGAAATTGAAACTGTTATTGCTGAGTTTCGGAAAGCGTTGGGTGTTTAATGCTTTTGAATCTATCTGCCGCCTTGCTTTTGCTTGGCGGCTGCTGCGAGATTCTTTGAAAACTCACGGGCAAAGCCGGGACTTAGATGGCTGCCATCGTAGAAAATAGTACTGTCGTTATTTGCGAATGAAGAAGAAAAGTCGAGGAAGTTCTCAAAAATTGCATTGACTTCGGAGGGCTGATAATGGGGTTTTTCAAGTGAGAAAATGGTATCTGAAACCGGCATATATATCCCATAAACACTCGTTCTGCCTTTTAATTCATCAAGTAGCTGCGCCAATTCATTCAAGTATGTATTCAAGCTGTCGCGGTTGAATTTTTTGTTGAGATCAGCGTATAATTCCAATTGGTGTTTTTCTCTTTCGTGAAAATCACCTCTTTCTTTTACAAGCACATTGCCGTATTCATCATAATCATGGTGAATGAAATATGGTTTTTCTCCTTTGAAATAGAGGTCTAAAGAGGTTTTGTCATATAAAAACGAATGTTGGGTTAACCAGTATTTGATAGTGGTTTTGAATAAATTCATGGTAGAATATTCTTCCTTATCCATTTGATGGTTATGATACGTCCAATAATTAGGCGTGAACCCAAGTAGAATTTTTTTAGGATAGATTTCGTTGTTTATCATATAACGAATGATGTCGAAACCATTGCTACCCGGAAATGCCAGGTTGAGGATATGCTCCTTACCCTGAGCCATTTCTTGTGTCTTTAAGCCCCATTCAAGGCGGCTGTCGCCCAAGATTACTACAGCATTAGAATCAATCTGCGGAATTAACAATTGGCTTTTTGCATGAATATTGTGGTGCGAAATCTTTGGGATGCTTATGTGGCAGAACAATTCAAAGAGGAGAATTATACATATGAAGACAGCTGTAAAGAAGCCCAGTTGTTGAATAAATTTTCTCATAGCTTAAAACTGGAAGTAAATAAATTGCTGTTCCTTTCCGGCAAACCAGAAAATGGCAATGATGATTGAATAATACAGTGCAAAGCGCAAGGGGCGTTTCCAGTTTAGCCCGATTTTGGCAAGCGCAAACTGCTCTTCCCTGCCCAGCCACTCAATGATGAGAAAGGCTAAAAGCAAAAGTGGGAGATAAGCACCCACCTTCCAGTACATGAAATTGAATGCTTCAATATACCCGGCTTTGCTGAACAGCCCTGCAAACATATCCTGAATGAATTGAAGTGCATGTGACATACTTTCTGCCCTGAAAAATATCCATGCAAAAACAGCCAGTGAAAAGGTTACGGTTATTTGCAAAAACTCCGTTAAAGAAGGGAGCAGCCTGCCTTGCGCAACAATTTCCAAGTTGTTCCGGTTGGTTTTCATAATGATGGAAGGCATGATAAAAAGCGCATTTAAAAAACCCCATGCGATGAAAGTCCAGTTTGCACCATGCCAGAATCCACTGACGATAAATATGATGAATGTGTTTCTGATACGCATCCAATTACCTCCTTTGCTGCCTCCAAGTGGTATGTACAGGTAATCTTTAAACCAGGAAGAGAGAGATATATGCCAACGACGCCAGAACTCCGCAATATCTCTTGAAAAATAGGGGAATGCAAAATTGCGCAATAAGTCAATTCCAAATAAGCGGGCGGTGCCGAGAGCAATATCTGAGTACCCTGAAAAATCGCCATAAATCTGGAAGGTAAAGAACAGTGCCCCGAGAACCAACGTTGCCCCATTTAGGTCGGCAGAATTATTAAAAATCTGGTTGGCAAATTCGGCGCAATTATCAGCAATTACAATCTTTTTGAATAAGCCCCAAAGAATCTGTCGCATCCCGTCAACTGCCTTTTTGTAATCGAAAGTCCGGGCTCTTTTAATTTGTGGCAGCAAGTGGGTTGCACGTTCAATTGGCCCGGCTACGAGTAAGGGAAAAAAACTTACAAAAACCGCATAGTCAACAAAGTTCCTTTCGGCCTTTATCTTATCGTTATATATGTCAATAACATACGATAAACCATGAAAGGTGTAAAAGGAAATGCCCACCGGTAGTATTACATGAATCATCAGGGGGCTCACTTCCCATCCGAACTGCGCTACCATTTCGGCAAATGACCCGGCAAAGAAATTATAATATTTAAATACGGCCAGGAAGCCAAGATTGACAATAACACTCAGCCAGAACCAAAACCGTTTACCTTGATGGTTTATGGCATCCTGCATTTTTAAGCCGGTGTAATAATCAAGTAGGGTTGAGAACATGAGCAGGAACATGAATCGCCAATCCCAACATGCATAAAAATAATAACTTGAAAACAGCAACAATGCATTCTGAAGCTTCAGGTTTTTGTTTGTACCAAACCAATAGAGCATAAATACTATCGGTAAGAATATTGCAAATTCTATAGAGTTAAAAAGCATCTTTTAGGTTAATTTACAATGATTGTTTCGGGGTAAAATTGTAATGAAAGCGCTAATTCTCTGTAGGCATTTCAATAGTTTCTTTCTCAAACTTCCAAACATAAAACTCATCCTGGGGTTTTATAGCTTTAAAGGTGTATGATTCGTTTTTGCGTTCTTCGAAGTATTTGCGAAGCATTTCGGGTTCGAATTCATAACGGCTGAGCAGACGACCTTTGCTGCTGTCGCTTAGCAGTGTAAATACATCCGGGGTTTGAAGTCGCTTTAATGCGGCTGCCTGGTAAGGGGTACCACCTAAATTGGCTGCCCAGATAAATCGCATGTCGTGGTTGGCAGTGGTCCAGTATTGTTTGAGCGGGTTTAAGCCTTCAAAACGCATGGCTGTGGTGAATACAACATAGTTATATTCCGGATTTTCTTTAACATAGTTGAAACGTGACTCGGCCATTTGTCGCAGTGCCTTTGCATTGGGCAGGTGCTTTTGTGTTTCGCTTATAAAAAGCCCGGTTCCTGCAATGATACCCATGACCAATAGCCAGGGTTTCTTTGAAGGGTAGGCAGTTTGGCTGATTATCCATAGCATAGAAGCCAATACTGTCAGCTCTATCGTTACCATTCCTCTGATGCGGGGAAGATAGGTCCATGCAAAAAGAACCGTTACAGCAACAAACAGGATGCCGAGCAAGAGGCTCTCTTTCCACTGCATTCGTAGGCAAAGTACAAAACCAACCGCCAACAGCAGATAGGCTAATGGGGGCAATAAACCGAACCAGTGAATGGTGTTGCGCAAGAGCTGCCGCCATTGGCCAAGCGGATTTAGACCTGGTGGTGTTAATTGCGACCGGAGTTTTTGAATATGTTCTGTGGTCATAATACTGGTATCTTCGAAGAAGAAGTTCCTGAACATATCTACATCATTACGTGACCAGCCGGCTTTTTTGAGCTGCTCCTCGCTAAGGTTAGCCAGTTCTCTGCTCACCGGGAAGTCAACAAGTGCTTTTCCTTCTCCCAGTTTTGCAACTTCCTGCCATTGGTCAGAAACGCTCAGCATATTCAGGAAAATGAATACCACTGCCACCGTCGCAACAGGCCAGAATTGCTGAAAGGATTTCCTGAACCCGAACCGAACTAAAAACAAGGGGCCAAGAATCAGATGTGTCATTACAACCGACTCCCAACGAATAATAATACCTATGCTATAAATCAGCAATGCCCAGGCATACGCTTTGCGACTTGCTGCACAAGATAAGACAATGAATGCGGCAAGAGATGCAAGTGCCGCAGTGGTAGTGAAATTGATACTAAGCACAACATACCATGCGGGCATGACAAATAAGGTTGTAACAAACAGAAAGGGTAAAACACCTTTTCGTCCTTTAATTGAAAAATACAAAATACTCCAGAACGAAACAAACTGAGCTGTAAGAATGCAGAGGGTGTACCAGTTCAGTTTTTCTGAAATACCGTACAGGCCTACCAGCAGATACCCGAAGAGGATATTGGTGAACCGAAGAAAAGGTTCCGGCTGTCCGGTATAAAACCCTGTTGCAAATAGCTGAAATGACATGTCGTCATTTGACTCATAAACAGGATACCAATATGCAAAACTGATGATATACAGTAATAGCAATATTCCGGCAGAGAGCAAAGCAGCCTCTTTGTTTGACCAAACTTTCGCCTGTAGTTGTTTGAGCATAGGTGTCTTATCTGACGGTTGAAGTGCTATCTGTTTGTATTGGTTCACATCCCTTGAACCAAAATAATCTTTTATTGCTGTTGGCAATAAAGCTGTCGCTTTCTAAATGAAGCGAACAACCCAAATGGGCAATGCTAAAACGGTCGAGCCGTTCGGGGGTCAGCGGAATCATCGCTGAATCAGCAAAAGTAATTACCTTATACCGGGGGTCAGCAAAAGCTGTTTCAAGAGCGCTTTGGTTAAAGCGCGCCAGATTGGGCTTGTTGAGTGGTGATTTATGGAATGCCGAAAGTGAGAACATCGTAAATTCACGTTTTTGCCAGGTAAAACGGTTCTCAATAGGTGGAATGCCTTCAAAAGGGATGCAGCCCCCATAAATTACGTAACAGGCATTTTTATCGGCCAGCAAAGGAAGGTCTTTTTGCAGTTGTTCTGCCTGTGCCTTATGACGTGCAAACAATTTCGTAACCTGGGTGTTCAGCAGTAAGCCTGCAACAATTACCAGTAAAACCAGGCCTGTCTGCTGAATTAAGCTTGTGCGTATTTTGTAGAGCTGGGGCTTTGCAGGTGCTTTTGAAATAAGGTACAGGTAGTTTACTGACAGGCAAAGGAGTATGCCGTAAATTACCCTTTCTTTCATTAGCAGGAAAGAATATATATAATAGGTTATCAGGCCCAGTACAATGAATTGCACCAGAATTATCCAGCGGGTTCTTGTGCTGCCAAGTGCAAAGGCCAAAACTGCCAGGAGCAAAACGGGCAATTTCCCAAAATCATGCCTGAACAGATAGAAGTAATCTCTGAAAGGTTTGGCGCGCAATTGGTTATACGACTGGTACAGGCGCTGGTAGGCTTCAACATTATACACCGGGGCGTAGTTCCTGAAAAAGACCCCGAACAAGAGCATGTCGTTTTCAGACCAGCCATTGATTTGTTGAAGGTTTTTACGTTCGTTGATAATGGTTTGGTAAAAGGCAGGATTATCATTGAACTTATTGCCTGTTTTCAGTTCGGTAAAGAAAGTATTCCATTCAGGCTGGAGTGAATAATAGCTTTTATTGAGCTTTTCAGAGAGAAAGATGCCTGCCGGAAGCATCAGCAACAGGATAATTGTACCCGGCCATTTTCGCCAGTGAGTACCTAATAGAATAAGCGGAGCACTGAGGAAGGAAACCAGCAGGGCAGGTTCGTAACGTATCATAGAAGCCACAACAATGGCAGCCAGACCCAGCAGGTTAGAACGTTGCAAAGGGCGGCTCCAGTTGTCGCCTGTAAGAATCAGGCTCATACCACCGCAGGCCAGAATTGCAGAAGTGGTGGTAAACTGAAAATTCAGGTAGAAATACGTTTCAAACAATACCATTACTACCAGTAAGGCAGGTATCACAAATGTGTTGCTGGTATTGCGAAACCATGCGTACAGTATGAGCGACCAACCTAACCAATGGAAAAAAAGCAGGTAGAAGAAGTACCAATTGATTCCGGCATACAACTTAAAAAGGCTTGAAACAACCAGGCCGGGTAAAAAGTGCGAATAGGTAAGGTGTTCATCCGGACTGCCGCTGTAAAAGCCAGATGCAATCAGGTTCATAAAGAAGTCGTCGTTTGTTTCGTAACGGGCGGGGTACCATGCCAACAGTATTAAAATCAGCACCAGTGGCAAGGCAAAGGCCATAGCGAATGGGCGTTTGTGCAGGGCACTGAGCGCCTGATGTATCTTATCGTGTATCACCTGTGCCGAAAATATTTTTTGTCATTCAGGCAAATCTATACAGATTTCCATTTTAAACAAGCAGGAGCGGCAAAGAAGGTAAATTCATAAATTTGTTGCATGGCAAATCCTGAATCTATTCCTTTTAACAAGCCTTTCCTGACAGGGCGTGAAGTTGACTATATCCGGCAGGCGGTTGAATCGGGCAAGATTTCCGGCGACGGCCTGTTTACACGTAAGTGTCACCAATTCTTTACAGAGCGCTTTGGGTTTCATAAGGCTTTGCTTACCACTTCCTGCACCGATGCCCTGGAGATGGCAGCTATCCTTCTCGATATCCGTGAAGGAGATGAGGTAATTGCCCCTTCGTACACCTTTGTTTCAACGGTAAATGCTTTTATTCTAAGAGGAGCCAGAATTGTTTTTGCCGATAGTGCTGAAGATACACCTAATTTAGACCATCAGCAGGTAGAGGCGCTGATTACGCCCCGAACCAAAGCAATTATACCGGTGCATTATGCCGGAATGGCTTGTGAAATGGACAGTCTTATGGCGCTCAGCCAGCGATATCCATTGCATATTGTAGAAGATGCTGCACAGGCGATTGATTCATATTACAAGGGCCGTCCGCTTGGCGGTATTGGTACTTTTGGCGCTTTTTCATTTCACGAAACCAAAAATGTTATCAGCGGCGAAGGGGGGATGTTGGCTGTGAACAAGCCTGAATTTGATGCAAGGGCTGAGATAATTCGTGAAAAAGGGACTAACAGGTCGGCTTTTTTCAGGGGTGAAGTTGATAAGTATGGTTGGGTTGATATGGGCTCTTCATTTTTGCCTTCTGAGATAATTGCTGCATTTCTGTATGCGCAGTTAGAGAATTTAGCGCAAATTCAGCAAAAGCGGAAAGCATTGTGGGAGCGCTATTTTGAATGCTTTGAACCACTTGAAAAGGCTGGGAAACTGCAAAGACCACGCATTCCGGATTATGCTACCAATAATGCACACATGTTCTATCTGGTATGCAATAGCTTAGATGAACGCAGTGGTTTGATAGCGCATTTAAAGTCAAGGGGCATCATGGCAGTTTTTCATTATCTGTCGTTGCACAGCAGTAAGTTTTATGCCGAAAAGCACGATGGGCGTGCCTTACCCCGGGCTGATTATTACACTGATCGTTTGTTACGCCTGCCGCTTTATTATGAGTTAGATGCAGCATCGCAAGAACGTGTAATTGATGCGGTACTTTCTTTTTACGGCGTCTGATTGGGCATACAGCCTTTGAACCAAAAGATTCTACGGCCACTAAGCTGGTCGGTTGAATCACCTCCGGCGATTAAAGTACAATGCAGGTGTTCACGGTAAAAGGTGTCGAGGCGTTCAGGGGTAAAAGTAACCCAGTTGTCAGTCATACTCAACACACGTGTGTTTGAATCTACCAGCAATTGCTCAAATGTTTTGCCTGAAGCTTGTTGGTATAAAGGTGATTTGTTAAATATCACAATGGGGTATATCTGCGGACGCTTGTCGTTGAAATGAAATGAAGTTGTAAGCGGGTTGAGGCTCTCAGTTGGCAGCGCCGGCCCCCATACCATCCACTTGGCCGGGTGTTGCTGCATTTGCTTGAGAATTCCGGCACTTATTGTCCGCTCTTTTTGTGTTTTAGTGCTGATGGCAGCCCTTTTACCATGCTGATACATCATCCCGCTGAGCAAAATTCCGGCAATAAACAGGCCTGAAACTAAACGCAATTTGCCGCTTAGGTTTTGCCCATCCGGAATAAGCAATACCCCAATACAAAAGGCCATGAGCATCGAGAGCAGGGCACGTTCTTTCATCTGAAGTGCGGCATAGATATACCAGGCAAGCACCAGCAATAATATACCCTGAAGTAGTAAACGCAGTTTTTCGTCTTTTTGGGCATTGAAAAATGCGTACAAGAGAATAAATAGTACAAATGGCAGGCCAAATCCGGTTCTGAACGAATAGATGAAATCGCGCAGCGGCAAGGGACTGAAAGAAGCGTAGCTTTTATAGAGTTTATCGTAGGCCTCAATATTGTAAACCGGTTCGTAGTTACGGAAGAAGGCACCAAACAGGTTCAGGTCGTTCTGACTCCAGCCATTGATAGCCCTTACGTTCATGTTTACATTCACCACCTTGTTGTAGAATGCGGGATTGTCGTTAAAGCGATTGCCACTTTTTACATTGTGGTAATATGCCGACCATTCCGGCGATTGCTCAAAGTACAGGCGATTGGCAAATTGCAGCCCCCAGATGAATGCCAGCAGCAGCCCTGCTACCAGCAGAGGGGGCAACATCGCTTTCATATTGCGGAAATTGACAAAAGTCAGCATGCAAAACAGAATTGCCATGATGGCAGATGATTCGCGAATCATCGCAGCGAAAAGCACCAAAGCCATTCCGGCAAAGAGGGTTTTACGGCGCAATTGATTTGTTGTGAATGCAAAGTGTATCAGGCACATGCCTGCAAGGGCAGCGAGGGTGGCACTGGTAGTAAATTGAAGGTTGGTGAAAAATACCGGTTCAAGCGCAATGAACAATCCGCTGAGTGCCAATAGAGGATACAAAGGTGCTTTTTTAGCTGCAAAACAGCGAAACAAGATAAGCCAAGATACAAAATGGGTGAGCAACAGGTACAAGGCATACCAGTTAAGGGCGGTACTTAGTTTGTAAAGCCCTGATAAGGCCAGGCCGATGAAGAAGTGGGTATAGGGTAAATGTGCATCAGGCATACCGCCGCTATAACCCGATACGATGCTGTTCATGAAAAAGTCATCGTTGGTTTCGTAGCGTATTTCGCAAAACAAAAACAAGCTACTGAACAAAATCAGGTTCAGGCTGCCTGCAAACAGCCAGGGTCTTTTCTGAATAATAGGTTCTAAACGGTTCACCGGTGTATCAAATCAGCGCCAAAGTAATACATAATCTTTTGAGGGGCTTTCAATTGCGAAAGTACACATTGTTGGTTTTTCAGGAAACAGGCTGCTTTTGACAATTTTTTCAAAAAGCAAAGCCCATTCATTTTACATTAGCACAATTTTTGATAGAAGACGGCGTAAATTTTTTCAAATATGAAGTTAAAGATCCTTGGTTTGGCAATGCTACAATGTAGCTTTTTATTGGCTCAGACTGCAGGTAAGGGCTATGAAATAAGCATCACTGTACAGGGGGTGCGTGATTCAAGCTGCCAGCTGGCGTATTATTTTGGTGACAAGCAATACATCAAAGATTCGGCAAGGGCTGATGCTAGCGGCAAGGTAGTATTTAAGGGGGATGAAACCCTGCCGGGGGGCATTTATCTGGCGGTGATGCCCAATAAGAAGTATTTTGAATTGGTAGTTGACAAGGAGCAGCAATTTGCTTTGGCAACTGATACCAGCGATTTTGTACATCACATGAAGGTAAAAGGCTCAAAAGACAATGAACTCTTTTACCAGTACCTGCAATGGATTACAGCCAGAGGCAAAGAGATGGAGGCATTGCGAAAGGAAGCGGAGCAATTGAAGGATGATAAAGCCAAATCGGCTGAAATAAGAGAAAAACAACTTGCCCTTGACAAAGCGGTGAAGGAGTACAAACACAAGTTCATGAATGAGCATCCGGAGCGTTTTTTGACCAAGGTTTTTAAAGCCTCCTCAGAGCCGGAGATACCCGAAGCACCAGTGGTAAATGGTAAGAAAGACTCAACCTTTGCGTATCGTTATTACAAGGCTCATTTCTTTGATGAGGTTGATATGAAAGACGACCGCCTTTTGCGTACCCCGGTGCTTGCAAACAAAGTAAAGCAGTACATCGAGCGGCTGACGCCCCAGGTGCCTGATTCAATTAATAAGTCGGCTGATTATATGATAAGCCTTACCAATCCCACCAGTGATATTTTTAAATACTTAGTGTACTTCATCACCAATACATACGAGAAATCGCAGGTGATGGGCATGGATGCAGTATTTACCTATATGGCAAAGAACTATTACCTCAGTGGCAAGGCTTTTTGGATTGACTCTACCCAGATGGAAAAAATATGCGACCGGGTAAAAGCATTAGACCCATGTCTGATAGGCCGTAAAGCCAATCCCATGCAAGGTTTGTTAAAGGCTGATTTTCATCCTGTTTCACTCAATGAAATAAAAAACACCTATACCATTGTTTATTTTTGGGACCCAAGTTGCGGTCATTGTCAGAAGGTTACGCCCAAGTTGAAGGAGTTTTATGATAAGGAGCGCAAGAAATACGATCTGGAAGTGCTTGGTATCTACATTGAAGCCGATACCACCGAATGGTTTAAATACATCCGTGAGAAGCACCTGAATTGGATAAACGCCGCAGACCTTCTGGGGAGAGCGCAATTCCGCAAGTACTATGATATTTATTCAACTCCGGTGATTTACCTGCTTGATAAAGACAAGCGCATTATTGCCAAGCGGCTTGAGGTAGATCAGTTGGCTGATTTCCTCGACAATCACCGCAAGGGTAAAATCCCGGTAAGTCCGTTACCTGATTTAGTACCCTTCAACTGCAAAGGGAGTGACCCTTCGAAGGAGAAGCATTAGAAGGTTTTGAGGGTTAATCCTGGTTGCTATCGGTAGTTTCCGGGCGCATTTGCGGGAAGAACAGCACGTCTTGAATTGACTTTGAGTTGGTCATCATCATGGCAAGCCGGTCAATACCGATGCCCAGTCCGGCAGTAGGTGGCATGCCGTATTCGATGGCCCGAAGGAAATCTTCATCAAGCACCATAGCCTCATCATCTCCTCTTTTACCAAGTTCTAATTGTTCTTCAAAGCGTTTACGCTGATCAATAGGGTCGTTTAATTCTGAGAAGGCATTGCACATTTCTTTGCCATTGCAGATAGCTTCAAAGCGTTCGACCAAACCAGGTTTACTGCGGTGTTTTTTTGCCAGGGGTGACATTTCAACCGGGTAGTCTGTAATAAACGTAGGTTGTATCAGGTAGGGTTCACAGAGGTCGCCGAAGATGGCATCAATGATTTTACCGCGCCCCATGCTTGAGTCAACTTCAACACCAAGTTTGCGGGCAGCTTCTGCCATCGTGGTTTCGTCCATTTCAGAAACATCCACTTTGCTAAAATGCTGAATTGCATCGTACATGGTCATGCGTTTCCATGGCCGGGCGAAGTTGATGAGGTTTTCACCTACCTGCACTTCTGTGGTACCATGAATTTCGATGGCTGCATTTTCAACCATCTCTTCTACCAGTTCCATCATCCAGTTGTAGTCTTTATAGGCTACATAGAGTTCAACCTGTGTAAACTCCGGGTTATGGAAACGACTCATGCCTTCGTTGCGAAAGTCTTTTGCAAACTCATACACCCCGTCGAAACCGCCAACGATAAGCCTTTTCAGGTAAAGTTCGTTGGCAATACGCAGGTACAGGGTCATGTCGAGCGTATTGTGGTGGGTTTTGAAAGGTCTTGCGGCGGCACCACCGTATATAGGTTGCAGGATGGGCGTTTCTACTTCAAGGTAGCCTCTGTTATTGAGGAAATTCCTGATTGAATTGACCATCTGGGTGCGGCGAACGAAGGTTTCTTTCACCTGCGGGTTTACGATAAGGTCAACATACCGTTGGCGGTAACGCAATTCAGGGTCAGCAAATGCATCGAATACCTCTCCGTCTTTTTCTTTTACGATGGGTAGGGGGCGCAGCGATTTTGAAAGCACCTTCAGCGAGGTAACGTGAATGGTAATTTCTCCGGTCTGTGTAGTGAAAACATAGCCTACAATTCCAATGATATCACCGATGTCAAGCAATTTCTTAAATACGGTATTGTAAAGGGTTTTGTCTTCGCCCGGACAAATATCATCTCGGCGAATGTAAACCTGAATTTTATCGGTAGCATCCTGAAGCACTGCAAAAGAGGCGTTGCCCATGATTCGGCGGGTCATAATCCGGCCGGCAAGTTGCACATGTTTATAGCTCAACTTGTCTGATTCGTAGTTCTTGTGAATGTCTCTGGCGGTTACATCCACCGGAAACAGTTCGGCAGGATAGGGATTAATGCCTAATCGGTACATTTCTTCCAGACTTTCACGGCGCTGGAGTTCCAAATCAGTCAGGTGCTCGCTCATGCTATAAATTGGGCTGCAAAGGTATGAATGTTAAGGCATCTATAAGGCTATACCGGCGATAGAATCAATGAGTATTGCTACTTGTTTATGCAGTACCTGTAATGCCAGAGGGATATCCCAGGATGCCCTGTTGCGCGTTTCAACATAATTAGAGATGGTTCGCATTTGCAAACAATGAATATTTGCATTTGTGGCGGCATAAAAAACAGCTGCACCTTCCATTGATTCAACTTGGGCCGAAGGCGTTGATTCTCTAAGCACTTTTATGCTTTTGGCATTGCCATGCACCAGTTGAACGGTGATGCCTTCTGCTTCGCGCAAATGGGTAGTTGCGGCGAAGTGGTCCTTCCCAAGCCCGTGCAGGAGGCCGTTTTTAAATGGAGGTACATCGGGTGCAAGCAGGTTCAGGTCGAATACAGAAAGAAACTGTTCACCGTCTTCAGCACCGAACCGGTAGAACCTGTCGCTTGATACAACGAGTGCTTCACCCGGATGAAAGCTGCGGTCAATGGCACCGGCGATGCCACAATTGATTACCAAATCAAAATGTTCCTGCGCAAGGCGCTGCCCCAGTGAAAATGCGCTTGCCACCATACCCACACCGGTAACCAGGGTTTTCACTTCGAGGCCGCTCTGCTTCTGAAGTAGGGGTAACTCGGCCCGGGTAGCAGCAACAAGGAGTATTTTCATCTCCTGTATGGCTTCATGTTTTAGTTGTTAAGCATCACCGGCATTACCAGCATCAGCAGGTCTTCGTCCTTATCGGGTGTTTCTGTTTCAGGAAGCAGGATGCCGGCGCGGTTGGATGCGCTCATTTTCAGGTTGATACGCTCTGAGTCGAGGTTGCCCAGCATCTCGCTAATGAACTTTGAGTTGAAGGCAATCTCCAAGTCTTCACCTTCGTAGTTACAGGTAAGACGTTCGCTGGCAGAGTTTGAATAGTCAAGGTCTTCGGCGGTAAGTTGCAGCTCTGAGCCCTGGATATTCAGTTTTACCTGATTGGTGCTTTTGCTTGAGAAGATGGCCACCCGGCGGATGGAGTTCATCAAATCATCGCGTTGCATACTGAGGGTAAACGGGTTTTCTTTAGGGATTACCGCTTCGTAATTCGGGTATTTACCGTCAATTAAGCGGCAAATAAGACTGAAATTATCGAATATAAAAGAAGCATTCTTCGCATTGAAGCTGATTTGTACTTCCGACTGGGCATAGCCAAGCAGATGTTTGAGGAGGTTCAATGGTTTTTTAGGCAGGATGAATGATGCTTCTGTTTCTGATTTTACATCAAGTCGGCGATAGCGAACCAAACGGTGTGAGTCGGTTGCAACCATTGTAAGCGAGTCATTGGCTACCTGCATCAAAACACCAGACATGGCCGGACGAAGGTCATCGTTGCCGGTGGCGAATAAGGTTTTATTGATACCACTGTATAAAATAGAGCCGTCAACTTTGAAGTCATTGGCATCTTCAATTTCAGGGATTTTAGGAAAATCTTCAGGATTGTGGCCATTGAGCTTGTATTTACCGTATCCGGAAGAAATTTCAATGCCGAAATTATCTGTGTTTATATCAAATGTCAGCGGTTGGTCGGGGAAGCTTTTCAATGTATCAAGCAGCATCTTTCCCGGGATTGCGATTTTTCCTTTGCTTTTGGATTCAACATTCAGGCCAATACTAACGGTGTTGTCAAGGTCGGATGCAAAAACGGTTAAATCACCACCTGTGATGTCAAACAAAAAGTCATCTAAAATCGGCAAACTGACATTACTGCTTAGTACACCTGAAATGTTTTGAAGTTGTTTCAACAAGTAACCACTGGAAATAATGAATTTCATACAGTCTATTTTAAGGGGCGTAAATATAGAAGTTTGCAGCCTTCAAAACTGAAAAAGCTTATCAATATGTCTTTAACAGTCTTATTAACAAATTGTGAATATGTAAGGGTTTGTTTGTCAGCTATCTGGTATGAGAGCAGTGAAGATCAACAACAAATAGCGGTTTAAGGGTTGAATTTAAGCACCTTTACATGCTGAATGTGTTCAGCCTGAATGATTTGCAGCAGATAGATACCATTAGCCAGGCCCTCCAGCGACAATTGATGTACGGAAGAATTAACCTGTTGGGGGGCGATGAGCAGGGCACCGGACAGGTTATACAGGCTGATGCGGGCTGGTTGCGTAAGGCCTTCAAGCAGGAGAAAATCGGCTGTCGGGTTGGGACGAATCAGCAGTGGGGGCATAAGTTCGATACCTGTTGTACTGCATAAAGATTTGAAAGGTGCAGAAAATGCGGTACAGCCGTTATGGTCGGCAATACGAACGTTGTAGTTGCCCGGTTTGTTCACCTGGAGTGTTCGTTCGGTTTTTCCGCTGAGCAAACTACCGTTGTAGTACCATTCGTAGGTTGTTGCCAAACTGCTTTCTAAGGTGCATGAATCTCCCTGGGTGCTTATTTGAGGTTGAGATGGTTGAGGATAAACGGCCACCTGCACAGTTTCGCTACCACTACAGCCTTCAGGGGTGAGGGTGTAAACGGTGTAATTGGTTGTTGCAGTGGGTGTTGCTATGGTTGAATCATTGTTTGTAACCGAAAGACTGCTGTGTTCTGACCATGAATAGGCATTGCCGCCACTGGCAATCAGCAGGCTCTGTTGCCCTTTACAAATACTGTCGGGCTGTGCTGTAACGGAAATGGCAGGTGCCTGACTAACCCGGATGAGTGAGTCAAGGAGGAGGGTGTCTTTACCGGCCGGATTCTCAGCGATAAGCCTTACTGCATAGGTACCTGCTGTGGGGTAAGTAATGAGTGGCTGTTCAAGGTCGGATGAATCAGGCACACCGCCTTCAAAGTACCATTTCAGGCTGGTAGGTCTGTTCAGGCTGAGGTTACTAAACTGAACGGTTTGGTTTTCACAAATTTCTTCGTTTCCGGAGGCGGTGAAGTTGGCTTCGGGCCGGATATTTACGGGTGTTCCGGTGATACTTATATTGTCGAGATAGATATTGTTGCCGTTAGCATTGTAGCCCTCGAAGCGAATGCGTACGCCAACAAGGCCTTTATAGGCGGTCAGATTGATATTTGAACAGGCTGCCCATCCGCTTGCTCCGCACCAGTCGGTGGCAATGACCGGGTTGAAAGAGTACCCATCTGTTTTTCGGGTGGAGAAGGTTTTTGTACCTGTTTCGACAAAGGTTTTGAGGCGCGACCATGTTTCACCGCAATCAGTGGAGATGCTGATAATGAAAGAATCAGACGGAGCCGGGCCGCCATGGGTGATATAGGCATGTTTAAAGCTGAGGTTTACCGCGCTGTATCCGCTAAAGTTCAGGGCAGGTGTAGTGAGGTAGTCTCTTTCACCAATCTTTGAATCAATGAAATAGGGTAGGCGTGCCGATTTGGTACTTGAAGGCAATCCGGCAGTTTTTACGATTTCCCATCCGAATTCAGAGCCAGGATTTTCAATTTGCCAATTATTTGAGGTAAAATAACCGCTTTCAAAATCTTCGTTGTAAGGGAGTACACGGCTTACCGGACTTAGCACTGTAAAAGGGTGATTCAGGGCGCTGTTTTGCGCAAAAGCATCAGTGCAGTTGGCATTGATGTTTGGATGGATGTTGAATTTGAGTGTGTGTGTACCAATGGCTGCTTGCATCTGGGGTAAATGCAGCAGGGTATCCTTTCCCGGGGGAAGTGTATCGTTAAAAATGTAAATTTTCGGAAATGCATTGTCGAGCTGGTAGTTCAGCCGGAATGAAAAGATGGTATCAAGCCCATTGTTCAGGATGCGGATGCCCGGTTGAAAAGTATTTTGGCAGGATGCTGTTGAGGGGCTTTGTACGCTGCTGAGGCTCAGGTCACAGGTAGAAATACCTGCGCGGGCACACTGCAAAGCTTTTTCAGCATTAAGGCGACCGGCGCCCAATTGTCCAGGGAAGTCAGGGTTAAATACGTCAATGTTATCTGCTGATTGTTTGAGGCAGTTTTCAATTTCTGCCCTGGTCATGGTTGAATCTTTCGATAGCATCAGGGCGGCTACGGCACAAACCATAGGGGCAGCAAATGAAGTACCACTTTTAAAACCGTAAATATTAAAGGGGATGGTGGAGCGTATGAGTTCGCCTGGTGCACAGATATCAATCCAGTTGCCAAAGCTTGAGGAGCCGTGTTTTTTATCTACGTTGTTGGTACCTGCTACACTGATAACGCCCGGATAGCCGGCAGGGTAATTCACAGTTGCATTGTTTGAGTTTCCGGCAGCAGCCACAACGGTGATACCTGCTGCAACAGCACTGGCGATTACAGACTGTGCTGAATACGATACCATTTCACTTCCCCAGCTAACATTGATGATATCTGCACCTTGTGAAATAGCCCATAAGATGCCTTCGTAACCAGCAGTAGGGGTACCCGGCTGGCCGGTGAGGGTTATTTTTATCGGAATGATTGAAACTCCGTGTGCCAGTGATGCGATACCAAAGCTATTGTCGGTTTTTGCAGCAATAATTCCGGCAACATGGGTGCCATGGCTAAAGGTAGAATCGGGGGGAGTAGGAGATGCTTTGTTTTCGGCAACATCTCTACCGGGCAGGCATACACCATCTAAATCAGGGTGGTCAACTTGCACGGCATCATCTACTACTGCCACCTTCACCGAGGCCTTGCCCCGCTGTATGTCCCAGGCCTGAAGTGCCCTGAGTTTATACAAATACCATTGTCCGTTGCCGGTATTGCTGTTGCTGCCAATGTCGTTGGGGGTAAAGAAAAAGCGGTCTTGTGGTATTTTCTCGGCGTACACTACGGCTTTGTTGCTTTCGAGGGCCTTAATGAGTTCGCCGGCCTTTTCCGGATGTGCAAAGTACACCCGAAATGTATTTCTAAGCTGCTGGTCATCAGCGAAATAAAACGTGCCGAGCACCTTGGTAATGCCGTACGCTTCACGGTAACGACCGAAAAACGACATTACCTTTTCAGAAGGGATATAAGTATTGTTAGGGCCTGAGGGCTGTTGGAGCCGAACATATAATTGGCCGGGTATGTAGCCATCTGTTTGGGCATTACCGGGAAACAGTCCGAAAATGCACACAGTGAGCATGATAAGGAAAATCTTATAGGGGTGTTTCATTGCCCACAAAATAAGCAAAAAAACGACTCAGTGGTATTTGTTAAAGAGCTTTTGTGCAGCTTCAGCGGCCAGCCCGAGTGCATGTATATCGAGTTGGTGCTGCGCTCCTTCGGGTATCAAACTGTTGAAAAGCAGCTCTGTATCCATGTTCCCGGTGAGTGCATCGCTGGCCATCGGACAGCCCCCCAGCCCTTTAAGCGCGGTGTCAAAATGGTTACAACCTGCTGTCCATGCCAGTTTTGCTTTTGAGGCAACGTCTGAAGGCAGAGCGTGCAGGTGTGCTGAAATTTCAATCTCCGGAAGCGCAGGGATAAGTTGTGAGAAGAGGGTACTGATGGTAGTGGCGTCAGAAACCCCTGTTGTGTCGGCAAGAGCGATATGCCGGATGCCTAAGTCTTTTATTTTCAATGCCCATTGTAGCACCCACTCGGGCGACCAGGGGTCACCATAGGGATTTCCGAAGGCCATAGAAAGGTACACCTGCAATTTTTTGTGCTTTCTGGTGCAGATATTCTGGATTTCCTCCAGGCGTTGCAGGCTTTCAGTCATACCGGCATTGGTATTTCTTTGCTGAAATGTTTCTGAAACTGAGAAAGGGAAACCCAGAAATTGTACCATTTCGTAATCGGCTGCTTGTTCGGCACCACGCAGGTTGGCTACAATTGATAGGATTTCTGAGCGGCAGTTACGTAGGTCGAGTTGTTTAAAAACCTCAGATGTATCAGCCATTTGCGGAATGGCTTTCGGTGATACAAAGCTGCCGGCATCAATGCGGTCGAAGCCTACCTGAAGCAGGAGGTTGAGATAGGCTACCTTTTCAGCTGTAGGAATCAGGGTACGGATACCCTGCATTGCATCACGCGGACATTCAGTAATGTATAGTTTGCGCGCCATCACTTATCTAACAGCGGTTTCCAGAAGATGTTTATTGATGTTTTTCACCAGTGCAGGGCCTTCGTAAATAAATCCGGTGAAAACCTGTACCACATCTGCACCTGCATCTAATTTTGCCCGGGCATCCTGAGCAGAATGAATACCTCCTGAGCCGATAATCAGCAAGTCGGGGCCTAATAGATCGCGTAATTTCTTGAGAATCAGATTTGAGCGTTCAAAAACAGGTTTCCCACTGAGGCCTCCTGCGCCGATGGCATCAACCTGGGCTTTGGGTGTGATAAGGCCTCTTCTTTCGATGGAGGTATTGGTGGCGATAATCCCTTGAATGCCTGATTCTTTCACTACTTCGGCAATATCTACTAAAGCTTCGTCGCTCAGGTCAGGGGCAATTTTTAGCAGGATAGGTTTGTTGCAATTGAGTTGAAGTGCTTCCTTCCGGAGGGTATTTAAAAGGTGCAGGAGGGGTTCTTTTTCCTGTAAGTTACGCAGCCCCGGTGTATTGGGTGAGCTAACGTTGACTGCAAAATAATCAACCAGGTCGTGCAGTTGTTTGAGGCAGATGATATAATCATCAAGTGCTTTTTCGTTGGGTGTGTTCTTGTTTTTGCCGATGTTGCCACCAATCAGCGGCAGTGATTTTCTTGAGAGCAGCTGCTCACGCATCCGGGCTACACCTTTGTTGTTAAAGCCCATCCGGTTAATAAGCGCATTATCTGCCGGAAGTCTGAAAAGGCGGGGTTTGGGATTACCGGGTTGTGCAAGTGGTGTGATGGTCCCCAGTTCGAGAAAACCAAAACCGAAATTCGCCAGGTCTTTGTACATCAGGGCATCTTTATCGAACCCTGCTGCAAGCCCTACACGGTTGGGGAAAGTCAAACCCTGCTTTGTGAATCGCAGTTGATCAGATGAAATCACAAAAAGTTTCCGGCAAATACCCGGAACTCCGGGCACAGCCATTAATATCCTTAGCAGCAGGGCAGTGAAATGGTGTGCTTGTTCAGGATTTAACAAGAACAGCAAGGGGCGAATGAAGAACTTATACATGAAAATTCTCCGGCCTATTTGGTCAAATCGTTGATATCTTTCTCAATATCAACACTTTCTTTGATTTGCTTGGTTTCTTTCTCCAATTCACGCCGGATGCCGTTAGAAGCATCTTTGAATTCTCTGATTCCTTTGCCAAGACCTCTGGCCAAATCAGGAATTTTATCAGCGCCGAAGAAAATCAGCACAAAGAGCATGATTACAAACAGCTCGCCCCCGCCAATATCAAAAAACAGTAAAACAGCAGCATTCATCGCCCCAAAGGTACGAATGAACCTTTATTTCTTTGCATCTGATTTTGCGTCAGTTGCAACCCTGCGCGATAAGTCAACCACAACGGGTGAGGCAACAAACAGAGAGGTATAGGTACCAACGATAACGCCGATGAGCATAGCAAATGAGAAGCCTCTGATAACTTCACCTCCGAAGATGAACAGAATCAAGAGTACGCCGATGGTACTCATACCGGTAACAACTGTACGGCTCAGGGTGCTATTTAGTGCGTTATTAATTACCGTTGCCATTTCTTCTTTCTTCTGACTGTGCATGCCAAGGTATTCGCGTATACGGTCGAAAATTACCACGGTATCGTTGATGGCATAACCAACAACTGTAAGGATAGCGGCAATAAACGACTGGTCAATATCAAGCGAGAAGGGCAGGATATTTCTAAAGATACTGAAAATAGAAAGGATAAACAGTACAACATAAGCCAGCGCAGCGATAGCACCTACCCCATACTGCCATTTCCGGAAACGAATTTGCAGGTAAACAAACATTACCAGGAGCGAGAAAATAACTGACAATACTGCTGATTCTTTAATATCATTCGCAACCGTTGCTTCTACTTTATGTTGGAGAATAACCTCTGGTGTTTTGCCTGCCATTTTGGTCATTTCGCTGAGCACCATGTTTTCGACCAGAGAATCGGTCTGAGGCGAATCGTTGTCAACCATATAGTCAGTGGTAATCTGCACCTGGTTTGAGCTACCGTAAATTTTTACATCCGGATTTTGTTTAAAGGCATTGTAGAGGGTTTCACGTACCTGTTGGGTATTTACAGGTTCTTCAAAACGCAAAACGTACGAGCGGCCGCCTTCAAAATCAACACCATAGCCAAAACCTTTGGTAAACATTGAGATTAAACCAATACCAATGATGATAAGAGATACGATGTAAAAGCGTTTCCGCTGTGCAATGAAATCAAAGTTACTGCCTTTGAAAACATTGGCGGTTAGTGGAATAGAGAACTTCAGCTGTTTGTTACGTTTGCTGAACATTTCAAATACAATCCGGGTAATGAAAATAGCAGAGAACAGAGAAGTTAGAATACCAATTACCAGTGTAGTTGCAAAGCCTTTGATCGGCCCGCTACCGAAAACAAGCAGGATAATACCTGTAAGGAGGGTCGTCACGTTAGAGTCAATAATTGCAGAATAGGCATTTTTAAAACCATCGGCAATAGCGAGTTTATACCCTTTTCCTGCGGCAAGTTCTTCACGTATACGTTCGTAAATAAGTACGTTCGCATCAACCGACATACCGATAGTAAGTACGATACCAGCAATGCCCGGAAGGGTGAGTACAGCTTGCAGAGAAGCCATTACGCCGATAAGGAAGAACACGTTGGCCATAAGCGCAATGTCGGCCACCAAACCGGCGCTGCTGTAGTAGAATGCCATAAAGAGGAATACCAGAATCAAACCGGCCAGTGATGAAATCAAACCAGCATTGATGGCCTCTTTACCTAAAGAAGGTCCAACGATGGCTTCCTGAACGATACGTGCAGGGGCATCCATTTTACCTGAGTTCAGGATATTGGCTAAGTCTTTTGCTTCTTCAGGGCTAAAGTTTCCGGAAATAGAAGAACGACCG
The DNA here is from genome assembly GCA_019695235.1 of Bacteroidia bacterium. Taxonomy (GTDB): domain Bacteria; phylum Bacteroidota; class Bacteroidia; order M30B66; family M30B66; genus JAIBAI01. The sequence goes on along the minus strand of JAIBAI010000021.1, from coordinate 19,213 downwards.
CCGGCAATTTCACTCTGAACGGTAGGGAAACTGTAAACGTAGCCATCAAGTACAATTGCGATACTTTTCTTGATATTTTCTTTGGTCATCCTGCGCCATGTATTGGCACCAGGGCCATCCATGGTCATGCTTACTTCTGGTTTGTTGTTTAGCTGACCGTATTCAACAGTTGCATTGGTAACATGGTCGCCGGTAAGTCTTGGATTGCCATCGCGTGGTATTTTAATAGCAATCAGGTCGAAAATATTTTTGCTGCCTTCAATGGGTTTGGCCGACCATAAGAAGCGTACATCTTTACGCTGCATGGTGTTTCTAATTTCAGGACGGTTCAGGATAGCATTTACTTTGCCGGTATCAGAAACAATACTGTACCCAATACGTGGACCGGGAGCAAGACGGCCCTGGGCATCAGTATAAGGGATAAGGATTGAAAGCAGAGGGAATTGTTTTTTTGTTTCGGCATCGCTCATTTGTGTATTGCCGGTGCTGTCAGACTTAGCGGAGTCAGACTTTTGAGCCAGTTTCTCTGCAAGGCTAAGTTTAGCGGTATCATTTGCAGCAGTTGCCTTGTTGTTAAGGCTGTCGGCTGCGGCAAGTGCACTTGTATCTTTTGGCAGAACAGATGATGAATCACCTTTTGCCAGGGCATTGAGGTCTTTCAGTTTATCGTTTGCTTTCTGGATATCTCCAAAAATTTCACCGATATCAAAAGTTTCCCAAAACTCAAGTTTAGCTGCACCTTGTAGGAGTTTACGAACCCGCTCAGGGTCTTTTACTCCCGGAAGTTCAACCAAGATGCGGTCGGTACCTTCCAGGCGCTGGATATTAGGCTGCACGACGCCGAATTTGTCAATACGGTTACGCAAAACGTTATAGGCATTGTCAACAGATGACTGAACCTTGATACGCACCTGTGCGAGTACCTCGTCGTTCGTCATTCTGGAGTTAACCACCTCTGCCATATCCTGATTGCCGAAGAAAGCAGGAGAAGAAAGACGTGCGTTGGGGTCATTCTTTTTTACTGCGTTGGCAAACAAGTCGAGGAAATTTCCGCCGGATGCCTTCATTTGGGCAATAGCATCGTCCATTGATTTGCGGAAAACGGGGTCCTGGCTGTTTCTGGCCAATGAGCGCACCACATCCGGTACTGCCACCTCAAGGGTAACGTTCATACCGCCTTTAAGGTCAAGACCCAGGTTAAGCTCCCTTTCTTTACACTCCTGATAGGTGTATTTTTTCAGGGCGATATTGTAAACCGTTTCGTTAGAGATGGAGTCGAGATATGCTCGTTCTTTTACCGGATCTCCGGCTGCATGTTCTTTGGCATCTTTTTCAACACCGCTTACCACGAAGGTAAATGATAATTCGAACAGACATACCAGAGCGAGTAAAATCGCAAAAAAGCTTATGGCGCCTTTATTTTGCATGTTGGTTACTTAAAAAATTAAAATCTTAAAAAAATAAAAATTGGCGGCAAATATAGAATAAATCAGTATTCGCCAACTCATCTTTCCCGTTCTCTTTTTTGCAATTGTTGTAATGGGTTGGCAGAAATTTCGCGAAATAGTTTCCTTTGCCTGTATATATCAATGGCCAGGTAAACCGCTTCGCGGATGGAGGAGGGGTCAGCCTGGTTCTTTCCGGCGATGTCGTACCCGGTTCCATGGTCAGGAGATGTTCTGATAAAAGGCAGGCCAGCCGTAAAGTTCACACCGCTGTGAAATGCAATTGACTTAAAGGGGATGAGACCCTGGTCGTGATACATTGCCAGGATGGCATCAAATTTCACCCAGGAGCCTCCACCAAAAAATCCGTCGGCGGCATAAGGGCCCAATGCAAGTATTCCTTCATTTTGGGCTTTTTCTATTGCTGGCAGGATGATGTTTTTTTCTTCCTGTCCGATTAATCCGTTGTCTCCGGCATGAGGGTTCAGGCCCAAAACGGCTATACGGGGTTTGCGGATGCCAAAGTCTTGCAACAATGACTGGTTCAGGATACGTAATTTTGAAAGAATCCTTTCAGTGCTGAGTGTTTGTGCGACACTTTGAATGGGAATATGACCGGTAACAGTGCCTACGCGCAAATTGCCGCTGACAAGGAGCATTAGAAAATCTTTCACGCCTGCTTTTTCAGCGAGAAACTCAGTATGGCCTGGAAACTTAAACTTTTCAGATTGAACATTGTGTTTATTGATGGGAGCGGTAACCAAAACATCAATTTTCCCTGCGATGAGGTCATTTGTAGCTTTTTCGAGTGCCACAACCGCCATATTTCCGGCATGTTGGGTAACGTTGCCAGGTTGAATGTCGAGCTCGTTGTCGTTGATGCTCAGTAAGTTGCAGTGGTGTTTTGCGGCTTTCTCCGCTTCGTGAACTCCAAAGAAGCTCCAGTCGTTCACCTGTAATTGTTTCCGATAAAAGGTAGCTGCCTTGTGAAGTCCATACACTACCGGGGTGCACAGTTCAAGCATACCATGTTCTACAAAGGTTTTGATAATCACTTCATAGCCGATACCGTTGTAATCTCCGTGGGTAATGCCTATCCGGATAGGTGCCTCGTTGTTTTCGCTCATACTTCGGCTTTGTTTAGAATAAAGTCAAATAATAGACGTATGCCTGAGCCTGTACCACCTTTCCCACGGTAGGAGTCAGGTGATTCGGTAAATGCAGGGCCGGCGATGTCAAGGTGAATCCAGGGATAATCTGTAAAATGTTCGAGGAATTTTCCGGCAGTATTGGCACCTGCAACAATACCACCGATATTCTTCAAATCAGCAATATCGCTTTTAATCAAATCAGCATAGTCGTCCCATAATGGGAATTCCACCAGGCGCTCATGCACTCTGTCGCCGCTTTCTTTAAGGCGTTCAAAGTCTTTTCCGGCATTGCCCATAGCTACTATGCCATATCTGCCAATTGCGCGTGATGCTGCACCGGTAAGGGTTGCGAGGTCAATAACCAGTTCGGGCTTGTATTTTTTTGCATACACAAGGGCATCGCTGAGGATAAGTCTGCCTTCGGCATCGGTGTTGAGCACTTCAACGGTTGTGCCGTCAGAAATTGTTATGACATCACCCGGAACAACGGCATTTCCATCAGGGCGGTTATCAGTTGCAGGGGTAAGCCCCACCACCCAAACCGGCAGTTTACAGGCAGCAATGGCATACATGGCAGCAGCCACAGCAGCAGCACCGGCCATATCACATTTCATAGTAGCCATGCCATCAGTAGGTTTCAGGCTCAGGCCGCCGGTATCGTAAACCACCCCTTTACCCACAAATACATAGGGTTTCTTGTTCACTGCTCCACGGGGTTTGTATTCCATGGTAACAAATACAGGAGGGTCAATACTGCCAAGGTTTACAGCCAGGAGTCCCCCCATTTTCAGGCTTTTTATTTTGGCTTTGTTGAACACCTCCACTTTGAAACCGGCTTTTTTGCCCATTTTTTGTACCTCTTTGCCAAATTGTTCGGCATTCAGACCTGAGAGGGGCTCGTTTACAAGGTCACGGCCCTGGTAAACGGCATCAACAAGCGTTTCAAGTTGTTTACACTGAGTATTTTCTATTCCATCAGCATAGATTTGAATTTCATTCAGGGTATAGGGGGCTATTTTGGTTTTGGCGCGGTATTTTAGAAACTGGTATCCAGCCAGTGCCATTCCTTCTACAAAGGCTATGGTTTCATGCGGTTTTTTTGCATGGTCAAGCACCACTACTGATTTCAGTTTAAATCCGTTTACCAGCGCAGCGGTCTGGGCTCCCTGCAAGCGGCGACTTTCGAAGCTCAGCGCAAGTGACTTGGTATCTTCAGCCTGGCAAATCCAGGTATGGTAGCCATTGTGGAATGTATGAATAAGCTTTTTACCGGATTTAACTTGCTCATCGGCGTATTTGGCAGCCAGCGGGTTAAGGCCAAGATCTTTCAGACTGCTTGTTTTTCCGGTTAAAATAACGAGGTGCTTGTCGTTTACTGAATTTACTTTTCTTATGCGCATGGAGAATTTCTAATGCGACAAATGTAAAGTTTATTGGAGGAAGAAACTCCGGAATGGCTTATGCTGAATTTGAGCTGTAGGCTGTTAATAAACTTGTCTATATCTTGATACAAGTACGGCAGAATCTCAGTTGTTAATACGGCTACTTTTGAGCTGTCAATATGTAAAGAACCCTTTTTAACCTTCATCTTATGAGTCAATCTGACCCCACTACATCAACTTTGTCGAAAACAAGACATGAACAAGTTTTAGACACCATTGACGAGGTAACCAATATCTCGTCGAATTTAGGCATTGCGCATTTAACCCTTGAAGATCAGGAGTTGGATGGCAGAACAATGGTAGTGCGTGGCAAAGAGGTTGTGAACTTTGGTTCGTGCAGCTATCTGAGTTTGGAGAAGCATCCCAAGCTGATTGAGGGTGTTGTTGATGCGGTAAAAAGGTATGGTTCACAGTTTTCTTCATCAAGGGCTTATGCTTCGGTAACTTTATACGAAGAGGCAGAACGTTTGATGGAAGAAATTTTTGATCGTCCGGCATTACTTGCCCCAACAGTTACATTGGGTCACATGTCGAACATACCAACGCTGGTAGGCGATCGTGATGCGGTAATTCTTGATTTACAGGTACATGCCTGTGTACAGACCTCTGCTCAGTTGGTAAAAGCACGTGGGGTGCATGTTGAGGTTATCAGGCACAACAGGATGGATATTTTAGAAGAGCGTATCCTGGAGCTGAAAGATAAATTTGACAAAATCTGGTACATGGCTGATGGGGTGTACTCGATGTATGGCGACTTTTTGCCAATCAATGAGTTGTATGATTTGTTAGACAAGTATCCACAATTGCAGTTATATGTTGATGATGCGCACGGAACGGGCTGGGCGGGCAAGAATGGAGCCGGATATGTATTGAGTCAGAAGCCATTCCATGAGCGTTTGTATCTGGTAGCCGGTCTGGCCAAAAGTTTTGCTGCCTGTGGTGGGGTATTGGTATTCCCTGATGAGCGTTTGAAGCGCAGGGTGCGTAACTGCGGTGGTACATTTATTTTCTCAGGGCCGATTCAGCCGCCCATGTTGGGTGCCATTATTGCTTCGGCAAAGTTGCACCTGAGCAATGAGATTAAGTTTTACCAGCAGGAGTTGCAAAAACGGATTGATTATTTTGTTGAGACCTGTAAGAGTCTGAAATTACCATTGATTGGCGAATCAAACTCACCTATTTTCTTTATTGGTGTAGGACGGCCCGGTGTAGGTTACAACATGGTAACACGGATTATGAACAAAGGTTTTTATATTAACCTGAGTGTTTTCCCAAGTGTACCTTACAAAAACACTGGTTTGCGTATACCTTTGACTGTAAACCACACCTTTGAAGATATCTATAATCTGTTGCAGGTGATTGCTGATCAGTTGCCTTATGCGCTGAAAGACAATGATTCTTCGATGGAAGATATTTACAAAGCATTCAAGATATAAAGTTCATCGCCGAAAGGCTTTATCAGGCGCAAGAAAATTCTGTACTTTTGCAGGAATTTCTTGCGCTTTTTTATGGCATTAATCAAGTCTATTTCAGGTATCAGGGGTACCATTGGAGGAGCACCTGGTGAAGGGTTGTCGCCCATTGACATTGTAAAATTTACGGCTGCCTTCGCCACCTGGATTCGAAAGCGCAATGATCAGGGCCGGATTACGGTTGTAATAGGTCGTGATGCGCGTATTTCAGGAGAAATGTTCCGTAATTTAGTAGTGGGTACATTGCAGGGGATGGGCATTCATGTGATAGACCTTGGCTTAAGCACCACGCCTACGGTGGAGATGGCAGTAACGATGGAAAATGCACAGGCAGGTATTATCCTTACAGCCAGTCATAATCCCAAGCAATGGAATGCCCTGAAGCTGCTGAACGAGAAAGGAGAATTCATATCCGGCAAAGACGGTGAAGAAGTGCTTGCCATTGCAGCATCAGAGCAGTTTCATTTTGCTGATGTGAACCAATTGGGAAGTCATCATTTGGTTGATGGCTATATACACAAGCATATTGAGCGAATTTTGCAGTTACCGTTGGTGGATGTTGAAGCCATCCGGAAGGCAAATTTTAAAATCGTGGTTGATGCGGTAAATTCAACTGGAGGCATTGCCGTGCCAGCATTATTAAAGGCGCTTGGGGTAGAAAACATCATTGAGTTGTATTGTACACCGGATGGGAAGTTCGCCCATAACCCGGAACCTTTGCCTGAGAATTTGCGTGATTTAAGTGAAGAGGTGATACGTAAAAAAGCCAATTTAGGAATTTCTGTAGATCCGGATGTAGACCGTTTGGCGCTGGTATGCGAAGACGGCGAGATGTTTGGTGAAGAATATACACTTGTTTCTGTTGCTGATTATATTTTGAAGCACACCCCGGGGCCAACGGTATCGAATCTTTCATCAACACAAGCCTTAAGGGAAGTTGCTGCTAAAGCAGGCCAGCATCATTATAGCTCCGCCGTTGGTGAGGTAAATGTGGTTGAGGAGATGAAGAAGCAAGGGGCAGTGATAGGGGGCGAAGGAAATGGAGGTATCATTTATCCGGAGTTGCATTATGGACGTGATGCATTGGTGGGCATAGCTTTGTTCCTGACCCAGTTGGCACATTTTGGTAAAACGGTGTCAATGTTAAGGGCCAGCTATCCGAATTATTTTATCTCAAAAAATAAAATTGAATTAACGCCTGAGATAGATGTAGACCAGATTCTGGAGCGTATTAAGGATAAATACAGTAAGCAACCCGTTAACACAATTGATGGGGTGAAGATAGAATTCGACAAAACCTGGGTTCATTTGCGGCGTTCAAATACAGAGCCAATTATCAGGATTTATTCGGAAGCCGAGAATCCGGCAACTGCTGATAGTTTGGCCAATAAGATTATAATGGATATTAAGGAATTCACATCTGAGATGATTCTTGGGGCTTAAATATCGGGACGGAGATGAAAGTGTATTTTGACAATGCGGCTACCACGCCCATAGATGAGGAGGTTATTGATGCTATGTTGCCCTATATGCGTGAGCATTATGGCAATCCGTCATCTATACATGCTTTTGGGCGTACTACCCGTTCGGCCATCGAGCAGGCACGAAGAACCGTTGCAAGCCTGTTGCATGTATCACCGGCTGAGATATTTTTCACTTCAGGTGGTACTGAAGCTGATAATATGGCTATTGACAGTACGATTAAAGCCCGTAATATTCAAACGGTCATTAGCTCTCCCACTGAGCATCATGCTGTATTGCATACCCTTGAGGAACTGGCGAAATCAGGCGCAATCAATTTGCATTTGCTTGATGTAGATGCCTTAGGGTACCCGGATATTCAGCAGTTGGAGGAGTTATTGAAAAAGCATAAAGGGGCATTTGTTTCACTGATGCATGCGAATAATGAAACCGGTACGCGTATCCGGTTGAAAGAAGTAGCCCGTTTAGTGAAAGATAACGATGGTATTTACCATGCTGACACAGTTCAAACCATGGGTCATTACCGGATTAATTTACAGGAAGTTCCTGTGGATATGATCAACGGAGCCGCGCATAAGTTTCATGGCCCTAAAGGGGTAGGCTTTATTTTCATCCGTTCAGGGATGCAGATTTCACCTTTCATACATGGAGGCTCTCAGGAGCGCAATATGCGTGGGGGTACTGAGAACCTTTATGGTATTATTGGCCTGGCGAAGGCACTTGAGATTGCCCATCGGGATATGGATGCGCATCAGGCACATATTATGGGTTTGAAAAACCGGATGGTTGAAAGTCTAAGGGAAAAGATTGCGGGTGTGCAGTTCAATGGCGATATCTGTGAGAAATCGCTGTACACTGTATTGAATGTTTCGTTTCCGGCAGGTGAAGCAGGTGAGATGCTTTTGTTCAATTTAGATATTGCCGGAATTGCAGCTTCCGGTGGGAGTGCTTGTTCAAGCGGCTCAGAAATAGGCTCACATGTATTAAGGGCGATGAAGGTGGAGCCACAACGTGCCAATGTGCGTTTTTCGTTCAGTAGGTTCAATACAATTGACGAGGTAGATTATACTGTAGAGCGGCTACAGGAGCTGTTTAAACCGGCAACCTTGTCACAGGCATGAGCAGTACTCCATCAGCACACATGCCGGTTTTAGCGGTTATTGGGGCCGGAAGCTGGGCTACTGCCCTTGTAAAAATTTTAAGTGAAGCGCCGATTCGCATTAATTGGTGGATGCATTCGCCTGACTCAGTAGCGCATGTTCGGCAGTTTTCACATAATCCGAAGTACCTGAGTGATGTACAGCTCGACCTTGAGCGTGTATTTCCTTCAAATAATCTTGATGAGGTTATCAGCCAGTCAGATATGGTGTTGTTGGCCCTTCCGGCGGCTTATTTAGAAGAAACGCTGCTGAGGTGTAATAGTGAGAAGATAAGCCAGATGCAGGTGTTTTCGGCCATCAAGGGCATGATTCCTGGTCATCATTTGTTGGTTTCTGACTTTTTGATGGCGCATTATCATTTAAAGCCGCATCAGATAGGTATTGTTGCAGGGCCATGTCATTCAGAAGAGGTAGCATTGGAGCGTCAGTCGTATCTTACGATTTCGGCGATAGATAAAGCGGTGGCATCTTCGATGGCACAGTTGCTGGCATGCAGGTATATACATACCCATGTTATTGCCGGAGATGTGCAGGGGATTGAGTATGCCACCGTACTAAAAAATATTGTTTCGTTGGCGGTAGGCATTACGCGGGGGATGAATTATGGCGACAATTTTCAGGCGGTATTGGTAGCCAATGCGATGCAGGAAATGAAGCGTTTTTTAGATGCAGCTGTACCTAACCCCATGCGTGATATAAATGAGAGTGCTTATCTGGGTGATTTGTTAGTGACAACCTATTCGCAGTTTAGCCGCAACCGAAATTTTGGTCAAATGATTGGGAAGGGTTACACGGTTCAATCAGCCAAACTGGAGATGAATATGGTAGCCGAAGGGTATTATGCTGCTCAGTCAATACATGAAGTAAACAAAGGTCTTGGGGTAGATTTGCCGATTTGTGATTTTGTTTACCGCATACTATATGAGCACAGTTCCCCCTCAAGAGAGATTCGTATTTTAGAAGCCCGGTTGAGGTAAGATAAATGTAAATCAGATTTTGCAGAACCGTTTAAGTTCTTAATTTTGCAAACCTTTAGAAAAGGTTCCGTGGCCGAGTGGTTAGGCAGAGGTCTGCAAAACCTTGTACAGCGGTTCAAATCCGCTCGGAACCTCTGAAAGAAAGGCTGCCTGAAAAGGCAGCCTTTCTTTGTAAATGCACGAGCGGATTCACGAACACCAATACTTCTTCTTCTTCAAGCCTCAGCATGGCGCATATTACCTGATAGCTTATGAAATATACAGCGGGTGCTATGCTTTCGGGTCAGGGCATAGTGATTGGCCTGCTTCAACTGCGACCAGGCAATCATAGCAAAGGCAATCCATATAACATCGGCGCATCTTTGCCAGGTTTTCACGGCTTACATTCACCGAATCGCACCAGCAGTTACCCCCCACACGACAGCGAAATGTTTTGCCACAGCGTGAGCAATCCTTGTACCGAAATAATTTGAGGAAGAATCTCCTGAGGGCTTTCATAAGCTATTGTTGGTGCGGAGCGAAACGGCATATATTTCACCGCCCATGGGTGGATTAATTTTTCGTATGCAAATCTCAAGGTCTGCCATTTGTGGGAAGTGGCCTGTGATTGCCAATTGCATACGACGCATCAGGTGTTCAAGAAGTTGCGATGGAACAGCCATTTGTTCGGCAATGATTTTGTAAACAGCGGAATAATCAATGGTGTCGTCAAGATTGTCTGAAATGCCAGGTTTTTCAATACTTACATTAAATGATACATCTACCAGAAATGTATTTCCCTGTGTTTGTTCTTCGGGATACACACCATGATAGGCATGAAACCGCATTCCTTCTAAAGTTATCCGACCTGATTGTGCTTTCATGCCTTGTATATAGTAGAAACAGCAGCCCGGTCTGAAAGTTTATTTTGATTGATGGCTTATGCCATTTTCAAGTCGTTTGATAACGGTTTCTTTGCCGAGGAGCTCGCAGATTTCGAACATTCCGGGGCCGGCGGCAGCACCTGTAATCATTACCCTAAACAGTTGAAGTACCTGTCCGATAGGAATACCAGCCTGCTCGAGATATGTCTTAGAAGCAAGTTCAATATCTGCTGCCAGAAATGGTTCTGTTGCGGCCAGCGAATTTTTCCATCCGGAGAGGATACCGGCACTTTGTTCGTTCCACCTTTTTGCAAGTATAGCTTCGTCGTATTGCGTGGGGTCATTGAAGAAGAAAGCAGCTTGTGTCAGGAAATCATTGACGAAGTAGGAGCGCTCTTTTACCAGTGCAACTATTCGCGGGAGTTTTTGGGGTTCAAAGGCAATACCTGCTGATTGAAGAAGTTTGCCAAAATCATTTGCAAGCTGATCATTACTTTGTTTCCAGAGGTATTGTTGGTTGACCCATTTGGCTTTTTCGAAATCGAATTTGGCACCGGCCTTGCTTACTCTTTCAAGGCTAAATGCCTGAACAAGTTCATCGAGGCTGAACAGTTCCTGTTGTGTTCCGGGGTTCCAGCCAAGCAATGCCAGGAAGTTCAGTACGGCTTCGGGGAAATAGCCTTTCTCACGATAACCGCTGGTGGTGTCACCGGTATGTGGGTCTTTCCAGTCGAGTGGTGCTACCGGGAATCCCAGCCGGTCGCCATCACGTTTACTGAGTTTGCCATTGCCATCCGGCTTTAAAATCAGAGGCAGGTGGGCAAATTGTGGCATTTGTTCTTCCCAGCCAAGGTATCGGTAAAGCAGTACATGCAGCGGAGCAGAGGGGAGCCATTCTTCGCCCCTGATTACATGCGTAATTTGCATCAGGTAATCATCAACCACATTTGCCATGTGATAGGTGGGCATGCCGTCAGATTTGAACAGCACTTTATCATCCATATTCTGAGTGTGTACTACTATCCAGCCCCTTATGTTGTCGAAGAAGCGCACCTCTTCCTGGCGGGGGAGTTTAATACGTACAACGTATGGTTCGTTGTTGTCGAGTTTTCGCTTCACCTCGTCGTCAGCAAGGGTCAGTGAGTTTTTCATGTTATGCCGGGTGATGGCGTTGTATTGTGGTGAAGCAACCTTAGCAGCACTGAGTCTTTGGCGCATTTCGTCTAACTCTTCCGGCGTGTCAAATGCGTAATAAGCATGTCCACTATCGAGCAGTTGATCTACATATTTCCGGTAAAGCGGCTTCCGTTCACTTTGGCGATAGGGTGCGTGTGGCCCGCCATGCAGGGGACTTTCACTTGGTTCAATTCCAAGCCATCGAAGCGATTCCATGATATAGTCTTCTGCTCCCGGAACAAATCGGGTCTGGTCGGTATCTTCAATGCGCAGGATAAACTCACCCTGATGGTGATGGGCAAAGAGGTAATTGTATAATGCGGTGCGCACACCTCCTATATGTAGGGTTCCGGTGGGGCTTGGGGCAAATCTTACGCGTACTTTTCGGCTTGACATCTTAGAATGATAAGGGGGGCAAAATTAGCATTTCCCGGCAAGTGCAGGAAGGGGTTTAGCGCGGATATTCCATCCTGACATGGTAAATATTCATCAACATTTTCTTGAAGATGTTTTTAATAGTAGTGATATCTTTAAAAGTGATATCGGCGTTGATGAACTGATTGTCGGCAATTTGTTCATTGATGATGGCCTCGACCATTGCGTCAATTGTTTCACTGTCAATTGATTTTAAACTTCTGGAGGTAGCCTCAACGGCATCAGCCATCATTACCACGGCAGTTTCACGTGAATAGGGGTTGGGGCCGGGATAACGGAAAGCATTTTCTTCAACATCGGCATCGGGGAAGCTTTTTAAAAATGAGCGGTAGAAGTATTGCACTCTGCTTGTGCCGTGATGCGTTCGGATAAAGTCAAGAATAGCATCCGGCAATTTGTATTTTCGCCCAAGTTGTACCCCTCTTTTTACGTGGCTAATGATGATGCGGGCACTTTCGTCAAAATCAAGCTCATCGTGAGGGTTTACGCCAGTCACCTGATTTTCAATGTAGTAGCGTGCTACTTCAATTTTACCTATATCGTGGTAGAGGGCACCGGTTCGGGTAAGCAGTGTGTTTCCGCCGATTTTAAACACCGCAGCTTCGGCCAGGTTGGCCACCTGAAGAGAGTGTTGAAAGGTTCCGGGAGCCTTCAGCGCCATTTCTTTCAGCAAGGGGTTATTGGTATCGGATAGTTCTAAAAGTGAAACATCGCTTGTAAAGCCAAATACTTTTTCGATAAGATAGATGATAGGGTAGGCAAATAAAGTGAGGGCGGCACTGGCTACAAACCAGATAATTTGTTCAAGGTGTTCTGGTAAAACAACCTCTCCGGCCATTAAAGTAAACCCACTAAAAATGCTGATATATACTACCTGCAGCAAAGCGATAGTAAGGAATAAACGTGAGCGTTTACGCAGATTCACTACGCTAAAGATGCACGACATACCCCCAACTACCTGAATGGTAACAAACTCAAAGGGGTTAGGAACGAACAGGCCCACGATGAACATGGTAATCACATGAGCAAACAAGGCAAGGCGAGTGTCAAAGAAAGCCCGGATAATGATTGGGAGGGCGCAATAAGGAATAAGGTAAGCGCTGATGGTAGTTGTTCTGCTGGCCATTGCGGCCATGAAAACCATTGCTACCATCAGGGTAAAGAGGAAGCTAATCTTGACTGAGTCGCGGAAGAGGTCTTTCCGGAGCAGAATAAGAAAAAGCAACACCATGCCAAGCAGGATGAAAACGATAATTGTTTTGCCTACAATAAGCCAGAAATCAGAAGTGGCGTTGTTGGGGCGTGCTTCGTATTCATTTCGGATAGATTCAAGGATTCTGAATTTTTCAGGACTGATTTTTTCGCCATTTTCTATCACCAGTTCTCCTTTGCTTACCATACCTCTGGTGGGGGAGATATTTTCAATCAGTTTTTTTCTGGAGGCTTCCGTTTTTTGTTCATTAAACAACACATTTGGCTGGAGGTATTGCTCAAAAAACTGCCGTAAAGCCGGTGAATCAAATGTGGGGCGGGCATTCAGCTTTTCGGCAATAAAGCGCAATGCTTGCTTTTTTGTAAAGTATTCAATAGGTTGTACTTCACGTACCCTGTCGTTACGTGTCTCCAGCAGCAAGTCAGGGAGGTCCATCCCAGCCATTTCAACAATGATTCCGCGTTTATAAATGGAGTCAATCCAAAGACCGGCATGTTGCCTGATAAAGTCAAGCTGTTCAGATGGTATCTGAAAGTTGGCTTTATTCAGAAAGGCATCCAATCGGAAACTAATTTCTGCCTTGAGCTGTATAGGGATGTTTTCGTCAAAAACGTACACAGGTTTGCTGGTACGGATGATATCATCAGCTTCGCGGGTAATTTCATCAGGGGCCTTTCTTATGGCAACGGAGAAGGGGGCATAGAAATCTTCGTTGAGCCAATTTGAACCGGCGTTAAACTCGTACCTGAACTTATGTTCATGTGGCAACATCCAAACAATGAGGGCCACACTTACAAGGTAAATCAGCAGCCTTACCAGGATGTTATGCTGGCTTGAAAGGTAAAAGAGACTGCGGTTCATTTTGCGAATATACGACCGGCAATAAAAAAGCCGCAGGGGTGCTGCGGCTTTCTACGTAAAATATTTACAATCAATTGGTTGCAGGCTCCGGTTTCGGAAGGAGCACTTTGCGGCTGAGTTTCAGTTTGCCGGTTTTCTTGTCAATATCAATCAGTTTAACGGTAACGATGTCACCTTCTTTCATGATACCATCAAGGTTTTCAAGGCGTCGCCATTCAACCTCCGAGATATGAAGTAGGCCATCTTTTCCTGGCATCACTTCGATAAATGCACCGAAAGGAACAATTGATTTCACTTTGCCGGTGTAAACCTCCCCAATTTCGGGAGTTGATGCGATAGCACGTATTCTGGCAAGTGCTTTATCTATATTTTCTTTATTGCTCGAAGAGATTTGCACCACACCTTGTTCGTTTACTTCTTCGATAACGATAACGGTATTGGTTTCTTTCTGCATTTCCTGAATGATTTTACCACCCGGACCGATAACGGCGCCGATAAACTCTTTCGGAATTCGAATTTCAACGATTCTAGGAGCATGTGGTTTGTAATCTTCCCTTGGTTGGCTGATTACTTTCGCCATTTCATTGAGGATATGCAGTCGGCCTTCTTTAGCCTGATTGAGGGCGTTCAGCATGATGTCGTAGCTGAGGCCGTGCACTTTCAGGTCCATCTGGCATGCGGTAATACCATCGCGGGTTCCGGTAACTTTGAAGTCCATATCACCCAGATGGTCTTCATCGCCGAGAATATCGCTGAGAACAACATAGTTACTTCCATCGTCGGTGATAAGACCCATTGCTATACCAGATACCGGTTTGGCAATTTGCACACCGGCATCCATGAGAGCAAGCGTACCGGCACAAACGGTTGCCATAGAAGAAGAGCCGTTTGATTCAAGAATATCAGAAACAACACGTATAGTATAAGGGTTGTTTTCGCCTCCGGGAATAAGTGGTTTTAAAGCACGCAAAGCAAGGTTGCCATGTCCGATTTCGCGGCGGCTGGTACCTCTGTTTGGGCGGGCCTCACCGGTAGAGAATGAAGGGAAGTTATAGTGAAGCAGGAAGGTGTTTGTGCCTTCTAATACCGCACCGTCAATCTTCTGCTCGTCCATTTTCGTACCCAATGTAACTGTTGTGAGCGACTGGGTTTCTCCGCGTGTAAAGATAGCTGAACCGTGTGCTGAGGGAAGGTAATCTACTTCGCACCAGATGGGGCGAATGTCGGTCATTCCGCGACCGTCGAGGCGCACCTTTTCGGTAAGCATCACCTGGCGTACAGCTTTCTTTTCAGCATCATGGAAATAGCGGCCTATCAGGGCTTTCCCGGCAGCAGCTTCTTCTGCGCTCAGGCTGGCAACAAATTCTTCTTTTATTGCTTTGAAATTATCACTGCGAAGTTTCTTGTCGGCAGTGCGTGAGCGGGCCACATCGAGCAGTTTATTGTAGCAAAAGCTGTTTACCTTTTCGCGCAGCACCGGGTCATGTGTTTCGTGGTTGTAGGTACGTTTCGGACTTGCAGCCGGAATCATTGCAGCCAGTTCGCGCAAGGCATTGATTTGAACTTTAATAGCGGCGTGGGCAGTTTTGATGGCTTCAAGCATGTCGGCTTCGCTTACTTCCTGCATTTCACCTTCTACCATCACGATGCTGTCATCAGAAGCAGCAACAATAAGGTCTATATCGGCGTTTTTGAGCAGTTCGTAGCGTGGATTGATTTCCAGGCGGCCATTGATGCGGGCAACGCGTACTTCCGACACAGGGCCGTTAAATGGGATATTGCTCACTGAGATAGCTGCAGAAGCTGCAAGGCAAGCCAGTGAATCGGGGAGGTGTTCTTTGTCGGATGAAATCAGAGAAATCATCACTTGAGTATCTGCGTGGTAATCGTCAGGGAACAATGGCCTAAGGGCTCTGTCAACTAAGCGGGCGGTCAGGATTTCATTTTCAGATGGTCTTGCTTCGCGTTTGAAGAAGCCGCCGGGGAATTTTCCGGTTGAGGCATATTTTTCTTGGTAGTCAACGGTAAGCGGGAGAAAATCAATCCCATCCATGGCATCCTGATTTGACACCACGGTTGCCAGCAGCATCGTTCCACCCATGCGAATCACCGCTGATCCGTGGGCCTGCTTGGCGAGTTTGCCTGTTTCGATGGTAATTTCCTGGCCATCGGGCATGACAAACGTTTTTTGCGTTCCGATATTCATCTTGTGTGTATTTGGTAAGGTGTAAAAAAACGAAAAGGCAATTGGAAAATTGCCTTTTCTATTATCTGCGGTAGAATTACTTCCGTATATTCAGTACCTTGATTATCTCCCGGTAGCGGTTGATGTCGCGGTCTTTGAGGTAGTCGAGCTGACTGCGGCGTTTTCCGACCAGGCGGATAAGTGAACGTTGAGTTCCGAAATCCTTTTTATTAACTTTCAGGTGGCCTGTAAGTTGGTTAATGCGTTCGGTAAAGAGGGCAATCTGGCCTTCCGATGAGCCTGTATTGGTTTCAACCCCTCCGTGTTTCTTGAAAATGGTTTTCTTTTCTTCAGATGTCAATGCCATTGTGAATGAGCTTCTTAAATAGAGGCGCAAAGCTAAGCAAAATACTGATACCCCCGAAAAAAAAATAAAATTCAGTATTAGTGGGCTTTTCAGGCTTTTTTATTCAATTGCCGGAATCGTCCGAACACGCCAAGGGGCAGTTTTTGGCCGGAGCTGCTTTGTAAGAAGAGTTCGCCGCTTTCAAGTTTGCGGTTTTGAGGGAAGAGATTTCCGAGAATAAGTGATGAGAACCCGAGCGAATAGGTGTTAAGTATCATGAAGTGCTCTTTAGGGTCGAGCAGTTGGGTGGTATCGTTTACCAATTCGTTGAGTTGTTTTTCAAGTTTCCAGCTTTCGCCATCGGTGCCGTGTCCGTAGGCCGGTGGGTCCATGATGATGCCCTGGTATTTGTTTCCTCGTCTGATTTCGCGTTTAACGAACTTCATGGCATCCTCTACTACCCAACGCACACCGTTTAGGGAGGAGTGGGCTTGATTTTCGTTAGCCCAGGTAACTACCTGTTTAACTGAATCAACATGTGTTACGTCGGCACCGGCAGATCTGGCAGCGAGAGAGGCTGCCCCGGTGTAGGCAAAAAGGTTCAGGAAACGGGGCTGGGATGTTTGAAGCAATGAAATAGATTCACCAATATAGTCCCAATTAACTGCCTGTTCAGGAAACACGCCAACATGCTTAAAACTGGTAAGGGCCAGGCGAAGTTTTAGGTTTACGTTTGCTTTTTTGTATTGTATCAGCCAACGGTCGGGCATTTGTTTGAGTTTTTGCCATGTTCCGCTGGAGCTACTTTTGGCTTCAAAGCGTACATGTGCCTTTTTTAGCCATTCTTTTTCAGGCAGTATTTTATTCCATAATGCCTGGGGTTCTGGCCGGATGGTAATATATTGGCCAAAACGTTCGAGTTTTTCAAAGTTTCCGGAATCAATCAGTTCATAATCCGAAAAATTGGTCGGGCTAAGCAGGAGCATTCAGCGGTATAAAGATGGGTTACTGAATTTCAACAGAAAGACCACGGTCGAGCAGGGCAGAGGCACGTGGTTTTAAATCATCGTATTCGCCTGATTTAACTGAGCATTTTCCGGTATAATGAATCAGAATGGCGCATTGCTCAGCCTGAATTGGAGCATGGTCACAAATTTCGACGAGCCATTGGATAACGTCTTCGAAGGTGTTGAAGTCGTCATTGAAAACCACCAATTGGTATAAATCTGATGCAACCAGTACGTCAGTTTCTTCTTCCTGTTTGAGAATATCGGGGTTCAACAATGGCATGGCAATCAAAACTATCAGACAAAGGTAATAAAATTACATGTATTGTCTGATAGAATGCTAAGGGCTTTTAATAAATGTATTTGTTATGCTTATTAACGGGCCTTATTTGTTAATTCCCAGATTGCCCCGTTTTTGGTAGTTTGTTTATGTAGTACTCCCGTACGTGTTAGTTCATCAAGAATTTGTTCGGATTGTTGCCGTGGAGTACCTGTTAGCTCGGCAAATTCTTTTGCTGTAAGAGAGTGGTATTGTGCGAAAACTGCTGTGTGGCTTTTCTCGTATGCAAGTTTAATTCCATCCGGGTAGAGTTTAACAATGGCATTCTCAAAGGATGCGTAGGGTTTAGCACCATATACAATTTCAGTTTTGCCCTGTTTGTTGGTAAAGAACAATGTAGGGAAGCCTCTTACACCCATTTGCTTTGCCAGTTTCAGGTCTTCCTGAAAGTGTTCAATTGCCTTGTTGTCAAAGTCGTTTTTTAACTGTACATCATCTAAACCGGCCATTTTTGCGGCTTGCTTCAGATATTCCCATTTTGTGATATTCTTTTTTTGCAAGAACACCATCTCCCTGATTACCCGGAGAAACAAGATCGCTTTTTCATTGTCCTGCATTTGAGCTGCTTTAAACGCAATTGAAGGGGGGTAGGAGGAGTGTAAAGGGTCTTCAAGCCATACGTCGCCATCAATAGGCATGTCATAGTAAGCGCTCACTTCATCCCAATGCTGGGCTACATCAGATGGTTTGCTGATTCCGCCACTGTTGTAATTCCAGTCGGGTAACAGGCCGCCCATTTTATATTCAACATGAATGTTATCACCGTATTCAAGTTTTAATTTCCGCAGTTGCGGTTCAATGCCCCAACAGGATGAGCAAATTGGATCAGTAAAATAAATTACCCTTATAGGTTTTTGGAGCGAGGTAGTATTCTTCGTTTGGGTATTAGATGATTGCTGGCCAGGCATTTCGCAGATACCACTGTCTGGCTTGCACAGCAAAGGATTGTTGTTTTCCATTTTTGGTTTTGTTTGCGCTTTGCAGCTTATTGTTCCAATTGATAAGACTAAGGTGAGGGTAAGATAAGCCCAATTCATTTCAATAGTTTAGCATTAATTTTTCCGCATGAGTTTCAGCGCATCGCTCCATTTTTTAAGTTCTTCCAAAGTTTGCTCGGCAGATTTGAGTATGATTTCATTGGCCTGAAAAACTCCATTTTCATCAATCAGTTTTGCAAAGAAAGGGATATTCACTTGCACGGCCAATGGCATCATGCTTAGTGTGGTCACTACTTGAATCCATTTTTCTATAGCTATCCCTGCTCTGCCAGGGCGGGTGGTAGAAGTGATTATTTTTAGGTTGGTCATTTTTATTGGTGGTTTAGTTTAGTTGTTAAGATAAGGCATTTGCTTCCGGTGCTGAGTGCGGCGCTGGGCATCTATTATTAAATGGGGCATGGCTGGTAGTAAAAAAATTATCACATTTTTGTTTTCGCCCATTTTTTATCAGGGAATCCAAAAACACTCTTACCGAAACAACGCAGTTTAATTTTTGTTTTCTATTTGTAATTTCCCCGGGTCGGCGTTGTAAAGTGTAAGTGTTCCTAAAATCCGGACTGGTTTAAAATTGGATAAAACCTTAATTTTAAACTATCATGAAAAAGACCAGATTCACAGAAACACAGATTGTCAAAGCCATCAGGGAAGCCGAAGGTGGCC